>JAGXQU010000075.1 GCA_018335895.1 Hyphomicrobiales bacterium | reverse complement strand
ACTCGTACTGGTCACGCATGACGTGGAAGAGGCCGCCTATCTTGCAGATCGCGTCGTCGTCATGCGTCCGCGTCCGGGACGGATTTCTTCGGTATTCGAACTCGATCTCAAGCGCCCGCGCGACCGCTACGGCCCCGAACTCGAGGCCGCGAAGCGGCGCATTCTGAATGCGCTCGACCAGAGCTTGCGCGAACGCACCGCGGGCGATGAACTGGTGCCCGCCGCCGCGATCTGACATAAGGCGGCAACAAAAATCCGGAGGAAGATCAGATGGACGCAGCAGAACTCCGCTCGCTTCAGGCGCCGATCAAGGACAAATACAAGACCGACCCGGACGCCGCCGTCATCACGCTGAAGGCAAACGGCACGCTCGATGACGGGATTTCATGCAAGGTCGAAACCGGCCGCGCGCTCCAGATCGCCGGGCTGCATCCGGCTACCGGCGGTTCGGGCCGCGAACTCTGCTCCGGCGACATGCTGCTCGAAGCGCTGGTCGCCTGCGCGGGCGTCACGCTGAAGGCGGTTGCAACCGCGATCGAGATTCCGCTGAAATCCGGCAAGGTTTCCGCCGAAGGCGATCTCGACTTCCGTGGCACGCTTGGAGTCGCGAAAGAAGCGCCCGTCGGCTTTCGCGAGATTCGCTTGCGCTTCGACGTCGAAACCGACGCGCCGCAGGAAAAGCTCGATCAGCTCCTGAAGCTCACCGAGCGCTATTGCGTGGTCTATCAGACCATCAAGGCCGGGCCGAAGGTCGACGTGTCGCTGAAGAGCGTCTAAAAGGCCTCGCCGCTTTCAATACAGGCGGTTGAGAATATCAGCTGTCTGCATGTCTCCTGAAGTATTTTACTGGCTGACGATCGCCGTGAAGATGGCGATCGGCGCCTCCGTCGTGATCGCCGCAACGCTTGCTGCCGAGCGTGCAGGCCCGCTCATCGGCGCATTGGTCGCGACCCTTCCGGTTTCCGCGGGGCCTTCCTATTTCTTCCTCGCGTTCGAACAGGACGCCCAGTTTTTCTCGCAGAGCGCGCTCGGCAGTCTTTTGCTCAACGCTTCGACTGCGCTCTATGCCACGACCTACGTCCTGTTATCGCAACGGCATCCGTTCATCGTCTGCGTGCCAGCGGCAATGATCGTCTGGCTCGGTTCGTTCTTTTTATTTTCGCATTTCATCAAAAGCGGAGCGACAGCCGCGCTCCTGAATATCGCCGTCTTCGCGGTGTGCTTCATGCTCGTGCGCCGCTACCGCTACGCGCGTATGCCGAAAATCAAGCTGCGCTGGTACGACTTCGCGTTCCGCGCGGGACTGGTCGGTACGTTGATCGGGATCATCCTGCTTCTGAATTCAGTGATGGGCCCGATCTTCACCGGCGCGCTTGCAGCTTTTCCGATCGTATTCACGAGCATGATGCTGATCCTGCATCAGCGCTACGGCGGGCCCGCCTGCGCAGCGGTGATGGCGAACGGGATCACCGGGCTCATCGGCTTCGGCATCGCAGCCTATGTCCTGCATGTCTCGGTGCTCTCGCTCGGTGTGCCGCTCGCACTCACCGTCGCGCTTGGTATCACGGTCGCGTGGAACTTAAGCGTGTTTGCGCTGCGCGGGAAACTCCGCGCCTAACGATCTCGCAGAATGTTCTTCAGCTTGTAGAGCGCTTCCATCGCCTCCTTCGGCGACATCTCGTCGGGGTGCATCGCGTCGAGTGCCGCACCAAGAGCATCGGTCTTGGCCGGAGCATCCGCCGATGCCGCGCGCAGTGCCTTGACGTCGCGCAGTGCCTTGATGTTCTGAAACAGCGGCAGATCGTCGAAACCGGAAAGCGGTTTCGCGCGCTGCTCGGATTCCAGTTCCGCAAGCACGACACGCGCACGCTCGATCACGCTATGCGGCAGTCCTGCGAGTTTTGCGACCTGAATGCCATAGGAACGGTCGGCGGTGCCGCGCACGACTTCGTGCAGGAAGATAACGTCGTTCTCCCATTCCTTCACCCGAACCGTCGCGTTCACCTGTCTCGGCAGGCGCGCGGCAAGCGCGGTGAGTTCGTGGAAGTGGGTCGCGAACAAGCCGCGGCATTGGTTCACTTCATGCAGATGCTCGAGCGTAGCCCAGGCGATGGAAAGACCGTCGAAGGTCGCAGTCCCCCGCCCGATCTCGTCGAGGATTACGAGCGAACGCGCAGTCGCCTGATGCAGAATCGCCGCGGTCTCCACCATCTCGACCATGAAGGTCGAACGGCCGCGCGCAAGATCGTCGGCGGCGCCTACGCGCGAGAACAGCCGATCGACGATGCCGATCTTCGCGGACTTCGCCGGAACAAAAGAACCCGTCTGCGAGAGGATCGCGAGAATCGCATTCTGGCGCAGGAAGGTCGACTTGCCCGCCATATTCGGGCCGGTGACGAGCCAGATCGCGCCGGCGCTCGCGCCCGCAGGCGGCGATAGCGAACAGTCGTTCGGAACGAACGGCCCGCCGTCGTGCAAGATCGCAGCTTCGACCACCGGATGACGCCCGCCTTCGATCTCGAAGGCGAGCGAATCATCGATCTCGGGCCGCACCCAGTTCGATTCCGCCGCGCGCTCGGCGAGCGCTCCGGCGACGTCGATCTCGGCCAAGGCATTTGCGACCATCTCAAGGAGCGAGGCGGATTGCAGCACGCGCGCGGCAAGTTCTGCGAATACGCCTAGCTCGATCTGGATCGCGCGGTCGCCGGCCGACGCAATCTTCGATTCCAGTTCGCCAAGCTCGGCAGTCGAGAAGCGCATCGCGCCCGCCATCGACTGCCGATGAATGAAACGCTCGCGCGACTTCGAGTTCAGGATCTTCTCGCCATGCTGGCTCGGCACCTCGACGAAGAAGCCGAGCACGTTGTTGTATTTTACTTTGAGCGACTTGATCTGGGTTTCGTCGGCGTAGCTCTGCTGCAAGCCCGCGATCACGCCGCGCGCCTCGTCGCGCAAATTTCGCGCAGCGTCGAGGTCTTGATTGTAGCCCTCCCGCACGAAGCCGCCGTCGCGCTTCGAGAGCGGCAGCTCGTCGGCAAGCGCTTTGGCGATCGCATCGCGAAGTCCGCGATCCGGCGCACCCATCGCCTGCGCGGCAAGCGCAATCTCGTCCGGTACGCCGTCCGAACTTTTCAAAACCGTGGCAAGCGCGAAGGCCGCGCTCAGGGCCTGGCCGATCGCCGCAAGATCGCGCGGTCCTCCGCGATCGAGCGCAATGCGAGAAAGCGAGCGCGAAAGATCGGGCGCGGCCGCCAACGCCTTCCTGATTTCCGCGCGCAATGTCCAGTGTTCGAAAAAGTATTCGACGCTGTCGAGGCGGCGCGCGATCTCCTTTGCTCCGCAAAGCGGGCTCGCGAGGCGGCGCGCGAGCATGCGCGCGCCTGCTGCCGTCACGGTGCGGTCAATCGCGGACAAGAGACTGCCGCGCGCATCGCCGCCCATCGTGCGTAATAATTCGAGATTGTTGCGGGTCGCGGCGTCGATCTGCATGACGCCGGCAGCATGCTCGCGCGCAGGCGGAGACAGCGCCGGGCGCGAAGCCAGTTGCGTCCGCTCGATATAGGTTGCCGCCGCGGCTGCGGCGGATAGTTCGAGCCGCGAGAACGTGCCGAAGGATTCCGAAGTCGCGACATTGAAGAAGGCAGCTAACCTGCGTTCGGCGGTCGCGCTTTCGAACAGCTCTTTCGGCATCGGCGTGACGTTCGCAAGCGAGCGCCAGTAGGATTTCAGCTCGGGATCGTCATAGAGCGTATCGGACAGCAGCAATTCGCCGGGCTCGATCCGGGCGATCTCGGCGGAAAGACGCATCTGGTCGCATTCGGCAACGCGAAACTCCCCCGTGGAAATATCGAGCCATGCGAGACCGAAATTCGCTTCGTCTTCCGAGGACTTCGTGCGCGAAACGGCCATCAGCCAGTTGTTGCGCTTGGCATCGAGCAGCGTGTCTTCGGTGAGCGTCCCGGGCGTCACGAGCCGCACGACCCCCCGCTTCACGACCGACTTCGCGCCGCGCTTCTTCGCTTCCGCTGGATCCTCGGTCTGTTCGCATACGGCGACGCGAAAGCCCTGCGCGATGAGGCGGTGCAGGTACTCGTCGGAGCGCTCCACCGGAACGCCGCACATCGGGATGTCCTGGCCCTGATGCCTGCCACGTTTCGTGAGCACGATACCGAGCGCGCGAGACGCTTTCTCGGCGTCCTCGAAAAAGAGTTCGTAGAAGTCACCCATCCGGTAGAACAGAAGACAGTCCGGATTGGCGGACTTGATCTCGATATACTGCTCCATCATCGGCGTGACGCGCTGGTTCGCGTCAGGCGCCGTTTCCGGAACCGCTTCGATTTCGGGGAGCAAAGGTGCCGCGTTCTGCATCGCGCGGGCAGACTAGCAGAGCAACCCGGGCCCTTGCAGGCGCGAGCGGCAGTTATCCCTGCTCTTCAATCCGTTGATACAACTCGCGTTTCGCGGCCTTCAGCACGGCGTCGGAACCTGCACCGTCGGCAAGGCGCGCGTTGATGAGCGCACCGACCATCATCGCCACAAAGGCGCTCGCGCGCTCCTTGGTATTTTCGCCCTTGAGGTAACGGGCGACGAGCATCACGAGCCGTTCGCGTCCCGCCTGCAAGGCGGCGCGCGCCGGGC
>JAGXQU010000074.1 GCA_018335895.1 Hyphomicrobiales bacterium | reverse complement strand
CCCGCCGGCGCCTTCATCGTGCTGGTCTCCGCGACCGTGGAGCGGCATGGCTATGAAGGGCTGGTGCTGGCAACGGCGATGGCGGGCCTCATCATGCTTGCGCTCGGGCTGTGCCGGCTCGGCAGCTACATTCGCCACATCCCCTTCACCGTAACGGTCGGATTTACCGCCGGGATCGCGCTCATCATTTTTGCGAGCCAATTGCGGGACCTCCTTGGAATCGAGCTTGCCAAGGAACCCGGCCCGCTCGGGGCCAAGCTCGCGGCGATCGGCGGCGCGATCGGCACGATAAGGCCCGCCGCGGTCGCAATTGCCTTCGGCTGCATCGCGGCGATATGGCTGATACGGCGCTTCCGTCCGCAATGGCCGAGCTTTCTGATCGTGGTGGTCGCAAGCGCGGCCGCGGCGGCACTCCTGCAGCTCGATATCGCAACCATCGGCTCGCGCTTCGGCGCAGTGCCGAACTCGCTTCCCGCGCCAACGCTCCCGGCCTTCGGTTGGGAAAAGGTGAAGGCGGTTCTGCCGGACGCCATCGCCATCGCGCTCCTCGGCTCGATCGAGTCGCTGCTGTCCGCCGTGGTTGCCGACCGCATGAGCGGGCAGAAGCATCGTCCGAACGGCGAATTGGTCGCACAGGGCATTGCAAACGTCGCCTCGGTTTCCTTCGGCGGCATCCCCGTCACCGGCACCATCGCGCGCACCGCGACCAACGTCCGCGCGGGTGCGAAAACTCCGGTCTCCGGCATGCTGCATGCGGTCTATCTCCTGATCTTCATGCTGATCGCGGCATCGCTTGCGGTTTACATCCCGCTCGCCGCACTTGCCGCCGTGCTCACGGTGGTCGCCTGGAACATGGCCGAGCGGCATGAGTTCTGGACGATTCTGAAAAGCAACTGGGCCGACGCGCTCGTGCTGCTCGTGACGTTCCTGCTCACGGCGTTCGAGGATCTCGTTGTCGCGATCGCCGTCGGCGTCGCGTTGTCGTTCGTGTTGCGCGCCTATCGCCTCTGGCGACAGAGCAAAAGCTGAATCACGCCGGCCGTACGAAAGTTTTTCTCGCCCGCGCCATTTTCATCCGGATCGCGCAGCTCTCGGCGTGGTCGTTGATGAGTCCCATGGTCTGCATGAACGCATAAACTGTGGTCGGGCCGACGAATTTCCATCCGAGTTTCTTCAAATCCTTCGACAGCGCAATCGACGCTGCTGAGGTTGAAATCGTCTGCGGCTTTGCAAGATTCTCTGGATCTGGTTCGTATCTCCAAAAGAAGGCGGCGAGCGACCCGTCTCGCTTTACGAGTTCTCGCGCGCGTTGCGCATTATTGATGACCGCTTCAATCTTGCCGCGATGCCGAACGATTCCTTTGTCCTTGAGCAGGCGCGCAACATCTCGCGCGGTAAAACGCGCGATTTTATCGAAGTCGAAGTTATGAAATGCGATCCGAAAGTTCTCGCGTTTCGCGAGAATCGTCCGCCAGCTTAAGCCAGACTGAAAACCTTCAAGACAAAGTTTCTCGAACAGGCGGCGGTCGTCGTCAACCGGAAAGCCCCATTCCTTGTCGTGATAGGCGAGGAGTTCCGGAGCCGCCGCGCACCAGCGGCATCGCGCCTTGCCGTCCGCTCCTGTAATCGTTCCGCTCATCGACCGATCGCCTTACCGGAAAGCTGAACAGGTATTATCCCTGAAGGAATGCGAGACGCGCGTCGGTTCGCGACGGCGAAAGTTCAAGAATTTCGGCCTCGACGACATGCTCCGCAACGAACGGATCGTCATTCACCCTTCTAACCAAATCGGCGCGCGAAACACCGCGTGCAAGAATGCCGCCACCTAGATTGGGCTGGAGACTGCCTGCGATCAGGAACACGCCGTCATCGAAACCGCGCTGCAGCCATGCCTTATGGCCCTCCATAAACTCCAGGGCCTTGCTCCGGTTGACCGCGAACTTCAGCAACACGATGAACATCGGCGTTCTCCTTCCAAGCCTTGCTATTTCTTGGCGCTCGCGCGCCGTGCGACGCGGGACTGCAGCCACTCGCACATCAACTCGACTTCCCGCTTGATGAAAGCATCGTCGCGGAGCGCGCTTGCGAGCGTGGCAACGCCCTGACTGCGTGCAAGCAGATGCATCGCAAGCATGTCAGCGTCTTCTTTGCAGTCGAGCAACACAAATTGCCTGCGAAGCCAAACACGGAACAGTGTGAAGAGCTCGCTCGCTTCCTCATGGGATGCATGACCGAGCTTCGCGAGTTCGGAGCAAAGTGTTCCGACGGGGCAGCCGTAGAGTTTGATGTCCGCTTTGTTCGCAATCAGAATATGAATGAAACTCCTGATGCGCTCCGCTGGCCCCTCGCCTTCGCGCTCCCATAAATCGAGCATGACCCGTGTGGCCGCGAGCCGCGCCCCTATAACGGCATCCAGAATCTCGTCCTTCGTTTTGAAATGATAATAAAAGTTGCCACGCGAGATTTTCACTGCAGCGGCAATGTCCGCAAACGAGGTATGCTCGTAGCCGTGCCGGTAGAACAGGCGATCCGCGGCCTGCACAATCTGTTCCCTCGTCGTATACCCGCTCATGCGCAGTGTCCTTCATTATAGGACAATTGACCTAATCCTTGGACCTTGATTAGGACAAGCGTCCAATGCCGTCAAGAGCAGAGCCCTCTGACGGTAACGGTTGATGGTTGAGACCTAGAGAAAACTTTGCGGATCGACGTCGATCTCCACGCGGAGGCTTCCGCGCGGCGGCGGGGCCGCTTCCAGCCACTCGCGGACATACTTCGAAAGCTCGAAGTTGCGCGGCGAGGAAACCAGCAGGCGCCAGCGATGCCGCCCGCGGATCATCGACAATGGCGCTTCCGCAGGGCCCAAGAGCCGCACGTCGTCGGAGAGCGGCGCGTGTGCTGCGAGTTTCCGCGCATGGGCTTCTGCGGCCGGTCCTTCTTTCGCCGATACGATGATCGCGACCATGCGGCCGAACGGCGGCAGCCTCGCTTCCTCACGCGCGGCGATCTCGCTGTCGTAGAAGGCGTCGCGGTCGCCCACGAGCAACGCCTTCATCACCGGGTGATCGGGCTGATAGGTCTGCAACAAACCGCGGCCGCCTGCACTTTCGCGGCCCGCGCGGCCGACCACCTGATGCAGCAGTTGAAATGTGCGCTCCGCCGCGCGCGGGTCGCCGTAGTTCAACCCGAGATCGGCGTCGATGATGCCGACCAGCGCAAGACCCGGAAAATGGTGTCCTTTGGCGACGAGCTGCGTGCCGATCACGATATCCACGTCACGGTTGGCGACGGCTTCGAGTTCGGCGCGCAGCCGCTCGACGCCCCCGGACATATCGCTTGAAAGCACGAGCGTGCGCGCTTCCGGAAACGCCGTCCGGATTTCTTCCTCGAGGCGCTCGACACCCGGTCCGATCGGCACGAAGGAGTCGGCGGTTTCGCACTTCGGGCAGTGCTGCGGCGGCGGCATGTCGAAGCCGCAATGATGGCACACGAGCCGCTTGCGGTAGCGATGCTCGACAAGCCAGGTGTCGCAATTCACACAGCGCATCCGCAGGCCGCAGGAACGGCACAGCGTGAGCGGCGCGTAGCCGCGCCGGTTAAGGAACAGAAGCGCCTGCTCGCCGCGCGAGACCGTCTCCTTGATCGCGGTCTCTAGCCGCGGCGAAATCCAGCGGCCCTTGCGCGGACCTTCCTTCTTCAGGTCGATGGCCTCGAGCTGCGGAACTTCCGTGCCGCTGAAGCGCTCGGAAAGCTGCAAGCGTTGGTAGCGTCCGCGGCGCGCGTTATTCTCGGTTTCGATAGAAGGCGTCGCCGAAGTCAGTACGACGGATGCCTGCGCGAGCGAGCCCCGCACTACCGCCATGTCGCGCGCGTGATAGTGCACGCCGTCTTCCTGCTTGTAGGCAGGATCGTGCTCTTCATCCACGACGATCAGGGCGAGATCCTTGAACGGCAGAAACAATGCGGAACGTGCGCCCGCGACAACTCCGATCTCGCCCTTGGCAACACCTTCCCATGTACGCGCGCGCTTGCGCGGCGCGATCGCCGAATGCCATTCGGCGGGACGATTGCCAAAGCGCTCCGCGAAGCGGTCGAGAAAGCGCGTGGTCAGCGCGATTTCGGGAAGCAGGATCAGGGCCTGGCGGCCCTGCCGGATTACCTCTGCGGCCGCCTCGAAATAGACTTCGGTCTTTCCCGAGCCGGTGACGCCGTCGAGCAGGCTTACGGCGAATTTCTTCGTCCGAAGCGCCTCGCACAATTCCTTCGCCGCACGCGCCTGCGCGGGATTAAGCGCCGGTACAGAAAATTCCGGATCGGGCGGCAGCGCGATCGGCTCGGGCGGCAGTGCGACGGTTTCCAGCGCCCCCTGATCGATCAGGCCGTCGATCACGCCGGGAGAAACGCCCGCTTCCTCCGCGGCCTCCGATTTCGAACGCAGGAGGCCGTTCTCTAGCAGCGAAAGGACGCGCGCACGCGCTTCCGTCATTCTTTCTGGCTTCAGACCTGTAATGCGAACGCCGACTTTTTCGCGCGCCGCTCCCAGCTCCGCGCTCCGCCGCAGCGCCATGCGCAGCACCATGCCGCGTGGTGCGAGCGTGTAGTCGGCGATCCAGTCGATCAACTTGACCAGCTCGAGCGGCAGCGCAGGCGCATCCGCTTTTCCGATGATCTCTTTCAGCTTCGTCTTTGCAGGCGCTCCGCCGAAGCCCGGCCATACCACGCCGGTCTCCTCGCGATTGCCCAGCGGCACGTGCACGATGTCGCCGGCCGCAAGCGGCTCCGCGGCCCTGTAAGAATAAGGGCGGTCCACCGCGAGCGGCACGAGCACATCGACGATCTGATCGGCCAGTTCTTTTGCGGCCATGATTCCTGCAGGTTTGCGGGGCTTAAGTGGAAGTTAAGCGGAGCGGGCGACAAACTGGATTCCATGTCAAGCCGCGAGAAGCCTTTAGATCAGGACGCCCGCAGTTCCGCGGAAGCCCGGCTGTTCTCCGTCGCCGCGAAGGACGTGCAGACGGAGCTTTCGCGCTGGCTCGCTTTTATCGCCACCGAGCGCAGGCTCTCGCCGAAAACGGTCGAGGCCTATGCGCGTGATGTCGGCTTCTTTCTCGCTTTCCTGACCGGACATCTCGGACACGCGCCAAAGCTCTCCGATCTTGCGAAGCTCGCACCCGCAGACATTCGCTCTTTCCTCGCGCATCGCCGCGGCAGCGGCGTCGAAGCGCGCACCTTGCAGCGCTCGCTCGCGGCAGCGCGTTCGTTTGCGCGCTATCTCGAACGTGAAGGACGCGGAAAATCAGACGCACTTTCCGCCGTACGGGCGCCGAAAGTCGCAAAGACCTTGCCTCGCCCGCTGGATACAGCTTCCGCGCTCGCGCTCGCCGATCCGGCGACCCGCGCTTACGAGGAGCGCGAGCCGTGGGTGCTTGCCCGTGATGCGGCGGTACTCTCGCTGCTTTACGGGGCTGGGCTACGTATCGCCGAAGCGCTTTCGCTCACGCGCGGCGACATTCCCGAGCCCAGCAAAGCGGACAGCATCACCGTCACTGGCAAGGGCAATAAAGCGCGCATGGTGCCGCTGCTGCCGCAGATCACACAGGCGATTGCCGACTACATCGCAATTTGCCCGTTCGATCTCGCCGCCGGCGAGCCGGTATTCCGCGGCGAGAAAGGCGGGCCGCTTTCCCCGCGCATCGTGCAGCTTGCGATGGAAAGAATGCGCGGCGCGCTCGGCTTACCGGACAGCGCGACGCCGCATGCGCTGCGACATTCCTTCGCGACACATTTGCTCGCGCGTGGCGGCGATCTCCGTTCGATTCAGGAATTGCTCGGCCACGCATCGCTTG
>JAGXQU010000073.1 GCA_018335895.1 Hyphomicrobiales bacterium | reverse complement strand
CGATCGAATACTTCTTCGAGGAGTTCATGGGGCGCGAAGCGCGCGGGCCGGTAAAGGTGCTGGAGGCGCCCGGACACAGCTTTTCGGACGTCGCCGCCAAAGTCGCACACATTGTGAATCTCGAAACGGTCGAAGATCTCGCGCAGACGATCAACCGCGAGATTCACCCATTGCGTTTCCGCGCGAACATCTATCTCACCGGCTGGAAGCCGTGGTCCGAATTCGAACTGATCGGGAAAACGATCCGTGCCGGCGGCACGGAGCTGAAGATCACGAAGCGCGTGGTGCGCTGTGCTGCGACCGAAGTAAATCCGGAAACCGCCGAACGCGACATCGACATTCCCGAAGCGATCTGGCGCAAGACGGGAGAGACCGATCTAGGCGTCTATGCGCGGGTCGTCACTGCCGGAAAAATCTCGGCAGGCGATAAAGTCGAAATACTCGGCTGATTATTCGGCGGGATCGGGCTTCACTTCGGCGGGCAGCGGCTGACCGGTACCCTGCTCCCGGTTGTCGCCACCTTCGTTGCGCGGACGATTGTTGAAACGGCCCCTGCCGCGATTGCGGTTGAAGCGATTGCCCTGATCGCCTTCGCCGCCCTGTTGCGGCGCACCGCCGGTGATGAAGGCCGGCAATCCGTTTTCCGAAATATTCGGCTGCGGCATGTTCTGCGGCTGTGGACGCGGCGTGTTCTGCTGGGGAGCTTCGCTCTGGTAGCTCGGCGGGCTCTGAAAACGCGAGTCGCTGTTATCGCTATCGTCCCCCTCGTCGTCGCCGTCGTTTTCCTGATCGCTGCGCTGGATCGGCTGCTGCTGATAGTTCGGATTGCTCTGCGCCACCTGCTGCTGCGCGGCTGCAATCAGGCGGAAGTAATGCTCGGCGTGCTGGAGATAGCTCTCGGCCGAAACCGGATCTCCGCCGGATTGCGCGTCGCGTGCCAGCTGCAAATACTTTTCCGCGACGTGATGCGCGGTGCCGCGAATCTTCACATCAGGGCCGTTCGATTCATAAACGCGGGTCAGCGGATTATGCCCGCCGCCGCCGCGGCGGTTACGCCCGCGCATGCGCTTATGATTGTTATTGTGGTGCTGCTGTCCGTTTCTCATCAGAAACTTTCTCTCTTCTCGCGACGGTCAATCCGTCTTTCTCGGTTTGCCTTTAGACAAGCCGGACATATGGCCGGACGTGGCGACACGCCAAGCGATGTTGGTTTTGGTCCATTCGACCGGAAATCTCGCGCTTAAAACGCGGATGCTTCGCCCTCGGCTCTGCGCGGAAGAACTCTTCGTCTCGCGCTTCGTTTGCTGATGCGTTGGACCCGGTCTTGGCGGCCGTTTGGCCAGCCCTGCTTCTGTGAGCCCTTGCTCTGAAAGCCCTACCAGGTCGAATCTGGAAACGACACTAGTGCCTCTTGCGATGCCTTCCAAGCGCTTTTTTGCCTCACCTTTTGACCTGGATAACGAGCGCGCGGGGAATACCGGCAAGGTCCTTTCGCGCGGGCCCCGCAACCGCGAGCCTCCCGGTCTTATGGATTAGCTCGCCGACCGCCGCTTCCTGACCTTGTCCCAGCTCGAGAACCGCTTTGCCGGAGCCTGCAAGGCGATCGCCAAGCTGAACCGAGATGGTCCGATAGGCGCCGAGCCCGTCAGGACCCGCTTCCAGCGCAAGCCTCGGATCATGGTCGCGCACTTCGGGCGACAATAAGGCCAGCTCTTTCGACGCGATGTAAGGCGGATTGGAAACGATCAGATCGAAAGTTCCGCCAATCGCGCTCGCCCAATTGCCGCACAGGCAGGAAACGCGGGATGCCAGCGAAAGGTTGCCAAAATTCTCGCGCGCCACGCGTAGCGCAGCTTCGCTTCGGTCCACGGCGATACCTTTTGCGTTCGGCAATTCGGTAAGAAGTGCTGCGAGTATCGCTCCCGTGCCCGTGCCGAGATCGAGAATGGCAAGCGGCGCACCTCTATCAGCAATCAGATCGAGTGCCGCCTCGACGACAGTTTCGGTTTCGGGCCGCGGGACGAGCGTTTCCTCGCCAAGCGCGAAACGCAGACTCCAGAATTCCTTCTCGCCCACAATGCGCGCCACCGGCACGCCGGACAGACGGCGCGAAACGAGACGCTCATAAACCTCGATCAGGCCCTCGTCGGCGGCCTCGTATTCGGAGGAAATGAGGCGGGCGGCATCGAACTTCGCCGCATGGAGAAGCAGCAGGCGCGCGTCGGCTGCCGCGCTCTCGATCTTCGCCGCTTCGAACTCTTCCGCCGCCCAGCGTCGCAGGTCGCCGAACGTGACAGAGCGCTCGGATGCGGCATTCATGCCGAAAGCTTGCTCTCTTCGTCGGCGAGCAACGCCGCCTGATGTTCGGCCACAAGCGCATCGACGATCTCGCCGAGTGCGATCCCTTCCATGATCTGCGGCAGTTTGTGCAGCGTCAGGTTGATGCGGTGATCGGTGACACGCGCCTGCGGGAAATTATAGGTGCGGATTCTCTCGGAACGGTCGCCTGAACCCACCTTGCTCTTGCGCTCGGCGGCGCGCGAGGAATCCAGGCGCTGCCGCTCCATGTCGTAGAGCTTTGTTTTCAGAAGCGTCATGGCGCGGGCGCGATTCTTGTGCTGCGAACGCTCATCCTGCACGGCAACGACGATGCCGGTCGGCAGATGCGTGATACGAACGGCGGACTCGGTCTTGTTCACGTGCTGACCGCCGGCGCCGGACGCACGAAATACGTCGGTCTTCAGATCCGCTTCATTGATATCGATATCGACATCTTCGGCTTCGGGCAGCACCGCGACGGTCGCCGCCGAGGTGTGGATCCGCCCCGACGCCTCGGTATCCGGCACGCGCTGGACTCGGTGCACGCCTGATTCGAACTTCAGCCTCGCGAAAGCGCCCTTGCCGCGGATCGCAGCAATGATTTCCTTGTAGCCACCGGCGGTGCCCTCACTCATCGAGAGCACTTCTACCTTCCAGCCTTGCAAGCCCGCGTAGCGTTCGTACATGCGGAACAGATCGCCGGCGAACAGCGAGGCTTCGTCGCCGCCGGTACCGGCGCGCACTTCGAGAATCGCGTCGTGCGAATCCGCTTCGTCTTTCGGGATCAGTGCGAGCCGCAGCTTCTGTTCGAGTTCCTCGATCTTGGTCTGGAGTTCGCGCTTTTCGTCGGATGCGAGGCGCGCCATCTCGGGATCGTTTCCTGCAAGCAGCTGCTCGGCTCCGGCGAGGTCGTCCTGCGCCTGCTTCAGGGCCTTCACGTCCTCGATCACCGGCGAAAGCTCCGCGTGTTCGCGCGAATGCTTCACGAAACTCTCGCCGCCCGCGCCTTTCGACAGTTCGGCCTCAAGTTCGGCATGACGTGCGATGAGCGCCTCAAGGCGCTGAATGGGCAGCATGGTCGACCCTTAAACCGGAATGCCGGTTTCCTGTGCGAAGGCACGAAGCTTTTCGCGGCCGGAAGCGCCGCCTTCCATCAGCGGTTCGATCGCTTTTGCCGCCGCACCGGCATCCAGCGCAAGCACCATAGCCTTCACCGGGCCGATCATCGCAGGCGACAGCGACAACGAGCGGAAGCCGAGCGCGATCAGCGCCATAGCCTCCAGGGGCTTCGCGGCAAGTTCGCCGCAAAGGGTGAACGGTTTGCCGTGCTTCTGGCATTTTTCCGCGATCAGCTTCAGCACGCGCAGGCCCGGCGGTGACAGCGGGTCGAAACGGTTCGCAACCTGCGCGTTGCCGCGGTCGGCGGCGAACAGGAACTGGATCAGGTCGTTCGATCCGACCGAAAGAAAATCCGCGCGCTCCAGAAGTTCGTCGAGCGCAAAAAGAAGCGACGGCACCTCCAGCATCGCACCGACCATCACCTGATTGGGCAGCCGGTGGCCGTGACGGCGCAGATAGGTCAGTTCACGCTCGACCAGCGCGCGTGCGTTGTCGAACTCGGTAACCACCGCCACCATCGGAAACATGATGCGCAGTTCGCGTCCCGCGGCGGCGCGGAGCAACGCGCGGACCTGCGCGCGGAGCAACCCGGGGCGGTCGAGCGAGAGCCGAATCGCGCGCCAGCCGAGCGCCGGATTTTCTTCTTCGACCGAACGCAGATAGGGCAGCACCTTGTCTCCGCCGATGTCGAGCGTGCGAAAGGTAACCGGCTTACCCTTCGCCGCATCCAGCACCGAACGGTAAAGCTGATACTGCTCGCTCGTGCGCGGCAGCGCCGCCGCGATCATAAACTGCAGCTCGGTCCGGAACAGGCCGATGCCATCCGCGCCGGCTTCCGCGAGATGCGGAAGGTCCACGAGCAGGCCTGCGTTCATGTGCAGCGCGATCTTCACGCCATCCTTGGTAACCGCCTCGCGGTCTCGAAGCGCGGCGTACTGCGCCTGTCTGCGCGCACGCAGCTTCACTTTTTCTACATAGGCGCGTTCGAGATCCGGCGGCGGCCGCAATTGCACCTCGCCGGTTTCGCCATCGACGATGATGGCATCCCCCTGGTCGGAAAGGGCAGTCGCGTTCGCAATCTGGCCGACCGTCGGCACGCCGATCGCGCGCGCGACAATCGCGACATGGCTCGTCGGCGCGCCTTCTTCCAGCACGATGCCGCGCAGCCGGGTGCGGTCGTAATCCAAGAGCGCCGCCGGACTCATGTTGCGCGCGACGAGGATTGCGTTATCCGGAAGATTGCTCGTGCGCGCCTCCGCATCGGCGCCCGTGAGTTCGCGCATCAGGCGGTTCGCGAGATCGTCGAGATCGTGCAGCCGCTCGCGGATATAGGGATCGGTCTGTCGCAGCATGCGCGCGCGGGTATCGGACTGCACGCGTTCGACCGCGGCCTCCGCGGTGATGCCGGTCTGCACCGCTTCCTGGAGCTTCTTCATCCAGCCGCGGTCCTGCGCGAACATGCGATAGGCCTCGAGCACGTCGCGATGTTCGCCCGCGCGGGCCATGCCCTCGTCTTCCAGCATGACGTCGATGGAGGAACGCAGTGTCTCCACCGCCGCATCGAGGCGCGCAAGCTCCGCCGTGACGTCGTCCGCGATCACGTTCTGCACGTGAATGCGCGGCTCGTGCAGCACGACGCGGCCAAGACCAATGCCTTCGGCGAGCGCGAGTCCTGTGAGTTGAAGCGCACGCCGCGCAGCGGGCTCGTGCCCGGGGGTCGCGAGCGCGGTGAGCTCGCCGGACGCGATCATCTCGGCGACCACCATCGCGGTCGTCTGCAACGCTTCCACTTCCTCTTCGGAGTAGGTTCGCCGCGCACGATTCTGCACGACGAGCACGCCGAGTGTATTGCCGCCGCGCAGGATCGGCACGCCGAGGAAGGAATTGTAAATTTCTTCGCCCGTTTCCGGCTTGTAGGCGTAAGCAGGGTGGTTTTGTGCGTTCGGCAGGTTCAGGGGCTCGGCTTCTTTCGCGACGAGACCGACGAGACCTTCACCGGCACTCAGCACCGTGCGGTGAACCGCCTCGCGGTTAAGGCCTTCCGTCGCGTAAAGCTCGAGCGTGCCGTCCACGCGCAGCACGTAAACAGAGCAGACCTCCGCCACCATGTTGGCGGCGATCAGCACGACGATCTTGTCCAGACGCTCCTGCGCGCTGATCTGTTCCGCCATGGTCTCGCGGAGACGTCTCAGCAATACGCGCGGACCGCCGAGGGAGCCACGCATCCGGCCCTGCCCTTCGTCCGGGCGCCGCGCGGGCCCGGTGCTTGAGTAACGACTGTTTACGCGAAAGCGGGGCGCGGGGCGCGCCTAGCCGTCGAGTCCGTATACCGAATGCAAAGTCCGGACCGCAAGTTCGGTGTAGGCCGCGTCGATCAGGATCGAAATCTTGATCTCGGACGTGGAAATCACACGGATATTGATGCCCTTCTCGGCCAGTGCGCGGAAGGCGGTCGCGGCGACACCCGCATGGCTGCGCATGCCGACACCGATTACCGACACCTTCACGACGTCGCTATAGCCTTCCATTGAGGCAAAGCCGATCTTGTCCTTGGCGGCTTCGATCGTCTTCTTGGCCTTCTCGAACTCGGCGACCGGCACCGTGAACGTGATGTCGGTTTTCTTGCCGTCGGACGATACGTTCTGCACGATCATATCGACGTTGATATGCGCTTCGGCGAGAGGCCCGAAGATGGCAGCAGCGACGCCGGGTTTGTCCGCGACTTCGCGAAGCGCGATCTGTGCTTCGTCCTTCGAGAAGGCGATGCCGGTGACGACCTGATTTTCCACGATCTCCTCCTCGTCGCAGATGAACGTGCCCGGCGGACGACCCATGTTGTCCACCTGCGGCGCCTCGGGCGCGTCGAAACTCGAGCGCACGAACAAACGCACTTTCTGTGTCATCGCAAGCTCGACCGAACGAACCTGCAAAACCTTGGCGCCGAGCGACGCCATCTCAAGCATTTCCTCGAACGCGACCGCCTTCAGGCGCTTTGCCTTCGGAACGATGCGCGGGTCGGTCGTATAGACGCCGTCCACGTCCGTGTAGATATCGCAACGGTCGGCATGGATCGCGGCGGCAATCGCAACCGCGCTGGTATCGGAGCCGCCGCGGCCGAGCGTCGAGATGCGGCCGGTCTCCTGATTGATGCCCTGGAAGCCCGCGATGACTGCGACTTCCTTGCGCTCCTTGAAACGCTTGATCAGTTCTTCGCCGTTCAGGCCCTTGATGCGAGCGGCCCCATGCGTACCGTCGGTGTAGAGCGGCAATTGCCAGCCCTGCCACGAGCGCGCGGTGATGCCCATGCCTTGCAGAACGATGGCGAGAAGGCCGGACGTAACCTGTTCGCCCGAAGCCACCACCGCGTCGTATTCGCGCGCGTCGTGCATCGGCGATGCTTCGCGGCACCAGGCCACGAGCTCGTTGGTCTTGCCCGACATCGCGGACACGACGACCGCGACCTCATGGCCGGCGTCGACCTCGCGCTTCACATGCCGCGCGACGTTCCGGATGCGCTCGATGTCGGCGACGGACGTGCCGCCGAATTTCATGACCAGACGGGCCATCGTTTACTCTTGAACTGCTCTTGCTTCACGAAAGCGCCGGGACGAAACCTTCGCCCCGGCGGAAAAGGCGCGTATAGATACAGTCCGGGGCGACCCCCCGCAACGGCGGAAATGGCCGAAAATTCTGGAATTTCTCTATGCCAGAGGCGACAGCAAGAACCACCATCGACCCCGCGGAAGTTTCGCGCTTCGCGGCGATGGCCAAGGAATGGTGGGCGCCGAACGGCAAGATGCGCCCGCTGCATGCACTGAACCCGGTGCGGATCGCCTTCATCAAAGAAATCGCCTGCGATCTCTACGACCGCTCGCCGCGCAAGCTCGATTGCCTGAGCGGCCTGCGCATTCTCGACATCGGCTGCGGCGGCGGGA
>JAGXQU010000072.1 GCA_018335895.1 Hyphomicrobiales bacterium | reverse complement strand
GGCGACGACCAGTCCCGCCGCTATCGCGAGGTTCGTTGTGAAGGGAAGGCCGGTCAGGCGCGGCGCGGGCACCGTAAGCAGCCCGCCGCCGGCGATAAGCAGGAGGCGAGCGAGCCAGCCGGGGAGGGAATTCGGGATACGTCCGATGCCCATCACATAGCCTTGCAAGGCGGCTGCGAGCGGCACGATGCCGATGAATGCCGCTGTGATCGAGATCACCACGGTCTGCGTGTCGCCCTTGAAAATCAGTGCGGGGTTCAGCGCGAAGCAGAACGGCACGAGGTAGATTGCGGTGCCGAGCCGGATCGACTGCACGCCGATCTTCATCGCCGACACACCGGCGAGCGGCGCTGCCGCGAAGGTCGCGAGCGCAACCGGAGGTGTGATGAAGGAAACCATGCCCCAGTACATGATGAAGAGATGTACGGCCAGGGGATCGAGGCCGGCCTTTACGAGCGGCGGCGCGAGCACGATCGCGAGGAAGATGTAGCAGGCGGTGACCGTCATCCCCATGCCGAAGATGAAGCTGGTGATCGCACCCATCAGAAGCAGAACAAGCGGAGCCCCGCCAGCCAGATAGACCAGGTCGTTCGCGAGCGTGCCGGCGAGACCGGTCATCGAGAGCGAGCCGATGATGAAACCGACCGCCATCAGGATCGCGACGAGTTCCGCCAGCCCACGCGCGACCGAAAGCCCGAGATCGCCGAGTTGCTTCCACGACATCCGGTGTTTCGGCAGCGATTGGTTGATCGCGATCAGAAGGGCAGTTGCGTAGAAGGGCGCGAGCGCCTCGTCTTGCAGGAATACGAGAAGAACGATGAGCAGTGCGAAGACCGGAATATATAACCAGCCTTCCTTCATGACAGCGCCGAGCTTCGGCAGCTCAGTCGATTTCAGGCCGCGCAATCCGAGGCGCGCGGAGTAGGCGTCTACCTGAACGACCAGCGCGATGTAAAACAGCAAGGCCGGAATGGTCGCGGCGAGCGCAATCTGTGTGTAACTGAGCCCCAGAAACGACGCCATCACGAAGGCGGTCGAGCCCATCACGGGCGGCATCAGTACTGCACCCGTAGAGGCAACCGCTTCCACCGCGCCAGCATAGTCGGAGCGAAAGCCGGTTCGCTTCATCGCTGGAATGGTGACGACGCCGGAACTGATGACATTCGAGATCACGCTGCCGGAAATCGAACCCTGCAATCCGCTGGAGATGATCCCGACCTGCGCGGCCCCGCCGCGCATTCGGCCGACCAGCGCGAAGGCGAGATCGTTGAAGAACTTGCCGCCCCCGGTGTGGTTGAGCGCGAGCCCGAAAATGATGAAGCCGATCACGATCTCTGCGAAAGCCCGCATCGGTATGCCGAACAAGGATTCCGAACTCGCAACGTGATAGGCGATCGTGTTCTCGAGCGAATGATTGAAGCCGCGCAGCGGGTTGGGGATGATGTGGGCAACGACAGGGTAGAGCGCGAGCGTGCCGACGATGATCGTCATCGGCCAGCCGCTCGTGCGGCGCAGCGCTTCGAGCACGAGAATACAAAGAATCCCGGAGAGAATTTTCGCCGTAGGCGGCGAGCTGTATTCCCATCCTTCCTGCAGTCCGCGCTCGGCGTTGACCGCAAACCAGATCAGAATTCCGAAGATGCAGGCAGCGATCAGCCAGTCGTACCAGGGCGGCGTCGGCCGCGTGGAAGCCGGGTTCGCAGGAATGGATAGAAAAACAAGCGGAAGCAGTAGCGAAGCGAGAACGAATAGATAGCGCGCGTCGATCAGAACCACACCGGAAAAGAACTGGAGGTTGAGCAGCTGGTTCATCGCCAGCAGCGGCACGAGGATCGCGCAAACAATCAGGATGACGCGAGCGGGTCCGCGCAACGCGCGCGACACCACTTCGTCGGGCATCATCTGCGGAGCGGCATCTCCAATGTGCGTGATTGGAGCGGCACCCGGCGGGGCGCTTTTGTTCTGCACTTACGCTTCCCCTCGCGCGCTGTTGTTGTGTTCTGGCGGCGCGAGGGCATTGAAGAAGTATTCCGAATGCGAGGCAAGCATTCGGAACAAGTTTCTGCTAGGCGGAACGATCTCTACCGCGTTGCGAAACGAAGGTCGGCGAAAATCGGAACATGGTCCGATGGTTTTTCCGCAGCGCGAACTTTTTTGTCGATGCCGACGCTCTGCAGCCTGTCGGCGGCTTTCGGAGACAGAAGCAGATGATCGATACGGATGCCGTTGTTCTTCTGGAATGCACCGGCCTGATAATCCCAGAATGTATAGAGGCCTTTGCCGTCATGAACGGCGCGCAGCGCATCGGTGAAGCCAAGCGATACCAGTTCGCGAAGCTTCGCGCGGGATTCAGGCTGGAATAGAGCGTCGTCCGTCCACTTGTCGGGAAACTCCGCGTCGAGCGGGGTCGGAATTACGTTGAAATCTCCGGCAAGCACCAGCGGTTCTTCCTGCGCGAGCAGTTCGCGCGCGTGCGCGGCAAGCCGGTCCATCCACGCGAGTTTGTATTTGAACTTGTCGGTTCCGATCGGATTGCCGTTCGGAAGGTAGATGGAGGCCACGCGCACCGCGCCGTCCGTGGTGGAAATCGTGGCTTCGATATAGCGTGCGTGCGCGTCGTCTTCGTCGCCCGGGAGCCGGGGTTTAGCCTCGTCGATCGGATTCTTGGAGAGAATGGCGACGCCGTTATAGGTCTTTTGTCCGTGCACGGCGACGTTGTAGCCGAGATCTTCGATCTCCGTACGCGGGAATGCTTCGTCTACGCACTTCAACTCCTGAAGGCAGACCACATCTGGCTCTCGTTCCTTGAGCCAGGACGTTACCGCGCCGAGATGAGCCTTGATGGAGTTTACGTTCCAGCTTGCGATCCGCATACAGCCCGCTCAGAACCTAGAGCGAGAAGCTGGTGCCGCAGCCGCAGGAGGCGGTCGCGTTCGGATTGTCGATCTTGAAGGCCGCGCCGATCAGTTCGTCGGCGTAATCGATGCGGGAGCCCGCGAGATACTGGAGTGAGACGGGGTCGATCACGACGGTCGCTCCGTCGCGGGCAATGACGATATCTTCAGTGGCAGGTTTGCGCTGAACGTCGAATTTGTACTGGAAGCCGGAACAGCCGCCTCCTTCTACGCTCACGCGCAGTACCGACGGCTCTTTCTCGGAGCCGAGGATGGTCGCGATCTTCTTGATCGCGCTTTCGGTGACGACGACAGAAGTGGCGTCCATGAGGCCGGTTTCCTTTAGGCAAACCAAAGCGTTACCGTCTATAGGTAAGGGCGCGGGCGGCGAAGTCAATTCTGGGGAAAATCTCTTGGCGGTATCGGTATTTACGGCGAGGGCCGAGTGGGCCGCAGACCCTTCGCGCTCGCGCGGGCGGCGGTTCCCGGAACAGCCTTCGGCCGCCCGCAGCGACTTCCGCCGGGACTGCGACCGCATCATCCATTCCACTGCGTTTCGTCGCCTCAAGCACAAGACGCAGGTGTTCGTGTCGCACGAGGGCGACCATTTCCGCACCCGGCTTACGCACACGCTGGAGGTAAGCCAGATCGCGCGCGCGCTCGCGCGATCGCTCGGGCTCGACGAAGACCTCGCGGAAACGCTCGCGCTTTCGCACGATCTCGGCCATCCGCCGTTCGGGCATGCCGGAGAACGTGCACTCGATCACTGCATGCGCGATTACGGCGGCTTCGATCACAACGCGCAGAGCCTCCGAGTCGTGACAAAGCTCGAGCGCCGCTATGCGAGTTTCGACGGCCTGAACCTCACCTGGGAAACCCTCGAGGGGATCGCGAAGCACAACGGCCCGCTGACTGACGAGCAGGGCTCAGCGATAGGACGCTACGAGGATGACGGCTTGCCGCTCGCTTTCGCCGAACAGCGCGATGAGTGGGACCTCGAATACTGGACATTCGCGAGTGCCGAAGCGCAGGTAGCCGCCATCTCCGATGACATCGCTTATGACGCACACGATCTCGACGACGCCATGCGGGCAGGTCTGTTCGACATCGCCGAGCTGAAGACGGTCGGCTTCGCAGGCGGGATATATACCGAAGTGAAGAAGCTTTATCCGGCAGCGCCGGCGCAGAGGCTGACCGGCGAGGTCATCCGGCGGCTGATCGCGGCGCTGATCGACGATGTGACGAAGGAGTCGCTTCGGCGCGCGGCCGAACTTGGTCCTCATTCCGCCGACGACATCCGCCATGCCCGTGATCCTGTGATCCGCTTCTCCGTGGCGGGAGAGGCCGCCGACCGCCAGATCAAGGCGTTCCTCACGCCGCGCATGTATCGCGAAGATCGCGTCATGAGGATCATGTCGGATGCTGAAACGATCGTCCGCGATCTGTTCGCGCATTATCTGGCCTATCCCGCGGATATGGAGGCTGAGCGGCTCGCGAGCGACGAAACGGCGCTCGTGCGCCAGATTGCAGACTTTATCGCTGGCATGACGGACCGCTTCGCGATCGAAGCGCACCGCCGCTATTTTGACAGCACTCCCGATCTGCGATAGCTCCCGCGCCTCGCAAAACAGCAAGCAAATGAACGTTTTTTCGATCTATCTTGCCCATGTGCATGACGCGCTGAATGTGCTCGTCAAGGAAGGAGCGAT
>JAGXQU010000071.1 GCA_018335895.1 Hyphomicrobiales bacterium | reverse complement strand
CCCGCCGCTTGAAGGCCATGCCTTCCGGCGAGTGGCGGGTGATGCCGTCGAAAATCGTCGCAAACATCTGCGTCGTCTTGAGGCCCATGTTTTCGTAAGCCTGGTTGATCATGAGCTTCTGCATCATGAGTTGGTTCACCGGCACCGACGCCATGCGCTCCGCGAACTGATCGACCTCGCGGTCGAGTTCCGCAGCCGGCACCGCCTTCAGCACGAGGCCGAGCCGCTCCGCTTCCCTTCCGTCAACCTTGTCGCCCGTCAGCAGCATCCGTTTCGCCCGTTCCATCCCGAGCCGATAGACCCACATTGCCGTCGTCGGGCAGCCCCAGACGCGCGCGGGCATGTAGCCGATCTGCGCGTCCTCGCTCATGATGACGAAGTCCGAGCACAGCGCGATGTCGGAGCCGCCTGCGACCGCAAAGCCGTGCACCTTGCAGATGACCGGCCGAAACGATCGGAAGATCGCCATGAACTTCTCGGTGAAGCCCATCATCAGCTGGTAGTCCTTCATCGGGTCCCAGGGCATTTCCTGCACGCCGGGATTATTGCCGCCGGCTTCCGCGAACAGCGAAAGGTCGTAGCCCGCGCAGAATGCCTTGCCCGCCCCCGCAAGCACGATCACGTGCACCTTCGGATCGGCGTTCGCCTTCTCGATCGCTGCCGCGAGTTCGCCGGGAAGCTCCATGTCGATCGCATTCATGGCGTCCGGGCGGTTCAGGGTGACGCGGGCGATGCGCCCGTCTTTTTCGTAGACTACGCGCGGCATTTTGATCCTCCCGTCGGGCTCTCGCTTGTCTGCGTTAGCATTATGCCGCTATGGTCCGCCCGCAAATCAAGGGCACCGCCTATGGCCGCTTCCGTCGTTCCGCACTTCCACAACGACGCGGGTATTCCCGTAATCGAAATCGGCGCGCATGAATTCAAATGCGTCGGCGCGAGGCCGCCCCACGACCACCCGCATGTCTATCTCGACATGGGCTCGGATCACGAGATCGTCTGCCCCTATTGCTCGACGCTCTATCGCTTTAATCCGAAGCTGAAAGCGGATCAGTCCAATCCGCCCGAGTGCGCCTACCGCGCGCCCGCAGCCGCTTAGTTCTCCGCCACCGTGACGCACCCGCGCACGGTTCTGGTTGCAGGCGCCGGGATCGGCGGTCTCGCCGCGTCGATCGGGCTTGCCAACGCCGGCTTTCGTGTACTCGTGTTCGAGCGCGACCCGGTGCCGGATGTTTCGGGTGCCGGAATCCAGCTTTCCCCCAACGCGACCCGCGCGCTCGCGAAACTCGGCGCGCTTGAGGCCCTCGCAGCAAAGTCCGTCGAGCCGGAAGAACTCGTCGTTTCGAACGCGATCAACCGCGCTTTGCTCGCGACCATGCCGCTCGGCAGGACCATGCGCGAGAAGTTCAAATCGCCCTATCTCGTCTGCCTGCGCGCGGACCTGTACGAAGCGCTTGCAAGGATCGCGGCGGATCATCCCGCCATCGAATTACGCTACGGCAGCATGCTCGAAGATTTCGCCGCGCATAGCGGCGGCGTGAGCGTAAAAACCGAACGCGAACGGAAGAGCGAAGAGATTGCAGGTGCCGCCCTCATCGGTGCGGACGGCATCCGTTCGGCCGTGCGCGCGAAGCTGCACCCGGGCACCGGGCCTCGCCACGGCGGCATGTCGGCATGGCGCGCGACGATCGAAGGAAATCTGCTGCCCCAAGAAATGCGCGGGAAATCGCAGGTGCGCGTCTGGCTCGGTCCCGGCGCGCATCTCGTCCACTATCCGGTCGGCGACGGCAGCCGGATCAATCTGGTTGCGGTCACGATGGAGCGGCAGGCGACGGAGTCATGGGGCGAAGAAGTCCCGCAGGAAGAAGTGGCAAGACGCTTCGCGCATTGGGATGCGATACCGCGCGCCGTCATCGAAACCGCTCCGCAATACCGCCGCTGGTCGCTCTTCGAAGCGCCGCTCCTTTCCGCATGGGGCAGAGGCGCAGTCACACTGCTCGGCGACGCCGCGCACGGCATGTTTCCTTTCGTGGCACAGGGAGCCGCCGCGGCACTCGAAGACGCGGTCGTGCTGGCGGAGACGCTGAGGAGCGCGGAAGACACGGACTCCGCGCTACGCGCCTACGAGCGGATTCGCACACCGCGAACGCAGCAGATCCAGAGTGCCGCACGCAACATCGGCCGCATCTATCACCTGCCGATGCCACTCAGCTTCGGCCGCGATCTCGTGATGAAGCGGATCGGCGGTGCGGGGCTCATGCGCCAGAATGCATGGATTTATAGCGGGTAACGGAACGAAAGCTGAGACAATCGCGTTACTGGCGGCTGCACCCCGGATGATTGTCATGGCCAAAGCAAAATCTTCCCAGTTCACTTTCCGCGCACCCACCTCTTTTAGCGACCGTCTGGATACGTGGTTCACCAAATTCGCGCATCACACCTCGCGCTTCGCAGGAAGCCCGTGGATTTTTACGATTGCGGTGCTGACGATCCTGGTCTGGGCGATTAGCGGCCCGCTATTCGGCTTCTCGGACACGTGGCAGCTCGTGATCAACACCTCGACCACGATCGTCACCTTCCTGATGGTCTTCCTGATTCAGAACACGCAGAACCGGGACGCGCTTGCGGTGCAGGTGAAGCTCTCCGAGCTGATCATCAAAATGCACGGCCCCCGCAACGCATTCGCGCAGGTCGAGGACCTCACCGACAAGGAACTCGAGGAACTGCACGACATCATCCGGAAAAGCGCCGGCTGCGATCCCATCCGTCCGCGCAGCACCCGAAAGCCGAAGCGGAAAAAGTAATCAGCCCCGGCCGCGTGTCGGCAGGATCAGAAGGAGTGCTGCAAGTACGAAGGCAGTGCTGAGATAGCCGATACCGTCATACAGCCCGCGCGCGAACAACAGCCCGCCGAGCGCCGAGCCGACCGCCTGCCCGACGTAGAGTGCCGACGTATTGAGCGCGACAGTCGCCGACGACAGATGCGGCCCGGCGGCGACGAGCCGCGCCTGCTGGAGCGAGTTGAACGCGGCGAAGCCGAGACCCCAGAATGCGACGCTCGCCAGAATGGTTGCGATCAGCGCCGAGCCGAGCGCCCAGAACGCGATACCGACCAGAAGCGAGCACATGAAGATGACGGACGTCTTCAGGGCACCGATGCTGCCAGCCAGCCGCGCCGCGATCACGTTGCCCACGAAACCGCAGATGCCGAACAGCGAGAACAGGAGCGCGATCAGTTCCGCCCCCGCGCCGGTGCGCATGCGCGTCAGCGGATCGATATACGTGAGCAACGCGAACTGGCCGCTGGTGTGTAGCGCCGTGATCGCGAGCAGCAACATCATCAGCGGATTGCGCGCGACGTCGAGCCAGGACTGCAGCGAGAGCGGCTCGCCGAGCAATCCCGGCCGCAGGGACATATAGTTGAGCACGCCTGCAGCAAGCGTGATCGCGCAGCAGAACGCGTGTACCTCGCGCCAGCCGATGTGCTGCGAACCCAGGCTGATCCCGGGCAGACCGGCTGCGACCGCAAGCGACCAGCCGAGAAAAATGATGGAAATCGAGCTTGC
>JAGXQU010000070.1 GCA_018335895.1 Hyphomicrobiales bacterium | reverse complement strand
GATAGGCACGTTTACGGTTTGATTATTCTGCTGCCAGAAATGCAAAAACGGCCCGCGCTCGTCACGCGGGCCGTCTTATTACGGCGCTTAGCCGCCTACGCCTTTTTCCTTAAAGTATTTGGCGGCGCCCGGATGGAGCGGCACCGGGGGCGCCTTCGCGGCATTCTGGAGGCTGATCGACTTGGCAGCCGCGTGGGCGGCGACCATGTCCGGCAAATTGTCGAACAGTGCCTTCGTCATCTGATAGACGGCGTCCTCGGAAAGATCGGAGCGCGTTACCAGATAGTTCGGAACGATTGCCGTTTCCACCGCGGCAGACTGACCCTGATAGGTATTCGCGGGGATGGTGGCGGCCAGGAACGGCGCGCCAGCCTTGGCGATTACCGCAGCCGGGACTTCCACGACTACGATCTCGACCGAGTTGGCAAGATCCTTGATCGAAGCAACGCCGAGGCCCGCCGACTGAAGGGTGGCATCGAGCTGACGATTCTTGATGAGTTCGACGGATTCGGCGAACGGAAGATACTCGACCTTGCCGAGGTTCTCGTACTTGATGCCGGCGGCGGCGAGGATCGCGCGAGCATTCAGTTCGGTGCCGGACTTCGGCGCGCCGACCGAGAGGCGCTTGCCCTTAAGGTCAGCGAGCGTCTTGATGCCGCTTTCCTTGGACGCGACGATCTGAATGTAGTTCGGGTAGATCGCGCCAACGACGCGAAGCTTGTCCAGCTTCGAGCGGAAGCCGGCATCGGCGTCGCCGGCCCAGCCTTGCGCGAGCGAGTCGCCGAGCGTGAAGGCGATTTCGCCCTTGCCGGCCTGCAACAGGTTGAGATTTTCGACCGAAGCCTTGGTCGCCTGCACGGACGGACGCGAGTCCTTGATCTTGTCCGTGTAGAGCTTGGAGAGCGCAACGCCGAGCGGATAGTAGACGCCGGCAGTGCCGCCAGTGAGAATGTTGATGAAATTCTGCGCCTGCGCCGCAACGGGCGCTATCGCGAAAGCCGCAGCGACGGCGACTACGCGGGCGAATTTACGTCCGAAGTTCATTCCTGAAACCTCCCAGTAGTTTATCGGTCCCGCCGATTTCGGCCGGCAGGTTGAAGGGCTTCCTTACCGGCAACGGCTTCGGATGGCGAGGGGAAATATCCCGCAGGAAACCCGAAAAGTCCCGGCTTTTGTTGCAATGCCGAATGTTTGCCGCATCTCTAAGCATTTGATATATTGTAACAATGACGACGCCGCATCACGACGCCCATTCGCACTCGCATGCCCATGCGCACGTGCACAGACATCGCGCGCAGGCCGGGACCGGAATCTCGCTTCTGCGTCTCTCCGCAGGCGCGCGATTGTGCATTGCCTTGGCGCTGTCGGTGCTGATCTGGCTTTTGGTCTTTCTGGTCGCGCGTTAGGAATCCGGAATCAACATGACAGCCGCACTCGCATTCCAGAACTTGACGCTCGGCTATGATCGCCATCCCGCGGTGCATCATCTGAGCGGGGAAATCGGCGAAGGATCGCTGCTCGCAGTCGTCGGGCCGAACGGCGCCGGTAAATCTACGCTGCTGAAAGGCATCGTCGGCGTTTTGCGTCCGCTCGGCGGAAAGATTTCGCGCAACGGCCTGAATGCGAACGATATCGCCTATCTCCCGCAGATCGCGGAGATCGACCGCTCGTTTCCGATCTCGGTTTACGATCTCGTCGCGATGGGCTTGTGGAAGCGCGCGGGCCTGCTCGGCGGCATCGGCGGCGCACATCGCGGGAAGATTTCGCAGGCGATCGAAGCCGTGGGATTGCGCGGGTTCGAGAGCCGCGCGATCGGCACGCTGTCGGGCGGCCAGATGCAGCGCGCATTGTTTGCGCGGCTTCTGTTGCAGGACGCGCGCATCATCCTGCTGGACGAGCCGTTCGCGTCGCTGGATTCCAAGACGGTTTCCGATCTGCTCGAGCTTGTGCACCGTTGGCATGGTGAGAAGCGTACGGTGGTCGCGGTACTGCACGACTTCGAGATGGTGAAGCGGCATTTCCCGGAGGCGCTTCTTCTTGCGCGCGAGCCGGTAGCCTGGGGCAAGACTGCCGAGACGTTGTCTCCGGAGAATCTTCTGAAGGCGCGCCGCATGAGCGAGGCATTCGACGACCGTGCCGGCATCTGTGAAGACGCGGCGTAAGCGCGGCTGATATGTACGGGCTGTTCATCGCGCCATTCGCCGAATTCGATTTCATGCGCCGCGCGCTGGCGGGCGTAGTGATCCTTTCCTTAAGTGCGGCACCCATCGGCATCTTCCTGATGCTCCGGCGCATGTCGCTTGCGGGCGACGTGATGGCGCATGCCATTCTGCCAGGCGCGGCGCTGGGCTTTCTGCTGGCTGGCCTCGATCTCTTCGCGATGACGGCGGGAGGCATTGCCGCCGGCATCACGGTCGCGGTTCTCGCCGGTCTGGTCGCGCGCTTCACGGAACTGAAAGAAGACGCGGCGCTCGCCGCGTTCTATCTGGTGTCGCTTGCGCTCGGCGTGACTTTGATCTCGCTGAAAGGCTCGAACGTCGATCTTTTTCGCGTGCTGTTCGGCTCGGTACTCGCGCTCGACAATCCGACGATTTACGTCATCGCTTCCTTCACGACCTTCAGTCTGCTCGCGCTCGCCCTGATCTGGCGGCCTCTGGTGCTCGAATGTGTCGATCCCGGGTTTCTCCGTTCGGTGAGTGGCTCGGGGACCGCCGTGCATCTTCTGTTCCTTACGCTCGTCGTGCTCAATCTCGTCGCGGCATTCCACGCGCTCGGCACATTGCTCGCGGTAGGCATGATGATGCTGCCGGCCGCCGCCGCGCGCTTCTGGACGCAGGACGTCACCCGCATGGCTGCGATTTCGGTGGTGATGGGCATGGTTTCGGGGATCGGTGGCCTGCTCGTTTCATTCCACTTCAATCTGCCGACCGGACCTGCCGTCATTCTCGCGGCGGGTGTCTTCTATGCGTTTTCTGTGCTGCTCGGGCCGGTGGGGGGCTTGCGCAAAAGACTGTCTCCGGGCCGGCATCTTGAGGCTTGAGCGGGCCGGTCTGCACGCCTATATCCCGGCTTCAACTGCCAGAGCTTCAAAAATGTCCGATAAAATCCCGGTAACGGTGCTGACCGGCTATCTCGGCGCCGGCAAGACCACGCTGCTCAACCGCATTCTCTCGGAGCCGCACGGCAAGAAGTACGCCGTGATCGTGAACGAGTTCGGCGAGATCGGCATCGATAACGACCTCATCGTCGGGGCCGACGAAGAAGTTTTCGAGATGAACAACGGCTGCGTGTGCTGCACCGTGCGCGGCGACCTCATCCGCATCATCGACGGCCTGTTGAAGCGCAAGGGCAAGTTCGACGGCATCTTAGTCGAGACCACGGGTCTCGCCGATCCCGCGCCGGTCGCGCAGACCTTCTTTGTCGACGAGACCGTGAGCGGCAAGACCGCGCTCGACGCAGTGGTTACGGTCGTCGATGCGAAGTGGCTCAAGGACCGCCTGAAGGACGCGCCGGAAGCGAAAAACCAGATCGCGTTTGCGGATGTGATTGTCCTGAACAAGACCGACCTGGTGACGCCGGACGAGCTGAAAGACGTCGAACTTCGCATCCGCGCGATCAATCCGTTCGCGAAAATCCATCGCACCACCCGCAGCGAACTGGCGCTCGAAAATGTGCTCTCGCAGGGCGCGTTCGATCTCGACCGCATTCTCGCGATCGAGCCGCACTTTCTCGAGGGCGGGCATCATCATCACGACGAGGACGTGCAGTCGTTTTCGTTCTCGACCGATCAGCCGCTGGAAGCGAAAACCTTCTTCGCCTGGATCGACAATGTGAGTCAGGTTCAGGGGCCGAACATTCTGCGCGCGAAAGGCATCCTGTCCTTCAAGGACGATCCGGAGCGCTATGTGATGCAGGGCGTTCACATGATGTTCGAGGGCGACCATCAGCGCGACTGGCGCGACGGCGAAAAGCGCGAGAGCCGCATGGTATTCATCGGCCGCGACCTCAACGAAAAGGCGCTGCGCGAAGGCTTCGAGGCCTGTATCGCGAAGTAGGTTGGAGCGCGGCCTGGGGCCGGGTATAGAGAGGCATGATCAGGCGCATTTCCACGCTCTTGCTTCTCGGCGCGTTCGCAGTCTCGGTTTCCGGCTGCGATAAGTGCGGGGACTGGCTGAAACCCAAGGGGCCGTTCAGCCAGGCGGTCTGCAAAGACGATCCGCGCTGATTTTCTGAGCGTACATGTCCGAAGATGTAATCCGTTCCGTCGCCGAAATCGTGACGCCCTATGAGGCCGGCGCGCATGTCGTCGCCTGCGGTTTTCTCGGTGAGGAAGCGGTGTTCGCGACCGGCGAGGGCGAGATCGTTTTCGCTTCCGGCAGGAAAGTCGCCACCCATCCGGGCGCGGGGATTCTTGAAGCCGTGTGCGACGGCGAAAAGATTTACACCTGCGGCGATGACGGCCGGCTCGCCGCGACGGATGCCGAAGGTCTTGTGGAGACTCTTGCCGAGGTCAAGAACAAGTGGATCGACCATGTTGCGCTGGGGCCGGATGGCGCGCTTGCGTGGTCGTCCGGCAAGACCGCTTTCGTAAGAACGAAGAAGGGGGAGCGCTCGCTCGAGGTCGCTTCGACGGTCGGCGGGCTCGCTTTTGCGCCGAAGGGCTTTCGTCTTGCGGTCGCGCATTATAACGGCGTGTCGCTCTGGTTTCCGAACTTGGATGCGAAGCCGGATTTCCTCGAGTGGAAAGGCTCGCATCTGGGCGTGGTGTGGCCGCAGGACGGAAAATTCCTGGTCACGACCATGCAGGAACCGGCGATGCATGGTTGGCGTCTGGCCGACAACAAGCACATGCGCATGTCCGGCTACCCGTCGCGCGTGCGCTCGATGTCGTTCAGTCACGACGGCAAGCTCTTGGCCACGTCCGGCGCAGAGTCGGTGATCCTGTGGCCGTTCGGAACGAAAGACGGGCCGATGGGAAGGGAGCCGGGCATGGTGGCGCCTGCGCGCGAGGGCTCGCGCGTTTCCTGCGTTGCGTGCCACCCGGACAAAGAAGCGGTTGCGGTTGGCTACACCGACGGCATGGTGATGATGGTGCGGATCTCGGACGCCGCGGAGATTCTCATTCGTGGTCCTGAAGGCGGCGAAGTGACCGCGCTGGCGTGGCACAAGAACGGCGTGTCGCTCGCTTACGGTACGGACGAGGGGAAGGCGGGGGTTTTGAACCTATAGCTGTCGTCCCGGCCAAGCGCGCGAGCCGGGACTCATAACCGCCTGACCTAATAAACATCAGGAGTATAGGTCCCCGCTTTCGCGGGGACGACCATTTTTGTTTGGTGCTACCGCACCAGAATATTCCTGAATTGCCACGGATCGCTTTCGTCGATGTCCTCCTTGAAGAGGACGTTGCGATTGTCGAGCGGCGTCCATTCCGTATAGGTCCCGATCACCGGGCCGAGATACGGCGACTGCACTTCGAGACAGCGTTTGAAGTCCATCTCGTCGGCCTCGATTATGCCGCGGTCGGGGTTCTCGATCGCCCACACCATGCCCGCCAGCACAGCGGAAGACACCTGCAAACCGGTCGCATTCTGGTAAGGCGCGAGCTCGCGCGTCTCTTCGATCGAAAGCTGCGAGCCGTACCAATAGGCGTTGTTGCCGTGGCCATAGAGCAGCACGCCGAGTTCGTCGATGCCGTCCTCGATTTCGTTCTCGTCGAGAATGAACCACTCTTCCTGGAACTTGCCGCCCGAGCCGAACATCTCGTGCAGCGAGAGCACAGCGTCGTTCGCCGGGTGATAGGCATAGTGGCAGGTCGGGCGATAGAGAACCTTATCGCCCTCGCGCACGGTGAAGAAGTCCGCGATCGAGATCGACTCGTTGTGGGTCACGAGAAATCCGTATTGCGCGCCCGGCGTCGGGCACCACGAACGCACGCGCGTGTTCGCGCCGGGCTGCTTCAAGTAAACCGCAGCGCCGCAACCTCTGGCGTGCTTGCCGATATTTTCCGGCTCCCATTTCTCGTGCGTACCCCAGCCGAGTTCGGCGGGCTGCTGGCCTTCCGAGACGAATCCTTCCACCGACCAGGTGTTGACGAAGATGTTCATCGGCTTCGGCTTCTTCGAGCGCTGGGTGTCGCGCTCGGCGATGTGAATGCCCTTGACGCCGGTCTTCATCATGAGCCGCGCCCAGCCGTCCTTGTCCTTCGGCACCTCATTGCCGAGGCCAAGATCGGCGGCGACGTTGAGCAACGCCTGTTTGACGAACCACGACACCATGCCGGGGTTCGCGCCGCAGCACGATACGGCGGTGATGCCGCCCGGATTTTTCCGACGCTCCTCAAGTACGGTCTCGCGCAACGCGTAGTTCGAGCGCGCATCGGGCCCCATGGATTTATCGAAGTAAAAGCCCTTCCACGGCTCGACCACGGTATCGATGTAAAAGACACCGATTTCGCGGCAAAAGCGCATGATGTCGAGCGAAGAGGTATCGACCGAGAGGTTCACGCAGAAGCCGCGCCCGCCGCCTTCGGTGAGGAGGGGTTTCAAGAGCGTCTTGTAGTTGTCGCGCGTGACGGCCGCGTGGATAAAACGGATGCCGCGCTCGTCGAGCAGCTTGCGGTCGTCATCGACCGGGTCGATGACGACGAAGCGCTTCTTGTCGAATTCGAAGTGGCGCTCCAGAAGCGGCAACATCCCGCGACCGATCGAGCCGAGGCCGATCATCACGATGGGTCCGTCGATCTTGTGGTAGACCGGCCACTTGCTCATTCATTCCTCCGTCGGAAGCCGAAAGTTCGGGATTTGTTTAGCGGCTTGATCGCTCGATGACGAATCTCGGGCCGCAGGTGAATGGGGAAAATCTCGAAACGCCCAAAACGATCCGGGGCCCGCTTGCGCGAGCCCCGGAGGTACATCTTAGCGGTTCAGGCGAAGATCAGATGACGTAGGACTTCAGCGGCGCGAAGCCGTTGAAGGCGACCGACGAGTAGGTCGTCGTGTAGGCGCCGCACGCCTCGATCAGTACCTTGTCGCCGATTTCGAGCGAAACCGGCAGCAGGTACGGCGTCTTCTCGTAGAGCACGTCCGCCGAGTCGCAGGTCGGGCCGGCGATGACGCAGGGCGCCATCACGTCGTCGTCCTTCTCCGTGCGGATCGGATAGCGGATCGCCTCTTCCATCGTCTCGGCGAGACCGCCGAACTTGCCGATGTCGAGATAGACCCAGCGCTGGTTGTCCGACGCCGACTTCTTCGAAATCAGCACGACTTCCGCTTCGATCATGCCGGCACCGCCGACCATGCCGCGGCCCGGCTCGATGATGGTTTCCGGGATGCGGTTGCCGAAGTGCTTGCGCAGCGCACGGAAGATCGCCTGGCCGTATTCCTGAACCTTCGGGATGTCGCGCAGGTACTGCGCGGGGAACCCGCCGCCCAGGTTGACCATGGACAGGTTGATGCCGCGCTCGGCCATGTCACGGAAGATCTGGCCGGACGTTTTCAACGCGCGATCCCACGCCTTCACGTTGTTCTGCTGCGAGCCGACATGGAAGGAGATGCCGTGCGCAACCAGACCAAGCTTATGGGCGTGCTCGAGCACCTGCGGCGCCATCTCGGGCGCGCAGCCGAATTTGCGCGACAGCGGCCACTCGGCGCCGGAGCCGTCGCAGAGGATGCGGCAGAATACCTTCGAGCCGGGCGCAACGCGCGCGATCTTCTCGACTTCGGCTTCGCAATCGACCGCGAAGAGGCGCACGCCGAGCTTGTAGGCCGCGGCGATGTCCTTCTCCTTCTTGATCGTGTTGCCGAAGGAGATGCGGTCGGGGGTGCCGCCGGCCTGCATGACAAGGTCGATCTCGCCCATCGACGCGGTGTCGAAGCACGAGCCCATGTCGTTCAGGAGCTTCAGAATTTCGGGCGCCGGGTTTGCCTTCACCGCGTAGAAGACGCGGGTGTCCGGCAACGCCTTGGCGAAGGCATTGTAGTTCGAACGCACGACGTCGGTGTCGACGACGAGACGGGGTCCGTCCTCGCGGTTGCGTCGGAGGAATTTGCGGATGCGGTCGGTCATTTCGGTGTCCCCTTCCAGAAGACATTCGTTAACGACTTGGACAGCGTGCTTCCCGCGGTGTCTTCGCGCTGATCGCGCGACTACGCCACGAGCGGCCTGCTGCCCGCTCGAACATCCGGCCTAGGCCGGCAGAAGCGCCATTGATTGGAAGGGTGTCCCTTCCGCACGTCCGGCAAGGAGGTAGTGCCTCTTCGGTTTTCCGCGGCCACCTTCGGGGCGCCGCGTTGGACCAAAAAAGCCCTTACGTCGTTGCTTTAAGTCGCGTCCCTCGCGGAGAGCGGGGTTCGCCGGTTCCCTCCGGCTACTGGTTTGCCCGACGTCTTTCCGGCCTCTTGTCCGGGATCTCCGTCAACCAGCACACGACCACAGGCACGTGCGAAATTGGGCAAGTCGCAAATAAGAGATACAGACTCTCGATGCAAGAGAGAATCGACTCTAGAGCGCAGTTTTTTGATGCGCGAAGGCGTCGAGGAGTGCTCGCGAGGACGTCTGGAAATGTCTCGTTAAGAAGTTGACGCTCGCGAGGCGAGCGTGAGGCGCTATCCGCGCTCGACGATGGGCTCGATCTTCGCCGCGTTCCGGACGAACGACCACGTGAAGTAGCCGGCGCCGAGCGCGAAGACGGCCATCAGTACCGCTTCGATCGTCTTGGATAAGCCGAAGAGTGCGGCGAGCGCCCAGCCGGTGGCGAGACCGATGCCGATCACCTCGACGCCGATGAGGATCGCGGCGCTTGCGATGGTCGTGAGGTTGGTCCAGTTGATGCGGGCGGGCTTCTGCACGGCGTCGCTCATCGTCTTGCGTCTCCGGAATACGGCGTTGGCGTGGCGGGAGGTGGTGATCCCGCTGCAAAGCCTTAGAATGGCGGGCAATCTGGCGACAAAGAGGGGCTGAATCAAGCCAAGCTTTGCCGCTCCCGCCGCAAGTTCTCCGGAGAGAAAATGACCGAATACCGCGCTGAAGGCCGCTACGGCGTTGTCGCTGCCCCTCACTCGCTCGCCGCCGAAGCTGGCCGCGAAGTACTGGCCGAAGGCGGAAATGCCATCGAGGCCGCTGTCGCCGCCGCTGCGGCCATCGTCAGTGCCTACCCGCACATGAACCACATCGGCGGTGACGGCTTCTGGCTGATCCGCGAGCCCTCGGGGCACGTGCGCTACATCGAAGCCTGTGGATTTGCCGGTGCCAAGGCCACGATCGAGCGCTATCGCGCGGCCGGTCACGACACGGTTCCCGAGCGCGGGCCGCTCGCCGCCTGTACGGTGCCCGGCGCCATCGGCGGCTGGATGCTGGCACTCGATGCCGC
>JAGXQU010000069.1 GCA_018335895.1 Hyphomicrobiales bacterium | reverse complement strand
CAGAAGGGACGGCCCGACGACAATCTCGGAAAGTTCGTGGCGGGCGTGCTGGGATCGACCGAAGATCGCTGGACGGAAATCTTCCGCGAGTCCGGCCAGCGCTATCGCGCGCCGCGGCTCGTCATCTTCAGCCGCTCGACGCGTTCGGCTTGCGGCTATGCGCAGTCGGCGATGGGCCCGTTCTATTGCCCGCCCGAGCAGGCGGTTTATCTCGACACGTCTTTCTTTCAGGATTTGCAGCGCAAGCTGAACGCCTGCCCGGCCGGCTCGAAGACCTGCGAATTTTCGCAGGCCTACGTGATCGCGCATGAAGTCGGCCATCACGTGCAGAACATCACCGGAATCCTGCCGAAGGTGCAGCAGGCGCAGCGCGGCGCCAGCCAGCGCGACCGCAATGCGTTGCAGGTCCGCGTCGAGTTGCAAGCCGATTGCTTCGCGGGCGTCTGGGCCAACCGGCAGCAAAAGGTGCGTGCCTTCCTCGACCCGGGCGACGTCGATGCCGCCTTGCAGACCGCGACCGCGATCGGCGACGACACACTCCAGCGGCGTCAGCAAGGCGTGGTGGTGCCCGACAGTTTCACGCACGGCTCGGCTGCGCAGCGCAAGCAATGGTTCCAGACCGGCTTTCAGTCCGGCGACATAAACCGCTGCAACACTTTCGCGGCCGGCTCGATCTAGGCCCCGTCGTGAACGAAAAGCCGTTCGTTCCGGTCAGCTTCGCGGTGCTGACCGTTTCAGACACGCGCGATCTTGCCGAAGACAAGTCGGGAGCGATGCTCGCCGAGCGCATCGAAGCGGCGGGCCACAAGCTCGCGGCACGTGCGATCGTGAAGGATGAAATCCGCGCGATCCGCGCAAAAGTCCGGGGCTGGATCAAGGACAGGAAGATCGATGCCGTGATTACGACCGGCGGCACGGGATTCACCGGACGCGATGTGACGCCGGAAGCGGTCGAGCCGCTGTTCGAGAAGCGGATGGACGGCTTCTCGATCGTGTTTCACCGCATCTCCTATGAGAAGATAAACTCCTCCACGATCCAGAGCCGCGCGACCGCCGGTGTCGCAAACTCGACCTATATTTTCTGCCTGCCCGGCTCGCCCGGCGCGTGCCGCGATGCCTGGGACGGCATTCTCGTCCACCAGTTCGACCTGCGTCACAAACCCTGCAACTTCGTCGAGATCATGCCGCGGCTCGACGAACATTTGAAACGGTCGAAACTGAAGAAGTAAGGCTTGCGGCGTAGCTGGTAACCGAACACCGAAAGCGCCGGAACGTTGTGCGCCTGCACACGATCTCGCTGGCAGCGGTAAATTTTCCTCAGAAGTCACAGGCCGCACGTGTACGGAACCGCTGGATTTTTCCATGCGCCCTATCATAAATATTGGACGTAGTGATTCGCTGTTGCCGACTGCGCGCCGCTTGGAAGCGCGAAGGCCCGGCCGCCGATCGCTACCCGGACTTCCGGACCCGACCTCGTACCTGCGTTCTCACTTCGTAACTGCGTTCTCACCGGCACGGGCAAGACGCGGGCGAAGCATGCAAGCTGCAGTCGAAATTTCCTATCGCAACGTGGAGAAGTCGCAGGCTGCCGACGACTCGATCCGCGCGCACGTTGCCTATCTGGAAAGAATCTACGACCGCATCACCGCTTGCCGGGTTTGGGTCGATAACCGAGCCGACACCTTGCATGACGAAATCCTGCCCGCCGTCAGCATCGAGTTGCAGATTCCGGGATTTACGAATCTCGTCGTCGCCCACGACCCCGCGGACACCGACCAAAATTTCCAATCTCCCGATCTGAACAACGCCATCTATAAGGCTTTCCGGTTGGCCGAGCGGCGCCTCCTGGATCTGAAGCAGATCCGCCAGACGAACGAACGCATCGCGCACGAAACCGACCTCAGTTTTCTCGGCCAGATCGCGGAGATTTATCCGCTCGAGGACTACGGCTACCTTTTGAACAAGGAAGGCGCGCTGGTCTATTTCCATCGCAACGCGCTCGTGTCCGGCGATTTCGACTATCTGGTGCGCGGCATGGACGCTTATTACGTCGAGGAAGCCGGTAGCGCCGGCCCGCTCGCGAAGAAGGTCTGGGTGCGGGAAAGCAGCCATTAACTTAGCCTCGTGGTGAGGAGCGATGCGAAGCATCACGTCTCGAACCACGAGCGATACAGCCTCATCCTTCGAGACGCGCCGCTGACGGAGCGCTGCTCAGGACGAGGTTCGCAAACTTAAAGCTTCAATTCCCAGGTTTCGCCGATCAGCTTCTTGCCGAAGTCCGCATGCGGCTTCGTCGCGACCAGCTTAAAGCCGTAATTCGCGTAAAGTTTGCGCGCGGCAGTCAACTCGCTCTGCGTCCAGAGAACGATTTTCTCGTAGCCGCACTTCTTGGCAAACGAGATGCATTCGCCGGCAAGTTTCTGCGCAATACCCTTCCCGCGCGCCCAGGGCTCTAAAAACATGAGCCGTAACTTCGCAGTCCTCGCATCGCCGCGAACCAGGCATACGGAGCCTACGGGCACGCCGTGTAGTTCCGCGATCCAGCAGCGCTCGTGCTTCGGCTGATAGTTCTTCAGAAACTGCGCACAGATATCCCCAACCAGCGCCTCGAACTGCGGGCCGTAGCCATACTCTTCCGCATACAGTTCGGCGTGGCGCATGGTGATCCAGCCCATGTCGCCGGCTCGGTGGGCGCGGAGCGAAATTTTCGCAACACTATCCCGCGCGCCTGTCAGAACGGAAACGAGTTTCATACCGCCGAGCAGCTGGCGCTGTGCGCAGGCCGGCAAGGTGCCAATCATCGCGCCGACGGCATCGCGCGAGCGCAGCTCCAGCGGCGCATAGGCGGAGTATCCGAGGCGCGTGAGTGAAACCAGTATGCTTCTGCGGTCTTCGGCGGAAGTACTGCGGGAGATCAGCTTTGCCTTGGCGAAACGATCCAGCATCCGGCTGAGGTAGCCGGCATCCAGGCCGAGCGCGCTTGCGATCTCGCTCGCGGTTTTCTCGCCTTCCGAAAGCTCGTGCAGGACCCGCGCTTCGGTGAGCGAAAACCTGGTGTCGAGAAAACTTTCGTCAAGGACGCCGAGCTTGCGTGTATAGGCGCGGTTGAAGCGGCGGATTTCGTCGATGTCTGCGAGCGCGGCTTTGGACATGACGGGAGGTTCCGCCAAATACTTGACGGAGTCAACTATTCGTCCGCGCCTGCAAGCAACACCCTTGTCCGCAGTTTCACGATCCGCATGCGGCCCAGCTTTGCGATCAGCCGCCGGTGGGCATTCTCGCCCTTCTGGTGACCGCCGAGCTTCTGGTAGAGCAGCTTCGAGATCAGGAGCCCGTGTTCGGCGCGCGGACGGCCGGTGAGCGCAAGGCGCGCACTGGCGGCGGCTTCTGCAAGCCGCGGTTTCATGCCGAAGCCTTCGTAGGCAAG
>JAGXQU010000068.1 GCA_018335895.1 Hyphomicrobiales bacterium | reverse complement strand
GGGATCGGCGCCCGCCGAATCCGGTCCGACGCGGAAGCGGGAGCCGTCGAAATGCAGGATCGAACCGCCGCCTGCCGCGACCGTATGGATCTGCATCATCGGCGCGCGCATGCGCACGCCCGCGACTTCTGTTTCGAAAGCACGCTCATACTCGCCGTCGAAATGCGAAACGTCCGTGGAAGTCCCGCCCATGTCGAAGCCGATCAGGCGTCTGAAGCCGGCGCTTTCGCCGGTCTGCGCCATGCCGACGACACCGCCAGCAGGACCGGAGAGGATTGCATCCTTGCCCTGAAAGAGGTCGGCGGCTGTAAGCCCGCCCGACGACATCATAAACATGAGCCGTGCGCCGGAATTTTTTGCGTCCAGCTCTTTGCTCACGCGCTCGACGTAACGCGCGAGAATCGGCGAAAGATACGCATCGACGACAGTAGTGTCGCCGCGTCCTACTAGCTTGATGAGCGGCGAGGTCTCGTGGCTAACGGACACCTGCGCGAAGCCCATCTCGCGCGCGATCCTTGCTGCAAGGCGCTCGTGCTGCGGATAGCGATAGGCGTGCATGAACACGATGGCGACAGCGGCGATGCCGTCGCGACGCGCCGCTTCAAGTGCTGTGCGGATTTCCGGCTCTTCGGGCTCCTGCTCGACGGTGCCGTCCGCGAGAATGCGCTCGGAAATTTCCGCGACCCGTTCGTAGAGCATCTCCGGTTTGATGATTTCCTTGGCGAAGATTTTCGGGCGCGCCTGATAGCCGATCTTCAGCGCATCGCGGAACCCCTTGGTGATGAGCAGGAGCGTGCGGTCGCCTTTGCGTTCCAGGAGCGCATTGGTCGCGACCGTGGTTCCCATTTTTACGGCCCCGATCGTGCCGCGAGGGATGGCAGCGCCTTTTTCGAGCCCGAGGCACTCGCGGATGCCTTGCACTGCGGCATCCGGATAGGCGGGCGATTCAGAAAGAAGTTTCCTTGCGATCAGCTTTCCGCTGGGCGGCCTTGCCACGACGTCCGTGAAGGTGCCGCCGCGATCGATCCAGAAGTCCCAAGCTTTCGCGCCGCTCTTCTTTGAAGCTTTTTTCGCCATCGAAGTTCTCCCGACGCCTACAAATAAATCGCCGACGATTTATTGACAAATTATTTGTGAGCGATACGCTTCCCACCGGTCGGCATTTTCTCGCGTGGGGAGGCGGAATGCCAAAGACGGCGCGGCTTTCGGCAGTGCAAAGCAGCAGGGCGGATACAGGGCTCGGGCCGATCGTTTCGTCGGCGCATCTTGCGGCTGGTGCGATGCCTTCGCTTTCGGAACTCGAATTCGGTCTTATTCTCCTCGGTCACGCCTTCGAGCGCTGGATGGTGCGCTGCGTTGCGGCTGCTGGCCTTCCTGACGTGAACCCGATGGAAGTGCTGGTGCTACATGCCGTTGCGCACCGCAATCGCCCGAAGCGTCTTGCCGATATCTGCCTCGTGCTTTCGATCGAAGATACGCATCTCGTGACCTACGCGGTGAAAAAGCTCGAAGGCGCGGGCCTGCTGACTTCGGGCCGCAAAGGCAGCGAAAAAACGGTTTCGCTGTCTGCGAAGGGTGAAGCGGTCGTGAAGAAATACGGAAGAATCCGCGAAGCGTTGCTCGTAGCTCCCGTGAAAGCCACCGGGGCCGACGAGAAGCGCCTATCCGAAATTGCCGGGCTGATGCGTGCGCTGTCCGGCCATTACGACCAGGCAGCACGCGCCGCAGCAAGCCTGTAGCCGGCGGAGCTTCTAACGCTTCACCCCGGCTGCTAGCCTAACGTCACGGAAATTGGGGACGGCGTCCGCCGAACCCCGAAGGGAGAGTGATAATGAAACAGATTACCGCGTTACTCGCGGGTGTTGCGATCTCGGCCTTGGCCGCGACCGCAGCCAACGCGCAGACGAAGTGGGACATGCCGACGCCTTACGGCGACGGCAACTTCCATACGAAGAACGTCGTGCAGTTCACCAAGGACGTCGAAAAGGCGACCGGCGGCAAGCTCACGATCGCCGTTCATTCGAACGGCTCGCTGATCAAGCACCCGGAAATCAAATCGTCCGTCCGCCGCGGCGTTGCGCCGATCGGCGAGGTGCTGATTTCGCTCCACCAGAACGAAAGCCCGGTTTACGGCGTCGACTCAGTGCCGTTCCTTGCAACCAGCTACGCCGCTGCGCGCAAGCTCTATGCCGCACAGAAGCCGTTCCTCGAAAAGAAGCTCGCGGAAGAAGGTCTCGTGCTCCTGTTCTCGGTGCCGTGGCCGTCGCAGGGCATCTACGCCAAGAAGGAAATCAAGAGTATCGACGATCTGAAGGGCCTGAAGTTCCGCACCTACAATGCTTCGACCCAGCGGATCGCACAGCTCGCAGGCGCGATCCCGACGCAGATCGAAGTGCCGGATATTCCGACCGCCTTCGCGACCAATCGCGTCGACGCGATGATCACTTCGCCCTCGACCGGTGCGGATACGAAGGCGTGGGACTATCTCTCGCACTTCCATCACACGCAGGCCTGGCTGCCGCGTAACGTCGTGTTCGTGCAGAAGGCTGCGTTCGACGCATTGCCGGCTGACGTGAAAGCTTCGGTGCTGAAAGCCGCGAAGGAAGCGGAAGACCGCGGCTGGAAGGCCTCCGAAGCCGAGACCGATGAGAAGATCAAGGTCATGGCCGGCAACAAGATGCAGATCATCCAACCGTCCGCAGCGCTCACGAAGGGTTTCGCCGAAATCGGCAAGACCATGACTGCGGAATGGGAAAAGCTTGCCGGCGCTGACGGCAAGACCATTCTGGACGCGTTCCGGAAGTAAACAAGGAATAGCGGCCCGCTCGAAAAGAGCGGGCCGTTTCACATCGCTCCATGCGCAAACTGCTGAACGGCCTTTACTCTCTCACGCTCGCGCTCTCCGCGGCGTGCCTTGTGGCGATTCTCGTGCTGGTCGGCGCGCAGATTTGCGGTCAGATCTTCGACGCTGTTCTGAAACTGTCCGGTTATCCGCCCTACGGGTTTCTCGTCCCGTCGCTCGCTGAAATCGGCGGTTATCTTTTCGGTGTCGCGAGCTTTCTTGCGCTTGGCGCAACGCTCAAGCGGGGCGCCCACATCCGCGTGACGATGCTGCTTGGGGCCATGGGGCCCCGCATCCGGCGAGGCTTTGAGTTGTGGGCGCTGATCGCCGGCTTGGCCGTGGCTGTTTATGCCAGCTGGTCGCTCGCGACGCTTACCTATTCCTCGTGGAAGTTCGGCGACGTATCGTCCGGCCTGATCCCGATCAAATACTGGATTCCCCAAAGCGCGATGACGTTCGGGCTCGTCACGCTCTGCATCGCTTTGCTCGACGAGTTCTTCGAAACGCTACGCAACGGATCGCCTTCTTTCGTTAAGGCGGAGAGCGCGATCACCCAGGGGCAGGAGTAGGCGATGGGCTTCGTCGAGTGGACGATATTCCTCGTCCTGCTGCTGTTCATCATACTCGGCTCCGGTGTCTGGATCGCGCTCGCGCTCGGTGCCATCGGCTTTGTCGCGATGAAAATTCTCTCGGCGGCGCCGGCCGGCGCTTCCCTTTCGACATCGCTGTGGCAATCGCTGAATGGCTGGGACCTGATCGCGTTGCCGATGTTTATCTGGATGGGCGAGATACTGTTTCGCACCAAGCTCGCGGAGGATTTATTCGAAGGACTTGCGCCGTGGATGCAGCGGCTGCCCGGGCGGCTCCTTCATGTAAATGTTGCCGCTTGCGCCGTATTCGCGGCGGTCTCCGGTTCGTCTGCGGCGACCTGTGCCACGATCGGACGCATTTCGCTGCCTGAACTGAAAAGGCGCGGCTACGACGACCGCATGGCGATCGGCACGCTTGCGGGCTCAGGCACGCTCGGTCTCCTGATTCCGCCGTCGATCATTCTGATCGTTTACGGCGCAGCGACGGACCAGTCGATCGCACGGCTTTTCATCGCCGGCGTGGTTCCCGGAATCATGCTCGCCTTGCTGTTCATGGGTTTCGTCATCGTGTGGGCGCTCATGAACGACGACAAGATGCCGGCGGCTGAACCCTCGGTCTCGTGGCTGGAGCGATTGGGCGCGACGCGGCGCCTAATTCCGATCTTCCTCCTTATCCTAGGCGTCATCGGTTCAATCTATGGCGGGCTGGCGTCCGCGACCGAGGCCGCTGTGGTAGGCGTCGCGCTTTCGCTGCTGTTGTCTTGGTGGAGCGACCAGCTTTCGAGGCATACTTTCTTCGAGGCGCTGCAGGCAGGTGCGGTAACGTCCTGCATGATCGCGGCGATTCTCGCAGGCGCTGCGTTTCTCACAACCGCGATGGGCTTCACCGGAATTCCACGCGCGCTTGCCGAATGGATCACGACCCTCGGCCTGTCGCAGTGGCAGCTGCTCGTCGCGCTCACGATCTTCTTCGTCGTGCTCGGCTGCTTTCTGGACGGCATCTCGATGGTGGTCCTGACAACCTCGGTCGTCATGCCGCTCGTCACCGCCGCAGGCTTCGACCTGATCTGGTTCGGCATCTACATCGTGCTGGTGGTCGAAATGGCGCAGATCACGCCGCCGGTGGGCTTCAACCTCTTCGTGTTGCAGGGTATGACCGGCCGTTCGATTTTCGCGATCGGCGGCTATGCGTTCCCGCTTTTCCTGCTGATGTGCGTTGCAGTCGTGCTGCTCGCAGTCTTCCCGCAACTTGCGCTATGGTTGCCGTCGACGATGCTCGACGTGAAATAGGAAAACGACCTGATGCAATATGTGCGTTTCGGCGCGACCGGAATGAAGGTCTCGCGCCTGTGTTTCGGCTGCATGACCTACGGCTCGAAGAGCTGGCGCGAGTGGGTGCTGACCGAAGATGACTCAAAGCCGTTCTATAAGGCGGCGTTCGATGCCGGCATCAATTTTTTCGACACCGCGGATGTCTATTCGCAGGGCGCGAGCGAAGAAATTCTCGGCCGGGCCGTGAAGGAACATGCCGCGCGGCGCGAGGAAGTCGTGATCGCGACCAAGGTCTTCAACCCGATGGGAAAGGCGCCGAACCTGAAAGGGCTCTCGCGCAAGCACATCATGGAGGGCATCGACGCATCGCTCAAGCGCCTCAAGATGGACTACGTCGATCTCTACATCATCCATCGCTTCGACTATGAGACCGAAATGGAAGAGACGCTTGAAGCGCTCTCCGATGTCGTGAAAGCCGGCAAGGCGCTCTATCTCGGTGCGTCCTCGTTGTGGTCGTGGCAGTTCGCGAAGATGCTCACCATGCAGAAGGAACGCGGCCTCGCGCGTTTCGTCTCGATGCAAAACTATTACAACCTCATCTATCGCGAGGAGGAGCGCGAAATGTTGCCACTCTGTAAGGAAGAGAAGATTGCGGTGACGCCGTGGTCGCCGATCGCGCGCGGATTTCTTGCGGGCTCGATGCCGTCTCAAGGCGAGAAAACACTGCGCGGGCAAACCGACGACTTCGCGAAAACGCTCGGTATCGGTGCCACCGACACCGATCATGAAATCGCCGAACGCGTGCGCGTCACAGCCGAAAAGCTCGGTGTGTCGCGCGCAGCCGTTGCAATCGCATGGACGCTTGCGAATCCGCTGGTGACTTCGCCGATCGTCGGTGCTTCCAAGCCGCATCATCTGCCGGATGCGCTAAAGGCGCTAGAAATCAAACTCGACGATGCGACGAAGAAGTATCTCGAAGAGCCGTATCGGGCGCGCAAGCCCGCGGGACACGCTTGATCCCCACCGATCCGCTTTTTTATCTCGTCGGGCTGACGACGATCTTCATCGTCTCGGTCGGCAAGGGCGCGTTCGGCGGCGGGCTTGCGATTTTAGGCGTGCCGTTGCTCTCGCTCGTGATGACGCCGATCGAAGCGGCGATCGTGGTGGCGCCGCTGGTAAGCTTCATGGATTTCTTTGCGTTCGGTAGCTTCGGCCGCCATACATGGTCGAAGCCGGATCTTGCATGGCTCGCGCCGGCGCTCCTCGCTGGTATCGCACTCGGCTATGTTTTCTTCGTCTATGTCGATCCCAGGCTTGTTGCGGCGGGCATCGGCGGCATCACGGTGATCTTCGCGCTCGACTGGTTTCTCCGCGGCAGAAAATCCGAACACAAGGAACGTCCGGTCTCGCCGCCGCTGGCGCTCGTCGCCGGAAGTGCGGCGGGTTTCACCACGTTCGTTGCGCATGCCGGCGGCCCGCCCATGACGGCTTATCTTCTCTATCGCGGTCTGAACAAGACCGTTTACGCGGGCACCGCTGTCGCGCTCTTCAGCCTCGGCAACATCGTGAAGCTCGTGCCGTACTCGGCGCTGCTGATGGCGAAGCCCCACACGTTCGTGCAGGCGCTCGTGCTTGCGCCGGTGGTGCCGCTCGGTGTCTGGCTCGGCAAGTACATTCACGACCGGCTCGATCAGGCGCGGCTTTTCTTCTGGTGCTACGTCATCCTGCTCGTCGCGGCGGTGAAGCTTCTCTATGATGCGCTCCGCGCTTTCGCTCTCTAAACATCTGTAGAATAAGACGTTTTCAGAACAATCCTTGACTCTGGCTTGCTACGCGGGGTATTCCCTCCGCCGCTGGCACTCGAAATATGCGAGTGCCACAACCTTTTCTCCGCGCCATTTCGCGCGAAATTTCGAGGAAGCTCTCATGAAAAAATTCCGTCCCCTGCACGACCGCGTAGTTGTGAAGCGCATCGAAGCCGATCAGAAGACCAAGAGCGGCATCATCATTCCGGACTCGGCGCAGGAAAAGCCGTCCGAAGGCGAAGTGGTCGCCGTCGGTTCGGGCGGCCGCGACGAAGCGGGCAAGCTCATTCCGATCGACGTCAAAGTCGGCGACCGCATCCTGTTCGGAAAATGGTCGGGCACCGAAGTGAAAATCGATGGCCAGGAACTCCTCATCATGAAGGAGTCGGACATCATGGGCATCGTCGGCAAGTAAACGGTTCCTTCCTCATTCTGAGGAGCCCGCGCAGCGGGCGTCTCGAAGGATGAGGACACCTAACACTCACCCTGCGAGATGCTCGCTTTGCTTGCTCCTCGGGGTGAGGATCAAAATTTCCGGAGTTAAAAATGGCCGCCAAGGAAGTAAAATTCTCGACCGACGCGCGCGACCGCATGCTGCGCGGCGTCGATATTCTCGCAAACGCCGTGAAGGTGACGCTCGGCCCCAAAGGCCGCAATGTCGTGCTCGACAAGTCCTTCGGCGCGCCGCGCATCACCAAGGACGGTGTCACCGTCGCCAAAGACATCGAGCTTGAGGACAAGTTCGAGAACATGGGCGCGCAGATGGTGCGCGAAGTCGCCTCGAAGACCAACGATCTCGCAGGCGACGGCACCACGACTGCGACGGTGCTGGCACAGGCGATCGTGCGCGAAGGCGTAAAATCGGTTGCCGCCGGCATGAACCCGATGGACCTGAAGCGCGGCATCGATATCGCCGTCGCCAAAGTGATCGACGACATCACCAAGAATGCCCGCGCTGTCAAATCCTCGAAGGAAGTCGCGCAGGTCGGCACGATCTCTTCGAACGGCGACGAATACATCGGCAAGATGATCGCCGAAGCCATGCAGCGCGTCGGCAATGAAGGCGTGATCACGGTCGAGGAAGCCAAGTCGCTCGAAACCGACGTCGACATCGTCGAGGGCATGCAGTTCGACCGCGGCTACATCTCTCCATATTTCGTCACCAACGCCGACAAGATGATTGCCGAGCTGAACGACCCCTACATTCTGATCTTCGAGAAGAAGCTCTCGACGCTCCAGACCATGCTGCCAGTCCTCGAAGCAGTGGTGCAGACAGGCAAGCCGCTCCTCATCATCGCCGAGGAAGTTGAAGGCGAGGCGCTGGCTACTCTTGTCGTGAACAAGCTCCGCGGCGGCCTCAAGGTCGCGGCGGTGAAGGCCCCGGGTTTCGGCGACCGCCGCAAGGCCATGCTCGAGGACATCGCGATCCTCACCAACGGCCAGATGATCGCTGAAGACCTCGGCATCAAGCTCGAGTCCGTCACTTTGCAGATGCTCGGCCGCGCCAAGAAGGTCGTGATCGAAAAGGAAAAGACCACGGTCGTCGATGGTACTGGCAAGAAGAAGGACATCGAAGCCCGCGTCGCGCAGATCAAGCAGCAGATCGAGGAAACCACCTCGGACTACGACAAGGAAAAGCTGCAGGAGCGCCTCGCGAAGCTCGCGGGCGGTGTTGCGGTGATCCGCGTCGGCGGCGCCACCGAGATCGAGGTTAAGGAGCGCAAAGACCGCGTCGATGACGCGCTCAACGCGACCCGTGCCGCGGTCGAAGAAGGCATCGTTCCCGGCGGCGGCGTGGCACTCCTGCGCGCGAAGAAGGCGGTCGGCCGCATCAAGGACAGCAACGAAGACGTGCAGGCCGGCATCAACATTGTGCTGAAGGCGCTCGAGGCGCCGATTCGCCAGATCGCGGAAAACGCAGGCGTAGAAGGCTCGATCGTGGTCGGCAAGATCACCGACCAGAACGATCCGGATTACGGTTTCGATGCCCAGAATGAAAAGTACGGCGACATGTTCAAGGCCGGTATCGTCGATCCGGCCAAGGTCGTGCGCACGGCGTTGCAGGACGCGGCTTCCATCGCCGGTCTACTGGTCACGACCGAAGCGATGATCGCCGAGCTTCCGAAAAAGGACGGCCCTGCCGCGCCGCAAATGCCGGGCGGCGGAATGGACTTCTAAGGAAAACCAAGACCAAAAAGATGAAGGCGCGGGATCGTATCCCGCGCCTTTTTCACTATGCCTTCGCCGTGCCGCCCGGAAATTCAACTGCCGTTCAGCTTACCTGTTTCAGGTTGATGCCTCCGGCGATTTTCTCGTTTGCTCCCGGGGGAGGCGCGACCATGAGGAAAGTCATAGTTCAGGCGATTGCAGTTTGCCTGCTCGTTTTGGCTGCACCGGCGAGGGCCCAGACAACGGTTGTGACCCAGTCGAGCATCAGCTTCGGCGAAACGGCCTTTGCGGAAACGGTCATCAAAGAGAAACGCAGGGACGGAAAAGTCGAAAGCGCCGAACTCGATATGTGCTTTCAATCCGAAAGAGACGGTCCCTGGGACCGCGCCGTTATCAATCTCAAACCGGCGGACGGCGAACTTTCCGGCTCCGGCGTAAGCCAGTTGAAAAAGACGCCCGTCGCTTTCAGCTACGCCCACAAGTTGAAAGGCAACGACCTGAATTATTCCGGCACGCTGAAAATCGGCGGGGTAAACGCGGCTTTCTCGATCGATCACGTGTCGGAAAGCACCGAGAAGGAATACGAGGAAAGCCTGCACCAGATTCCGCTCGTCGAGAAGCCTGCGAATTTTTACGCGGTCTCGCCGCAGTGGGTCGCCGTGCGCGTGAAGCTCGGCGGCATGCCGGTGTTGATCGATTTCCTGCGCAAGCAGGACGTCATGCTCGACGTTCTATTCGGACTGTCTGTTGACTGTGCGGCGCTCCGCGCCGGATCGCAGACCATCCAGTTCGTCGTCAACCCCGCGCGGGCCGAAGCCGTGATCGCCGAAGCGAAAAAGGTTTCCGGCGTCATTGCCGCCGGCTGGGGCAACTACAGCAACATGAGCGCAGCACTTCGTCTGCCCGCTACGCAATGGACCGTGGGCGGGAAGCCCGACCGCAAAAAGCTGGAATCTGAGATCGGCAAATCGCTCGCGCGCGCGCTTCAGGCGTCGATGGTTTCTTCATCATGGAATTCGGCGACCGGCGAACTCGTTCTCGGTTTCGAGCGCAAATCGCAACACTTCCCGGGTCTGGGGTTCACCGACAACATCGAAGTTGCGCTGCTTGCGGAATTCGAGCGTCCGGGAACCGCCGACTACATTCTGGTCGGGATCAACGAAGTGAAGGCGCTGCTTGCCGACAAGGGTGCTGGCGCGCGGCTGAAGATCAGACCGATGCAGGAATTCGGAGGCGGCGGGCTTTACGTCGATTCCGATCCGCTGGTGCAGGCGCTCTCGCGCGATCTGAACGCCCCGGCGTGGGACACCCTGGAAGAGAAATGGCGCCGATAGCGCCGAGAAAAACTACAGCCAGCTCGCCGGCCATTTTCCTTCGTGATCGACGAAATGGTTCTCGATGCCATGCCAGATGTAGGCGAGTGCCGTCAGCAGGATCACTCCAGCAAGCACAGGCATCAGCAGGAAGCTCCACGGCAGCGCTGACGTCACAATGATCAACGGGTTGATCCCCGCAGGAGGATGCATGGTGCGCGTGAAATGCATCGCAATGATCGCAAGCCCGACCGCGAGCGCCGCTGCGAATGCGCCCGAGCCGAGCACTGACAAAACGGCAAGACCCATAAAAGTCGAAATCAGGTGACCCCCGATCAGCGCGCGCGGCTGCCCCGGCGGTGCGTCGGGAAGCGCAATCACATTCACCACGGAAGTCGCGAACGGCACCAGCGCAATCGGAAAGTGCCCGATTTCGGCAAGCCACTGCATCGCATAAATGCCGATGCCGCCGCCAAGGGCGCGCCAGGCATAGGTCTTCCAGTTCGCCTTGATGTTCTCGAAAAGGTCTTCTCTTTCAGGCAAGGGTAGCTCCGGCGCCTTTCATCGCGTCGTGAAACGCTTCGCTTGCAAGCAAGGAGTATTCCTCTTCGCGGCGCTCGACCAATTTGTCGCGGGCGCGGAGTACGTCGTCGATCATGCCCGGATGAACCATCACCACGCCACCGTCGGTGAGTTCGTCGAGAAAGCGCGGAAACAGGTCCGAGAACCTTTCCTTCCCTGCGAATTCATAGGCGCCCGAGAACGACGGATTGACGCCAAGGCCGGCGCGTTTCGCGAGCCGCTCAAGCCCGAGGCTCAGCGTTCCGATCACGCGGGTCTTGTTGTCTGCGGAGATCAGTGCCGATTTCCTCGCCGGCGCGCATTGGCGCACCCAGGCCTTTGGCGCAAGCTTCGCCACCGTCTGCACAAATGTTTTGCGGATCGCGGGCATGAGGTGGCAGTGCTGGTGGCCGTCCACGTAGTCGGGCGGCCTGCCGAAGGCGCGCTCGAAGGCCCCGATCTGGGCCTCGATTTCAAGCGCGACGGAACTCCTGCTCACCCTGAAGAGCGACAGCGGCGAAAGCAGCGCCATCATGTCCGGCAACTTTCCGTCGCTTGTCACCATGGGTGGCGAGACGAGCGGAGAGAAGCCGCCGGAAAGCGTCAGGTGCAGCCCGATCTGGATCGGAGCAGGCGAGGGCGTATCGGCAAGCGCCTTGGCCTCGTGCTCGAGCCCGGGAAAGATCGTCATCACCGAGGTGGCGTTGAGGCGGCCCTTGGCCACGAGGTCGCGGATCGCTTTCGAAACACCGGGCGCGATATTGTAATCGTCCGCGCAGATGACGATCCGCTTCACTCGGCGGCCTCGCGCGGCGTGCCGGAACGGCGCTCGCTGTATTCGCTCTTGCCGGTTTCGCGCAGTTCGCTTTCGGCGATGAAATAGGACGGCCGCCGCTTCAGTTCGGAAAGAATTTTCGCGATGTATTCGCCCATCACGCCGAGCACGAGCAGCTGCACGCCGCCGATCACCATGATGCCGACGATCACCGACGGATAGCCCGGAACGGTTTTGCCGAGCACGAGCGTTTCGAACAGGATCCATAGTCCGAACAGAAACGCGCTCGCCGATAGCAATATGCCGAGCAGGCTCGCGATCCGGAGCGGCGCTGCGGAAAACGAAGTCAGTCCCTCGATCGAAAGGCCGAGTAGCGCCCGCATGTTCCAGCTCGACGCGCCGTAGGCGCGTGGTGCCGGTTCATAGGGCACGCGAACCTGCCGGAAGCCGATCCAGCTCGACATGCCTTTGAAGAAGCGGTTGCGCTCGGGCATCTGGCGCAGCGCATCCGCTGCGCGCGGCGAGAGCAGGCGAAAGTCGCCGGCGTCTTCCGGGATTTCCTGCCGCACGTTGAAATTCAGTACGCGGTAGAAAAGCTTTGCGAACAGCCTGCGCGTGGCCGGTTCGTTCTCCCGGTGTGCTTTCGCCGTATAGACGACGTCGTAATGCTCGTCCTGCCAGAGCGCCACGAGCTTCTCGGCTAGCTCCGGCGGATGCTGGCCGTCGCCATCCATGAACAGGATCGCGCTCTTGCGGGCATGCTCGAGACCTGCGAGCAGCGCGGATTCCTTGCCGAAGTTCCGCGAAAACGAAATCGTCTGCACGTCGGCTTTCTCGGCTGGCAGGCCGCGCGCAATCGCATAAGTATTGTCGCGGCTGCCGTCATCGACATAGACGATCTCGACCGCCAATCCGCGCTGGCTGCCGAGGCGCTCCGCAAGCAGCATGAGCTTCTTGTGAAGAGCCGGAAGTCCGGTGGCCTCGTTGAAGACCGGGACGACGATGGTGAGGCCTTCCGCCCTTTTCATGCCTTGCTTCGCGTTCATCTGGTTTGCCCGGCTGCGTAGCAGCCAGTTTCTTCCTTCCTCTTGCTGCTTCCTAGCGCAAAGCAAAAACGCGGTAAAACGCCCGCGGTTCGGCCCGCCGCCGTGCTAGGAAACGGCTCTCGCCCAAGTGATTCCATGCGCGCTCTCCTCAAGCAGATTTTCAGTTTCGGCCTGATCGGTTTCGTCAACGCCGGCGTGGATACCGCCGTGTTTTTCGCGGCCATCCAGTTCCTGACCGGCAACCTGATCGTGGCAAATATCTGCGCCTGGGCGGTCGCGGTAAGCTGTTCCTATGCGCTCAATTCGCGCTTTACCTTCAGAAAGCCCTTTCGGCTGCAGGACTACCTCTTCTTCGCGGCGACCCAGATCGGGGGGCTGGTCGCAAACACGACTGCGCTCGTGCTGACCGCGCCGCTGGTGCCTTTGATCGTCGCCAAGATCATCGCGATCGGCTTCGGCTTTGTCGTGAATTTTACGCTCGCGCGCTTTATCGTTTTTCGTACGGTAAAGTGACGGCGTAAGCCGTCATGGCCGGGCTTGACCCGGCCATCCACGCGTTAACGCAGCTTCGCCATCAGTTTGTCGAACAGCGGATTGTCCTGCGCGAAGACGTACTCCGGCGCCGACACGATCACGGTTTCCGCCCCGCGTTCGCGCAGGAAGATCGTGAACTCGTGCAGCGTCGATGGCGGGCACAGGAGTGTGAGCATGCCCGAGGACGTTGGCCCGCCGAACGGCGACTGCACGCCGAAGCGGCCTTTGGCTTCCGCCAGCATTTCTTCGTCCGCGCCTTTGAAGCGCATGCGCACCTCGCGCATGGTGCGGGCGCGCCGCTCCGCCGCGATGCGGTCGAGGAGCAGCTGCGCCGCCTTGCGTGCTTTCGCATTCCAGTCGGCATTGATCGAGGCGACGAGATTGGCCTGCGAACGCAGCATGATGCCGTCGTCGATCACTTTCAGGCCGTTCGCGGCAAGCGTCGAGCCCGTCGTGGTGATATCGACGATGAGTTCGGCCGTGCCTGCTGCGGGCGCGCCTTCGGTCGCGCCCAGGCTCTCGACGATGCGGTAGTCCGCAATGCCGTGGCCCGCGAAGAAGGCCCGCGTCATGTTCACGTATTTCGTGGCGACCCGCATGCGCGCGCCGCGTTTTGCGTGAAACGCGGTTGCGACGTCGTCGAGGTCCTCCATGGTACGGACGTCGATCCATGCCTGCGGCACGGCGACGACGACATTCGCGTAACCGAAGCGCAGGCCTTCGAGCAGCACGACCTTCTTGTCGGCATCGGGAATGGATTCGCGAACCAGATCCTCACCGGTGATGCCGATGTGAATAGAGCCCTGCGCAAGCGAAGTCGCGATGTCGGCCGCCGAGAGATAGGCGACTTCGACATCCGCAATTTCCGGGATTGTGCCGCGATAGTCGCGGCCGCCGCGGCCCTGCACGAGCGAGAGGCCCGCGCGCCCGAAGAAGGCGTGCGCGTTCTCCATCAGGCGGCCCTTCGACGGAACGGCGAGAATGAGCGCGCTCATACCGCGCCTCCCGCGCTTTCGAGTTCTGCGATCCATGCCGCAAATCCGACCGCCGGAATGCCCGCCTCGCTGCCGAGCAGCGTCATCAGGTTGTCGTAACGGCCGCCTGCAACGAGCGGCGCATTCACGCGCTCGAACGGGTCGTAGATTTCGAAGACCATGCCCGAGTAGTAGTCGAGCGCGCGGCCGAATGCGGTCGCGAAACGGATTTTCGAAACGTCGATGCCCGCCGCGGCAATGAATCCCGTGCGCTGTTCGAATTCGCCGAGTGCTGCCGAAAGATCGAGCCTCGCTTCGGAGGCGAGCGAACGCAGCGCACCGAGCGCCTCGTCCGGATCGCCGGCGATGCGCAGGTATTTCTCGAGCACACCCGCCGCATCCGGCGCGAGACCGGAAGTCGCGCCGCGCGAGGATTGTTCGAGAAAGCGCTCGGCGATTTCTTCCGGCGTGCGTCCGCCGACCGCGGAGATGCCCGCGATCGAAAGAATATCGGTGACGAAGGCGCGTGCCGCTTTCGGGTCGGAGCCTTCGAGTGCCGCGAGCACGCCCGCGTGCGACGCGCGCGGGTCGGATTTGTTGCGCAGGCTTGCGAGGTCGGCTTCCAGCGTGCCGGTGCGGTTGAAATCCTTCAGGAGACGCCGCTGCCACGCGGGCGGCAGCTTCAGCGCGGAGACGAGTGCCGAGAACAGGCCGACATCGCCCATGCGGATTGCAGGCGCATCGATCCCGAAAACTTTCGTGGATTCGAGCGCGAGCGAAAGGCATTCCGCGTCCGCGGCCGATCTGTCCTGGCGGCCGAGTTGCTCGATACCCGCCTGCATGTATTCGCCGCTGCCGCCGCCGCGGTCGCGGAAGACCGGCCCGAGATAGCAGTAGTTGGCGGCGTTGCCGTTATTCTCGATGTGCGCGCGGCAGACCGGAATCGTGAGGTCGGGGCGCAGGCAGAGTTCGCGGCCTTCGGAGTCGGTGAAGATGTAAAGACGGCGGCGCAGTTCCTCGCCCGAGAGTTCGAGAAAGCTCTCGGCAGGCTGCAGGATCGCAGGTTCGACGCGCGCATAGCCCGCGCGCTCGTAGAGTTCTACGAGGGCGGCGGCGCGGCCGTTCTTGCCGTTTGGTGTGCCTGTCGTCATGGCGCGGGCTTGTAGCAGGGGAAGGGATGGGGCGCTACGCAAAGTGCGCAGAGGGTTACTCAGTGTCGTCGCGGCCAAGCGGCGCAATTTGCGCCGAGCAGGACGGGACCCATTACCATCGGATTCTGCACCAGCGCAGGGACTATGGGTCCCCGCCGGAGCCTGTCATCGGCGTGCGCAAGCGCGACCCCGTTGGCGGGGACGGCGGATTACTTGATTGAATGTCGTGCCAGAACTTCCCGCACTGTCTCCACGAGCTTCTCGCGCGGGACAGAGAACTGCGCCGGGCGCGAGGCGCGCCATTCGGCGTTCGAGGCGATCATCTCGGCGGCCTTCTTGCCGTCGATCAGGTCCTTGATCTGGACCTCGCCGCGCGCAAGCTCGTCGCCGCCCTGAATCACGGCAGCAGGTGAATTGCGCCGGTCGGCATATTTAAGCTGGTTGCCGAAGTTCTTCGGATTGCCGAGATAAAGCTCGGCACGGAGCCCGGCCTCGCGAAGCTCTTTGACCATCGCCTGATAGTCGGCGATGCGGTCCTTGTCGAAGATCGTGACGACCACCGGACCAAACTCCGGTTTGTCGTCGATCTTCTTCAGCATGCGGAGTGCTGCCAAGAGCCGCGACACGCCGATGGAGAAGCCCGTTGCCGGTACCGGCTCCGTGCGGAAGCGCGCGATCAGGCCGTCATAGCGTCCGCCGCCACCGACCGAGCCGAAGCGAACCGGATTTCCTTTTTCGTCTTTGGTTTCGAAAGTCAGCTCAGCCTCGTAAACCGGGCCGGTGTAATATTCGAGGCCGCGCACGACGGCGGGATCGACCAACACGCGATCTTCATAGCCGCTCGCGGCGACAAGCTTGCTGATCGTGACGAGTTCTTCGACGCCTTCTTCGCCGGCCGGCGAGAGCTTTACTTCATTCTTGATGTTGTCGATCGTATCGCGATTGCCTTTACCCTTCGCACCCACGAACTTGGTGATTGCGTCGATACCGGCAGCATCGAGGCCCGCACCCTTCGTGTAGTCGCCGGATTCGTCCTTTCGCCCCGCGCCGAGAAGGAGCTTCACACCGTCGATGCCGAGTCGGTCTAGCTTGTCGATCGCGCGTAAAACGGTGAGCCGTTTGTCAGGCGCGATGTTCGCTGCATCCATCACGCCGTCGAGCACTTTGCGGTTGTTCACCTTGATGACGTAATCGCCGCGCTTGATGCCGAGCGCTTCCATCGTATCGGCGGCCATCATGCACATCTCGGCATCGGCTGCGACGGTCGCGGAGCCGACGGTATCCGCATCGAATTGGAGAAACTGCCGGAAGCGGCCCGGACCCGGCTTTTCGTTCCGGAACACATTGCCGAAGCGATACGAGCGATAGGGCTTCGGCAACTGATCGAAGTTCGCGGCGACGTAACGCGCAAGCGGCGCGGTCAGGTCGTAGCGGAGCGACATCCATTGTTCGTCGTCATCCTGAAACGAGAACACGCCTTCGTTCGGGCGGTCGGAATCCGGCAGGAATTTCCCGAGCGCTTCGGTGTATTCGATCGCGGGCGTTTCCACCGCCTCGAAGCCATAGCGCTCATAAACCCCGCGGATCGCTTCGGTCATGATGCGCAGCGCGCGCAATTCTTCCGGCCCCCGGTCCTCGAGACCACGGGGCAGGCGGGGCTTTATTTTGTTCGGTTTGTTCATGCGGGAAAGCGGATAGCAGAAAAACCGCTATTTCAAAAAGCTATGTTGTCCCGGCTCGCGGCGCGTTCCGCGCCTTGGCCGGGACGACAGGATCAACGGTTCACCAGCGACACGAAGATGAGCGCGATCACCGCGGGCACCGCCTGCACATA
>JAGXQU010000067.1 GCA_018335895.1 Hyphomicrobiales bacterium | reverse complement strand
GAGCCGTTCGCGTGCGTAGGCGCGAAGGTCGGCTGGCGGGATGGACTTTCCGGGCCGCATGCATACGAAGGCATGGCCGGTTTCACCCCATTTTGCGTCCGCTACGCCGAGCACCGCGACTTCGAGCACGTCTGGGTGACTTACGAGCACGGCTTCGACCTCGGCCGGATACACGTTCTCACCGCCTGAGATGTACATGTCTTTGATGCGATCGACGATGTAGTAGTAGCCGTCTGCGTCCCGACGGCCGACATCGCCGGAACGCAGCCATCCCTCGCTGTCGATGGCGTTCGCGGTCGCTTCCGGATTTCCAAAGTAGCCGGGCGTAATATTGGGTCCCCGGAACAATAGTTCGCCACGCTCACCGTCCGCCACATCCCGGCCGCCGGCGTCTACCAAGCGCACTTCCGTGAGCACTTGCGGCTTACCGACCGAGCCGATCTTTTCGGGCGCGCGCGCAGGGTCCATCAGAAATACCGTGGGTCCCGTTTCGGTCATGCCCATGCCGTTGCATACGCGTACGCCCTTCGCGAGAAACTCGCGGATCAGGTTTTCCGGGAGCGGCGCACCACCGCATCCCCAGTGGCGAACGCTTGAGAAGTTTGTGCGCTCGAACGCGGGATGCAGGCTGAACGCCTGATAGATCGCGGGCACACCGAAGAACAGCGTAGTCATGCCGCTTGCGATCAGGTGAAGCGCTTCGTCGATTTCGAACTTCGGAAGGATGTGACTGGTGCCGCCGGCGATGAATACCGGCAGCGCATGCAGATTGATACCGGCGGTGTGAAAGAGCGGCAGAAAATTCAACGTGCTGTCGGTCGCGACCATCGACGTCGCCTGCTGGATGTTGACGTAGTTGGCGAGCGCCATGCCGAAGGTCTGGATCACAGCTTTCGGTTTGCCGGTCGTACCCGATGTATAGAGGAGGTACCAGATACGCTCGGCCGGCCACGAGGACGATGCCGTCTTGGATACTGCGGCTTCCTCGATCATCGCTTCGTAGGCCGAGAACGGAATAGCGCGCAGAGCACAAGTTTCGCCAAGGCTGTTCGCGAGCAGAGCGTTTTCGTGATCGTGCAACAGGAGTCTCGCCGCACAGTCGGTCACGATCGGCGCGAGTTCCGCTGTCGTCTGGCGCCAGTTCAGCGGCACCAAGATGACGTCGGCCTTCGCGCAGCCGAACAGGATTTCAAAAAAGGTCGCGCTGTTCTGGCAGAGGACGGCAACGCGCTCCCCGGGTGCGATTCCGAGTTTGCGCAATACCGTGGCGCAACGCTCGGCGCGATCATCGAAGGTGGCGAAATCGATCTGCCGGCCGGTCGCGACCTCGCGAAAGGCGATTGCTTCGGGAGAGAGCTCAGCGCGCTTGCGCGCGAAGTCGGGGACCTGCTGCATCAAGCAACTGCCAGGAATTTAGCCATGCCCGCGTCGGCTTCCTCGCTCTCGATCGTGTGCAGGAAGCGGTCAAGTTCGCGCTGGAGCTTTCCGGCGATCGCGGTTCTCCGCTCGGGCGGCATCAGGAGTTCGCGTGTCGCGCGAAGACTGCCGCGAGATTTTCCGCGCAGTGCATCGAGCCAGCCGGCTATGACGCGATCGATTTGTTCCGGGGCGACGGCTTCGGTCGCAATCCCGTAGGCGACGGCGGACTCGGCGCTGACATGGCGATTCAAGAGCTGAATCTCGCGGGCCCGGGCGGCGCCGATCCGCTCGGGTAGCAGGGCGGTCCAGCCGCCGTCAGGCGAGAAGCCGACATCTACATAGTATGGAGCGATAAAGGCCGGGGAGGACATCGCAACCAGATCGGCCGCAAGCACGAGACCGAGCGAGCCTCCGGTTACGGGCCCGTGCACGCGCGCGATCACCGGCATCGGCATTTCAAGCAGCGTAAGAATGGCGCCATGCAGTCCGCCGACGAGGGTTTCGGCGTAGGCGCGGCGTTGTCCGCGCGGCACGGAATGGAAAGCCGCAATATCGCCGCCGGTGGAGAAGCTCTTTCCCGCACCCGCCAGCACCATTGCAACGAGATCATGCCGGCGTATTTCGGCGAGCGCATAGCTCAGTTCGCCGACAAGTTCCGGAACCAGGCTGTTGTGACGCTGCGCACGATTGAGCGTGAGGTACGCGACGCCGTCTGAAATCGTCAGAAGGATCAGCGGCTCAGTGGTCATCGCGCTGCTCTAGCCCGACCGCGATCATATCGAAGGCCGCATCTGCGATGGGTTTCAGCGGCACCGACGACTCCCAGATGCCGTAGCGGTGGCCAAGCATGACCGCGAGGCCCATCAGCGCCCAGGCGCGGACATCGGCATTTCCCGGGCGTATTTCGCCGCTGCCTTCTGCGGAAATGAGCGCCGAGCGATAGTTCCGCGCGAAGTCGTCGTAGTACCGGCGATACACCGATGGATCGACGAATTGGGATTCCTCGACCACTCGATAGAGGTTCGGGTTGGCGCGCGCGAATTCAAGAAAGGCGAGGAGGCCTGCGCGTTCGGCTTCGAGCCTCGAACCGGCGTCAGCGATCGCGAGCGTCAGGTGACGCCGCAGCCGGCGGCCCATGCGCAGCACCAATTCGCGCAGCACGTCCTCCTTGTTGCGGAAGTACAGATAGAAAGTACCCTGTGCGACGGCGGCCTCGGCCGTAATTGCGCTCACGGAGGCTTCGGCAAAGCCTTTTTGCCCGATCTCCCGCTCGGCAGCGTCTAGAATCTTCTGCCGGGTCAACTCGCCCCGGTTGGTTTTCGGAGCGAGGCCGGGGGGTGAAGGATCGGAATTCGACATGATTAGCTCGTCATATTTCTTGCTGAGAGCCTGGCCTGCAAGCGTCAAAACTAGCAACTTGACGGTATTTTTGTTGCTGGATACCCTTTACGCCAAGTATAACAAATAACATGATACATGAATCAAGTGTCATGTTGATAGCCAATTTGGGGAGGTTTTCATGAAAGGGCAGTTCCGCCGCGCCGGTCAGCTACGCGCCGTACTTTCGCTCGCCGCCGCCGCGTTCGTTTTCGCCGGGCCGGCGAAGGCGCAGGCGCCGGATCTCAAGATCGCGCTGATTGCCGGCAAGACCGGTGCGCTCGAGGCTTACGCCAAGCAGACCGAGGCCGGCTTCATGCTGGGCCTCGAATATCTGACCAAAGGCACGATGATGTGGGAAGGGCGCAAGATCGTCGTTTCCGTGAAGGACGACCAGCTTAAGCCCGATCTCGCCCGCTCGCTGCTCGAGCAGGCCTATGCCGATGAGAAGGTGGATATCGCCGTCGGGACGACGTCCTCGGCGGCGGCACTTGCGATGCTGCAGATCGCGCAGGACTACAAGAAAGTACTGCTCGTCGAGCCCGCAGTCGCCGACGTAATCACGGGTGCACGGTGGAACCGCTACATCTTCCGCACCGGCCGCAACTCGACGCAGGATGCATATGCCGCTGCGGCGGCGTTCCCGAAAGACGGCGAGGTTTATGTCGCCACGCTTGCGCAGGACTATGCCTTCGGCAAGGACGGCGTTGCCGCGCTGAAGACGGCGCTTGGTGCGATCCGCCCCAACGTAAAGGTTGTTGCGGAAGAATATGCGCCGCAGAACACGACCGACTTCACCGCCTACGCGCAACGCCTGTTCGATGCGCTGAAGGACAAGCCCGGCCGCAAGTTTATCTCGATCATCTGGGCCGGTCCGCACCCGCTGCCGAAGATCGCCGCGCTAAATCCTGGCCGTTACAACATCGAGCTGATGCCGGGCGGCAATATCCTGCCCGTGATGCAGCTCTATAAGGACTATCCGGGCATGGAAGGCGCGATCTACTACTACTGGGGATTCCCGCAAAACGACATGAACAAATGGCTCGTCGCGGAACACCAGAAGCGCTTCAACTCGCCGCCGGACTTCTTCACCGCCGGCGGCTTCGCGGCCGCGTCCGCCGTGCTCGCAGCGGTGAAGGCCGCGAAATCGACCGACACGGAAAAGCTGATTTCCGCAATGGAAGGGCTGAGCTTTGAAACGCCGAAGGGTACGATGACCTTCCGCAAGGAAGATCATCAGGCGGTGCAGGAGATGTATCAATTCAAGGTCAAGGCGAACGCGACCGGAAACGATCTGCTTGATCTGGTGCGAGTCATTCCGGCTTCGGAACTTCCAATTCCCGTGACCAACAAGCGCTAATCGCTCGCATTACGACACGCTAACGGGGCGAAGCGGCATCACGCTTCGCCCCTGTTGTGAGAAGACGATGAACGCCACGGCTCCGGTTCTGGAAACGCAAGACCTCACCATCCGTTTCGGCGGGCATGTGGCGGTAAACAAAGTCACATGCGCGTTTCAGCCCGGCACACTGACGGCGATTGTCGGTCCGAACGGCGCAGGCAAAACGACATATTTCAATCTGATCTCCGGTCAACTTGCGGCGAGTGCCGGAAAAGTGCTCTTGCGAGGCAAGGACATTACGCGCTTGCCTGCGTCCGCGCGGACGCAACATGGGCTCGGGCGCGCGTTTCAGCTTACCAACTTGTTTCCCAACCTCTCCGTGTTCGAGAACATTCGGCTCGCGGTGCAGGCGCGCGTGGGTACTGGGCTGAGCCTGCTCACGCTGTGGACCGACCGGCGCGACGTAATGCACGCGGCTGGTGCTATTCTCGAACGGATGCGGCTTGCCGATAAACGGGAGACGGTTGCCGGCGCTTTGCCGCACGGCGATCAGCGCAAGCTCGAGATTGCCCTCCTGATTGCGTTAGGGCCCGATGTCTTCATGTTCGACGAGCCGACCGCCGGCATGTCGGTCGACGAGGTGCCGAACGTGCTCGAAATCATCGGCGAATTACAGCGCGAAGCCTCCAAGACCATCCTTCTCGTCGAACACAAACTCGATGTAGTGCGGTCACTCGCGGACCGCATCATCGTGCTGCACAACGGCGTGCTTGTCGCCGACGGAGAGCCGGCGGAAGTCATGGCCTCCGCGATCGTTCGCGAGGCCTATCTCGGACAGGAGTTCGAGGATGTCTGAACCGCTGCTGACGCTGGAAGGCGTGCACACGCACATCGGGCGCTATCACATTCTACAGGGCGTGGACTTTGCCGTTCCGCGCGGCAGCTTTACCGTACTTCTCGGCCGCAACGGCGCGGGAAAGACGACGACGCTGCGCACGATCATGGGTCTCTGGAAGGCGTCGCGAGGAAGTATCCGGTTCGCAGGTCAGGACCTGGCGGCTCGTCCGACGCCCGAGATCGCGGCCTCCGGTATCGCCTACGTCCCCGAAAACATGAGTGTCTTTTCAGGTCTTACGGTGCGTGAAAACCTCATTCTTGCAGCGCGCTCGGGCAAGATCGACGACACACGGCTCGAATGGATTTTTTCGCTGTTCCCCGCCATGCAGCGCTTCTTTGGATTGGCGGCGGGAACGCTTTCCGGCGGGCAGAAGCAGATGCTCGCGATTTCGCGCGCACTGATCGAGCCGCGCGATCTCATACTCATCGATGAACCGACCAAGGGATTAGCGCCCGCGATCGTCGCGAACATGATCAAGGCGTTCCGCGAAGTGAAGAATGCGGGCACCACCGTCTTGCTGGTTGAGCAGAACTTCATGGCCGCGAAGATGCTCGGGGACTCGGTCGCGGTGATGGACGACGGACGCGTTGTGCATCGCGGTGCGATGGCCGAGCTTGCCGCCGATCACGCGCTCCAGCACCGTTTGCTTGGCCTTCACATGGAAGTACACCAATGAGCGACGGAACCGCACAGCGCGAAGAGGCAGTCGTAGCATCTCCGCCGATCGACTGGTTGCCGATCCTGTTGACTGTCGCAGTCGCGGTGATCGCGCTTCCGCTGATCGGCAGCGTTTCAACCTGGGTCACGCTCACTGTCGCAGCCCTCGCGATGGGTATGATCATTTTCATTATGGCGTCAGGGCTTACCCTCGTGTTCGGTTTGATGGACGTGATCAACTTCGGACACGGTGTTTTCATTTCCGTCGGCGCCTACATGAGCCTGCTCGTTCTGCGGCCGCTGATGGGGTGGGTGGACTCGCCGTCACTTATGCTCAACATCGGAGTGCTGATCCTTTGCATTTTCGTCGCCATGGCAGCTTCCGGCCTGTTTGGCCTCTTGTTCGAGCGCGTGATCATTCGCCCGGTCTATCGCCAGCACCTGAAGCAGATCCTCGTTACGATGGGCGGTCTGATCGTAATCGAGCAACTGCTGCACGTGTTCTTCGGCGGCAGTCCGATCACGATCGCCTTGCCGTATAATTTCCGCGGCGGCCTTTCGATCGGGCCCGACACGATTGTGGAGCGCTACCGGCTGATCGCGGTCGTGATTGGCGTCGCTGTGTTTGTCGCCATGATGCTCGTGCTCAACCGTACGCGTATCGGTCTGCTTGTGCGGGCCGGCGTCGAGAATCCGGAAATGGTCGAGGCGCTCGGTTATCGCATCCGCAGGATTTTTGTCGGCGTGTTTGTTGCGGGCTCGGCGCTCGCCGGGCTTGGCGGCGTGATGTGGGGCTTCTACCAGCAGACGCTCACGATCGGGATGGGGCTGCAGGTTCTGGTTCTCATTTTTATCGTCGTCATCATAGGCGGGCTCGGTTCCATCGGCGGCTGCTTGATCGGTTCGATGCTGGTGGCACTGGTCGCGAACTACACGGCGTTCCTGGAGCCGAAGATCGCACTCGTATCAAATATCGCATTGATGCTGGTCGTGTTGATGTGGCGGCCGCAGGGGCTTTATCCCGTGGTAAAGGTTTGAGGCCGCCATGCTTTCCCGCGTAATCTCCGGCGATGGCCCGCGTTCTCCCGTTCTGACGGCAGCGCTGCTTCTTATTCTAGTTGTGCTGGCTTTTGCGCCGTTTCTTTTTTCCGGCGCCCAGCCGCTCAACGTCGCAGCAAAGATCTGCGTGTTCATTCTGTTGGTCGCGTCTTACGATCTGCTGCTCGGATATACCGGCATTGTGTCCTTCGCGCACACGATGTTCTTCGGCATCGGCGGCTACGGCGCCGCTATCGCGCTATCCCGGCTTGGGCCTTCGTGGAGTGCGCTGGCGCTCGGCATAGTCGTCGCGATCGTTGTCGCAGGACTGCTTGCCCTCGTTATCGGGCTCTTCTCGCTGCGCGTACGAGCGATCTTCTTCGCGATGATCACGCTTGCCGTGGCAACCGCATTTCTCGTGCTCGCATCGCAGCTTTCCGGGTTCACCGGCGGCGAGGACGGGCTGAACTATAGCGTGCCAGAGAGTCTTCGCCCGTCGTTCCGGCTGCTGGAGCAGCCAGTGTTCGGTACGGTGGTGAACGGGCGTATCGTAACGTATTACATTCTGTTCTTCGTCGTGCTCGCCGGCTTTCTGCTATTGCTGCGGATCGTGAACTCGCCGTTCGGCAGTGTGTTGCAGGCGATCCGGGAAAATGAATTCCGTGCCGAAGCGCTGGGCTATCCGGTGGTCATATACCGCTCGATCGCAAGCGTGGTGTCTGCGGTCATTGCAGCTGTCGCCGGCGTTCTGCTCGCGCTTTGGCTGCGCTACACCGGTCCGGACACGACACTGTCGTTCGCAATCATGATCGACGTGCTCTTGATGGTGGTGATCGGCGGTATGGGCACGCTGTACGGTGCCGTAATTGGATCGGTGCTTATGATCATTGCGGAGAACTATCTGCCGGCGGTGTTCGGAAAGCTTGGAGCAGCGGCTGCCGGAATCCCCTTCGCGCCGTTGATTCTCTCCGCGGACCGATGGCTGCTTTGGCTCGGAATTCTGTTTGTGCTGAGTGTCTACTTTTTTCCGACAGGCATAGTCGGCAAGCTGCGGGCTCTTTGGCAGAATAGAAAAGGTGGAGCTCCGCAGACGCGCAGTGCTCGAGCAGAGCACGAGAAGGAATGATCGCCTCTCTTGAGGGCTGTCGTCCAAGATCAAGATGAAATGAGAACTATGGGTTCGACGAAGCCGCCCTTTGCAGAGTCCCGGGGTAGTTGGCTTGTGGTCGCCAATATTCTCATTGCGTTGGCGCTGTAGCTCACTTCGACCGGAACGCTCGTGTGGTGAATGCTTGGCCTAAGCCATTGACATATTAGACAGGAGAAGAGAACATAAAGGGAACAATTCATGAGATCGATATGTCCGGTGTTTCTCTCGCCACATTACGAGCAGCCATTGCCCGCATTGAAGCGGCGGACGTCTCACTTGCGGAAGAAAACAAGAGAGTTCCGCTCGGCTGCAACGCGGCAGACGCAGCCCTGCTAGGCGGGATTTTGCCTGGCGCTCTTCATGAGATTTACGCGGACGAGCGCGACAGCGTTTCCGGTTCCGCCTTTGCAGCGATGCTTGCTTTGCGTACGGCCAGAAGCGAGAGCACCATATTATGGGTGCGGCAGGATTTTACTGCACATCAATGCGGGCAGCTTTCAGCGCAGGGGTTGTTCGATCTTGGTATCAATCCCAATCGTCTGCTTCTCGTGAAAACAAGAACCGGCGCGGAAGCGCTGCGTGCGGCATCCGACTCGCTTTCCTGCAAGGCGCTCGGCGCAATCATTCTCGAAGTGTGGCGGCAGCCGAAATCGCTCGATCTTGTCGCGAGCCGAAAGCTAACGCTGCGTGCAGGCGCATCAAACGTCACAATATTTCTAATTCGTGTCGCAGCGGCGGAAGAAATGCCGAGCACGGCAGAGACACGATGGTTTGTCCGGGCAAAACGAACACCGGATTTTGTCGAGGACTGGGGAAATCCTCTGTTTGAAGCAACGCTTGCACGCAACCGGCATGGGCAGACTGGCGCGTGGGCGATGGAGTGGAATTGTGATGCCCGCGTATTCAGAGAGGCCCCGCAGAATTCTCGCGCTTTCTTTCCCCATGCTGCCCGTGGACCGCATCAGGCGGAACCGGAAACGCAACGGCGAAGCGCTTCAGGCTGATCTACCGCTCGTCGTCATTGCGAAGGTCGACAACGCGCTGCAACTGACGGCGGTCGACGAGCGTGCAGCGCGCGAAGGACTGTATCCCGGCCTGCCACTTGCCGATGCAAGGGCGCGCGTGCTTGCGCTCGATGTTGTCGATGCCGATGAGCATGCTGATCGTGCGCTTTTGGAAGCGATTGCTGACTGGTGCGGCCGCTTCACACCGCTGGTCGCGCTCAATCTTCCGCATGGCCTGTTTCTCGATATTTCCGGTTGTGCACATCTGTTCGGCGGTGAAGCAGCATTGCTGAAAACGCTCTGCGATTTTGTGCAAGGCCAGAAAATCTTCGTGCAGGCGGCGATAGCCGGAACGACTGCGGCCGCAAGCGCACTTGCATATGGGGCGAACGGCACGATTGTCGAAAGCGGGCAAGAAGCCAATGCCGTTGCGCCGCTTCCGATAAGTACACTCAATATTGAAGAGAAAATCCTCTACGCGCTGAAGCGTGCGGGGCTGAAAACGATCGGCGACGTGGCCAGCCGCTCTGCTTCAGAGCTGACCGCGCGATTTGGCGCGAGTTTCACTTTTCTTCTTTCGCAGGCACTCGGGCAAAACAGCCAGCCGATCAGGCCGAGGCGGCCGCTGCTGGATTACGTCGCCGAGCGGCGTTTCGCCGAGCCAGTGGTGACTACCGAAGTCATTACGCGAACGATTCTCTCGCTTGCGTCCACGCTGGAGAACTTGCTCGAAGAGCGGGGTCAGGGCGCACGCAGGCTGGAAGCCTCTTTCTTTCGTACCGACGGCGCTGTTCGTCATATTGTCCTCGATACGGCAAATCCGCTTCGTAACGCTGCGGCGATATCCGCTTACTATTCAGAGCGGCTTGCAGTGCTCGCTGATCCGGTGGATCCAGGTTTCGGCTTCGATCTGATCCGCTTATCGGCGCTCGCCACCGAAGCACTCGAATATCGGGCGGCGGAATTTGAATCGTCGGAAGATCAAAACGAAATCGCAGGACTTATAGATAGATTATCTTCACGCTTCGGCTCTGGCCGCGTTACGCGTTTTCTGTCCATCAATACGCACGTTCCGGAATTCGCCGCCGCGTTCTGCCCGGCCCATCGTGGAACTAATCCAGGCGCATGGCCGCAGATGCGGCTGGAAAACGAAATGCCGCGACGGCCTTTACAGATGCTTTCGCCGCCGGAGCCTATCAATGCAACTGCGGAAATCCCGGAAAGCCCGCCCCGGCAGTTCGTCTGGCGCCGTGCGCTGCATAAGATCGTGAATGTCGAGGGCCCGGAGCGGATCGCGATGGAATGGTGGTGCGATGCCGACGCCAAAACACGCGACTACTTTCAGGTCGAAGACGAAGACGGCCGCCGCTTCTGGCTTTACCGAGATGGACTTTATCATCGCGAAACGAATGAACCGCGCTGGTTCATGCACGGACTATTCGCATGAGCTCATACGTTCCTTATGCCGAGATCGGGGTTACGACGAATTTTTCGTTTTTAAGAGGAGGATCGCGCCCGCAAGAATATGTAGCGCAAGCGGCAAAGTATCGACTTAGCGCAATCGGGATTGCAGATCGGAACACGCTTGCAGGGGTTGTGCGGGGTTTCGCGGAGCTCGAAAACAAAGAGCTGCCCGGGCCGCCACCAAAATATCATGTAGGCGCGCGACTCGTTTTTTCCGATGGGACTCCCGACATTCTCGCTTATCCGAAGGATAGGAAAGCTTACGGGAAATTGTGCCGCCTGCTCACCAAAGGCAAGCTCGCTACAAGAGAAAGCGGTCAGTGCATCCTTAATCTCCAGGATCTGTTCGAATTTTGCTTCGGTATGCAACTGGTTCTCATGCCGCCGGCGAAAGCGGACGAGAATACTATTCGATTATTGGAAAGGCTCAGCGAGTTCAACGCCGGAAACGTATGGATTGCAGCGACGATGCCGAGGCAGGGCAGCGATCGCCGCCGTTTGAAGCAGTTAAAGCTACTATCGAATAAAGCCGGCGTTCCGCTGATCGCGACGAGCGACGCGCTTTATCATCATCCGGCGCGCCGTCCCTTGCAGGATGTGATCACTTGCATCCGTGAGAAAACGAATATCGAAAAGGCAGGAAGAATTCTCGAAAATAATGCGGAACGGCATCTGAAGCCAGGATTCGAGATGGCGCGATTGTTTCGAGATGCGCCCGAAGCGATTGCAGAAACGCTTCGATTTTCGGACGGGATCAGATTTTCGTTGACGGAATTGAAATATCATTATCCGGACGAGCCGGTGCCGTCGGGAAAGACTGCCGACGGACACCTGTCCGATCTTGTCTGGGAGGGGGCGAGGAAATACTACCCCGCAGGCATTCCGGATAAAGTTGAAACAAACTTAAAGAACGAACTCGCGTTGATCTCCGAGCTCGAATGCCCGCATTATTTTCTTACCGTCCACGATATCGTTCAGTATGCGAATGCAGAAAAGATTCTCTGCCAAGGCCGGGGATCGGCCGCAAACTCCTCCGTCTGCTACGTACTCGGCATAACCGCTGCGGACCCTGCAAAAACCGATCTTCTTTTCTCCCGGTTTTTATCGCGTGAGCGCAAGGAGCCGCCTGACATCGATGTCGATTTCGAACATGAGCGGCGCGAAGAGGTCATACAGTATGTCTTCAGGCGCTATGGACGGCATCGTGCGGGAATTACGGCAACGGTCATTCACTATCGGCCACGCAGCGCCATTCGCGATGTAGGGAAGGCGCTGGGTCTGACCGAGGACGTTACGGCTGCCCTCGCAAATACTGTCTGGGGAAGCTGGGGAAGCGGGATTCCCGAGCAACATATCCGCCAGGCAGGCTTAGATCCTCAAAATCCAGCGATCAAACAAGCGACGGAAATTGCAACACAGTTGCTCGGCTTTCCTCGCCATCTTTCGCAGCATGTAGGGGGCTTTGTCCTAACGCAGGATCGGCTCGATGAGATGGTGCCGATCGGCAATGCTGCCATGGATGATCGCACTTTCATCGAATGGGACAAGGACGACATCGATCATCTTCGCATGATGAAGGTCGATGTACTGGCGTTGGGAATGCTGACCTGCATTCGTAAAGCTTTCGATCTTCTGAAACGGCATAAAGGCATAAAGTCCACGATCAGAGAAATTCAGCTTACAGAAGACAAGAAGGTGTACGACATGCTTTCAAGAGGTGAATCTCTCGGCGTGTTTCAGGTCGAAAGCCGGGCGCAAATGAATATGTTGCCTCGGCTGAAGCCGAAAGAGTTCTACGACCTAGTCATCGAGGTTGCGATCGTTCGTCCTGGGCCTATCCAGGGAAACATGGTTCATCCCTATTTGAAGCGCCGAAAAAATCCTGCGCTCGTAAACTATCCATCTCCAGCGCCCGAGCACGGACAAGCAGACGAACTGGAGGGCGTACTAAAGCGCACGCTGGGTGTTCCTATTTTTCAAGAGCAGGCGATGCAGCTTGCAATTACTGCGTCCAAATTCAATGACGCCGAAGCAAACGGTTTGCGGCGCGCTATGGCAACGTTCCGCAATGTGGGTACGATCCACAATTATAAGAACATGTTTATCGAGGGTATGGTGCGGCGAGGTTATGAGCGAAGTTTCGCCGAAGACTCCTTCCGCCAGATCGAGGGGTTCGGCAGCTACGGGTTTCCCGAAAGCCACGCGGTGAGTTTTGCAATTCTTGTCTATGTCTCGGCATGGCTGAAATGCCACCATCCTGAAGTATTCTGCTGTGCGATTCTGAATTCACAACCGATGGGGTTTTATACGCGTGCGAGCCTGGTGCGCGATGCACGTGAAAATAGTGTCGAGGTGCGGGAAGCTGACGTCAATTTCAGTGAGATGGATAATATTCTTGAAACCGCAGGCGAAAAGTCCGCTGTCCGGCTTGGCTTCCGCAATATTGACGGCTTCCAGGAAAAATGGGCGGAGAAACTCGCCGAACGTCGCAGTGGGAGATTTCATTCCGTAGAGAATTTTGCGCAAAAGACGCGGCTTCCGAAGAAGGCGATTTTGGTGCTCGCAGACGCGGATTGTTTTCGCTCGATAGGACTGGATCGGAGGACTGCTTTATGGAGTGCGCGGCGTTTGCCGGACGATGACGCGTTGCCCTTGTTCGCCGCTCTTAATGAGGATGAGCATCCGCGTGAGAAGATCAAGCCGCTTCCGGTGATGCCGCTCCCGGAACATGTTGTCGCGGATTACCAGACCATTGGCCTTTCGCTCAAAGGTCATCCGATGGAATTTTTGCGCGCCTTGTTTAAAGGCGAGGGTGCTTATTCCTGCAGTGAAGCGGCAAGCGCGGAGAACGGAAAGTATCTGCGCTGCGCGGGCGCGGTGTTCGTGCGCCAGCGGCCTGGAACGGCGAAGGGCGTCGTTTTCATGACAATCGAGGATGAAAGCGGGATCGCGAACATTGTTATCTGGCAGAAAGTTTTCGAGCGCTTTCGTAAGGAAGTCATGGGTGCGCGGCTGGTTTTGATCGAAGGCCGCATCCAGCGCGCGGAAGGCGTGACCCATCTTGTTGCAGAGCGGATTGTAGACCGAACCAGCGAGCTCGCGCGCTTATCGGATGGAAGAGGACTGGTGCCGCTGAGCAGGGTCGATGAAGCAACGCGCCCGACACAAGATCATCGCTCGCCGCGGCATCCGCGCAATGTGCGCATCCTGCCGAAGTCTCGGGATTTTCATTAGCGGAGAACCCATTCCGACGAACTGAACCTTCGTCTTATCGAACAATGCCACCGCGACGGCGGTTTTGTCGGAATCGACTTTGACTGCTCAGACTTGCGGTCGCTATCGACTCAGATCGCTGTCTTGTCGGCGCCCTTGAGCGCGAGGATTTCGCGCGCTTCATCGGGTGTTGCGAGTTCCAAGCCGAGACCCTCAATCATCTGGCGGACCATGCGAACCTGATCTGCGTTGGATTTTGCGAGTTTTCCAGCGCCCGCCCAGAGCGAGTCTTCGAGACCGACCCGCACGTTGCCGCCCATGGCCACCGCTTGTGCCGCGATCGGGAACTGGTTTCGTCCGGCGCCGAGCACCGACCAGCGATAGTTGTCGCCGAACAGCCGGTCTGCTGTGCGCTTCATATGCATGACGTCTTCCGGATGCGGGCCGATGCCGCCGAGCAGGCCGAAGACCGACTGAATGAAAAGCGGCGGCTTCACGAGACCGCGATCGAAGAAGTGCTTCAGGTTATAGAGGTGCGCAATGTCGTAGCACTCGAACTCAAAGCGCGTGCCGTTGTCGTAGCAGGTCTTCAGAATGTATTCGATGTCCTTGAAGGAGTTTCGAAACACCAAATCGCGCGAATTCTCGAGATGCTCGCGTTCCCACTCGAATTTGAAGTCCTTGTACTTGTCGAGCAGATGGAACAGCGCGAAGTTGATCGAGCCCATGTTGAGCGAAGCCACTTCCGGCTGGAAGGTTGCGGCAGGCAGCACGCGCTCCTCGACCTTCATGTAGGGGCTGCCGCCGGTCGTGATGTTGATCGCGGCATTGGTCTGCTGCTTGATGCGCGGCAGAAAGCGGGCGAATGCCTCAGGCGTCTGGTCCGGTCTTCCGTTCTCGGGGTTGCGCGCGTGCAGATGCAGGATCGCGGCGCCGGCTTCGGCGGCCGCGACCGCTTCTGCGACGATCTCATCCGGCGTGATCGGAAGATGCGGCGACATCGAAGGCGTGTGAATTGCGCCGGTAACGGCACAGGTCACGATGACTTTTCTCGACGACGCCATTGAATATCTCCGGAATTGAATGGATGCGGCTATCGCCGCTTCTCGTTGATGATCGCCCAGATGCGCGAAGGCGAGGCGGGAAGGTCGAAGTGTTCGACGCCATAGACCGAGAGGGCATCGATCACAGCGGCGATGCCGGAAGGCAGGGAGCCCGCAACACCGGATTCACCGGCGCCCTTGACCCCGATCGGATTGGTGGTGCAGGCCACGCTGTGATGGCCGGTCGCAAACATCGGCATGCTGTCCGCGCGCGGGACGAAGTAATCCATGAGCGACGCATTGATGAGTTGACCGTCGTCGTATTGGAGGTGCTCGCCGAGCACCTGGCCGAGTCCTTGCGCGATGCCGCCATGGACCTGTCCATCGACGATGGTTTCGTGGATGATGTTGCCGACATCGTCGACCGCGGCATAGCGCACAACCGTGACGACGCCGGTGTCCTGATCGATCTCGACCTCGCAGACATGGCAGCCGTTCGGAAACGACATCTGCGGCGACGTAAACTCGGATAGAGAGTTCAGCCGACTTCTCTCGAAAGGCGGTAAGGGCTGCCCGCTTGGTGAGCGCCGCGCGAGATCGAGCAACGAGATTACGTGATTGGTCTGCGGCACGCGGAAGTCGCCGTCCTTGTACTCGATCTTTTCTTCGCCGACGCCGAACATCTGTGCCGCAAGCTTACGGCCCTTTGCGATGGCGTCGTCACAGGCGATTGCCGATGCACTGCCTGCCATCATCAGCGAACGCGATGCTACGGATGGCGTGCCGTCTGGCACTTCATCGCTGTCACCTTCGATCAGCTTCACTTTCGAAATGTCGATTCCGAGCCGGCTCGCGACCACGCGTGGCAGGGTGGAGAGGTGGCCTTGCCCCATCGCCTGCACGCCGAGACGGATCGCTGCGGAGCCGTCCGCTTCGAAGCGCAAGTCTGCCTTCTCATTCAAAATGCCGCCGGCAACTTCGAGAAAGCAACAGATGCCGATGCCGCGGAGCTTGCCCTGCGCGCGGGATTTCTCGCGGCGCTTCTCAAAGCCGTTCCAGTCCGAAAGCGCGAGCGCCTTGTCCATACATTTTTCGAACTCGCCGCTGTCGTAGATGGGGCCGTTCGGTGTCTTGTAAGGCATTGCTTGCGGCGGAATGAAATTCCTGCGGCGAATTTCGGTTCGGTCGATCTTCAGTTTCCGCGCGGCGTTATCGAGAAGACTCTCGATCAGGTAGATCGCTTCCGGGCGTCCCGCGCCGCGATAGGGCCCAAGCGGAGCCGCGTTCGTAAAAACCATCTTCACATCGATCGCGATTGCAGGAATGCGATAGACGCTGGAGAGGCAGTTTTTCGTATTCATGGTCGAGAAGATCGCGGCGTATTGGGTCGTATAGGCACCGAGACCGACCGCGTTTCGGACGCGGAACGCAAGGATCTTCCCGTCATTATCGAAGGCCATGTCGCCCTCGAGAACGCCGTCGCGGCCCGCGGAGTCGGCGAGAAAGCTCTCCATGCGCATTGCGCGCCATTTCACGAGACGGCCGGTCTTGCGTGCGGCGTAAAGCACCGCCGCATACTCGGGATAGGTCTGCGCCTTCATACCGAAGCCACCGCCGACATCCGGCGTCAGCACGCGGAGTTTTTCGAGCGGAATCTTGAATACGCCCTCGGCGAGCAGCTTTCGTACTACGGCGACGCCCTGGGTGGTTGCCGTAAGCGTGTACTTGTCAGCCTTCGCGTCCCATTGCCCGACTGCGGCGCGGGGCTCCATCGCAACTGCCGCGACGCGCGTGTCTTCGAGTTTCACTTTCTCGATATGGGATGCCTGTGCAAAGGCAGCCTCTACCGCTTTGGCGTCACCGTCAGTCCAATCCATCGCAAGATTGCCTGCTGCGTTGGCATGGAGCAGCTCGGCGCCTGCGGCCATGGCTTCGCTCACATGCGAGGCGCTCGGCAGCACTTCATAGTTGAGTTCGATCCTCTCCGCGGCGTCCATCGCCTGTCGAAGGCTTTCGGCAACAACGATGGCAATGGGCTCGCCGACATAGCGAATGTGATCATGTACAAGCGGCGGCATCGCTGCGGCCACCATCGGTTTTCCTTCGCGGCCGACACCGATCGCAACCGGCGGAATCCCGCCAATGCCGTCAGCAACCAGATCGGCGCCGGTGAAGATTCCGACGACGCCGGGCATGGCATGCGCTTCTGCGGTATCGACGCTGCTTATTTTTGCGTGTCCGACCGGCGCGCGCAGAAAGGCGGCGTAAGCCTGGCCGGGAAAATTCAGGTCGTCGGTGAACTGGCCTTTGCCGGTGACGAGCGGTTCGTCTTCGCTGCGTTTGGCACCGGCATCGGAGCCAAAGCGGGTCGTGAAATTCATACGCGGTCCTTACTCACTCGGGGATGTCGCCGAAGCGCAGGATCAACTCTACTGCACCGCGAATATCGTCTTCCAGAGCCTTGCGCCCGATTTCTCCGTTTCTTTCCTTCATCGACTGAATCATGCGGCGGTGCGAGTCGGGTGCGAATTTGTTGGTCGCCATGCGGCCCTTCACGCCCATCGAAAAATGTAGGAACGGACCGAACTGGAGCCACATGTTCTCGATCATGCTGAGCAGCACGGGCATGTCGGCCGCCCGATAGATTGCGAAGTGAAATTCCTTGTTCAGCAGGAACGGTTTCTGCGACTCCGGAGGCTTGCGCATTTCAGCGATAAAGCCTTCGTTGGTTTCTTCCAGTCGGCCGATTGCTTTATCGGAAATTTTCTCGGCCGCAGTCGCGACCGCGAGACCTTCGAGCATGATGCGGAGCTGGATCAGTTCGTCGAAACGCGCTCGCGGCATTTTCGGCACGCGGATCGCGCGGTTCGGCAGCACTTCGAGTGCGCCCTCCGCAGCAAGACGATGTACGGCTTCGCGCACGGGCATCAGGCTCGTGCCGAAGGCTGCGGTGAGTTGGCGCAGCGTAAGTTTCTCCCCCGGCTGCACACCGCCGACCATCAGAAAGTTGCGAAGCTCATTGTAGACACGCTTTCCGAGCGTATCGGTGCCAACAGGATGAATACCGGAAAGAGCGGGGTCCTCGAGATTCATAGGCTGTGCTCGTGTTTCCGGCTTGACTCTGCGTTTCAAAAACGGTGATCTGTGATCACATAGCACTGGGGAAAACCCGGGCACAAGCGTCTAGGGGAGGTAAACATGCTGAATTTACGAGCGTTGATGTTTGGCGGTGCGGTCCTCGCACTGTCCGTAGCTGTTGGAGTTTCGCCGGCTGAGGTGCAGGAAAAGAAGCCGATCAAGATCGGCTTGCTCGCGCCGTTGACCGGCCCGCTGGCGTCGCCCGGTACCGAAATGGTCAATGGCTTCCGCCAGTACTGGAACAGCGTGAACAACATGGCCGGCGGCCGGAAGATCGAGATCGTGGTCGCCGATACGACCTGCAATCCCGATCAGGCACTCACGCAGGCGCGCCGCCTTGCGCTTCAGGAGAAAGTCGATCTGCTCGTCGGTCCGCTGTGCGGCCATGAAGGCCCGGCCGTCGCGCAGGTCAGCGCGGAAACCGGCGTTCCGCTCGTAATGGATCCGGCGGGTGCCGATGACGTCACCAAGTGGAAGCGCACGCCGACCGTGATCCGCACGGCCGTTTCCTCGAGCCAGATCGGACATCCGCTCGGGGAATATCTCTACAAGGATCTCGGGCTGCGCAACGTCACCTTCATCGGTGCGGACTACACCTTCGGGCATGAAGTGACGCTCGGCGCGGTGAAGACCTTTACCGATCTGGGCGGCAAGGTCGATCGCATCATCTGGAATCCGGTCGGCACCAAGGATTACAGCACGACCGTGAACAGCATTCCGGCCGGCACCGGCGCAGTTGTGCCGATCGTGGTCGGTGCGGATCGCATCCGCCTGTTCGAAGACTGGTTCAACTACGGTATGGACAAGAAGCACAAGATTGTCGCGTCATATTGGCTGCACGAAGACGTGCTGCCGCAGCTCGACGACCGCGCGGTAGGCATCATCGGCAACGTGCTGCACTATGTCGCCGGCATCGACACTCCGGAGAACAAGGCCTTCGTTGAGGAGCATATCAAGCTCTATAAGCGCGTCCCGTCCTGGTTCGCAGAATCGGCCTACACCGCGGGTCTTTGGGTGAAGACTGCGCTCGATAAAATCAACGGCAATGTCGAGGACCGTGACGCGTTCCTGAAGGCGATGCGTACGGTCGAAGTGAAGGCGCCGCGCGGTCCCGTGAAGCTCGACGCCTACGACAACCCGATCCAGAACGTCTACGTTTCGAAGGTCGAAAAGGTGAATCACCCCGTGCTCGGCAACATTCTGATGAACAAGCCGATCAAGACCTACGAAGCGGTTTCGCAGTTCTGGACCTGGAAGCCGGAAGAGTTTCTGGCGCGCGGTCCTTACAAGCGCTGATCTGCAAGTTTGACGCCGGGCGGCGTTCGCGCGCCGCCCGGTTTCAATTTCCGCCCTGCAAAAAAAGATAAGCGACGGAAATGACCGCTATCGTTCTTCAGGCCATCAACGGGCTTTCGCTCGCAGCTCTCCTGTTTCTGCTCGCAAGCGGATTCACCGTGACGTTCGGGTTGATGCGCGTCGTCAACATGGCGTACGGCGTTTACTACCTGCTCGGTGGCTACATCGGCCTGACCGTCATGCGCGCGACCGGAAGCTTCGAGCTTGCGATGCTCGTCGGCGGCTGCGCGATCGTCGTTCTCGGATTCTTCGTCGATCGTTTTCTGATCCGTCCGATCGGCTCCAACCATCTCGCGCAGGTGCTGCTTACCGTCGGTGTTGCATTCTTCGTAGGCGAGGTTTGCCTTGCGATCTGGGGTGGCGACAGCCTGAAAATTCAGCTGCCGTCGTATCTGCGCGGCTCGGTCGAGCTTCCCGGCGGCATCTACTATCCCAAGCTTCGCCTTGCGCTGATCGGTTTCGGTGTCTTTGCGGCGCTTTCGCTATGGCTGCTCTATCACAAGACGCAGATCGGTGCGGTAGTTCGCGCGGGCGTCGATGATCGCGAGATGGTGACCGCCATGGGCATCAATATCGATCTTCTGTTCGTGCTCGTTTCGGCGCTTGCCTCGTTTCTGGCCGGCGTGGCCGGCGTTGTCGGCGGCGCATTCCTGACGCTTAATCCCGGCGCCGAGTGGGATATTCTCGTGCTTGCGCTTGTCGTCGTGATCGTCGGCGGCCTTGGCAGTCTTGAAGGCGCGGTGCTCGGAAGTATCGTCGTCGGCCTTCTCGATGCCTATGGCCGCTGGCTTGCGCCCGATTTCTCTTACTTTGTGCTGTTCGGGCCGATGGCGATCCTGCTCCTGTTCCGCCCGACGGGAATCTTCGGCAAGGAGCATTGACGATGAATATTCGTGTCATCGGCATCGCCGTGCTTGCCGCCGTTCTAGCCCTCGTGCCGAGTGTTGCGAGCGAGTACTGGGTCGGATTGCTCACGCAAATCCTGATCTTCGGACTGCTCGCGCTCTCCGCCGACCTGCTGCTCGGCCATGCGGGATTGTTCTCGCTTTGTCACGCGGCATTCTTTGCGGTTTCTGCCTATACGGTCGCGATCCTGCAGACACGCTACGGCGTAACCACGATTCCTGCGGCACTCGCGGGCCTTGGCGCGGGGACGTTGCTCGCCGCAATCTTCGCCTCGGCAGTGCGTACGCGAGGCGTCTATTTTATCCTGATCACGCTCGCCTTTGGCTACATCGTGTGGGGCGTCGCGCATCGCTGGGCTTCCTTCACCGGCGGCGACAACGGCGTAACCAACGTGCCGCCGCTCACGCTTGCCGGAGTGCAGATCGCCACCAAGGCGCATTACTACTATTTTGTGCTCATCGTGCTGGCGCTCGCGCTCGCCCTCTATCGCATTCTCACCACCTCGCCGTTCGGACTTGCGCTGCGAGGTATAAAGTCTAGTGAGACGCGCATGCGCAGTCTCGGCTATCGGGTCGGCGCGCATCTCTATGTCGCCTTCGTGATCTCAGGTTTTTACGCGAGCCTCGCCGGCGTTCTCTACATCTACTTCAATCGCTTCGTGAATCCGGTTGCGGCCGGCTTTCCCTATTCGGTCGAAGCGATCCTGATGGCGATCATCGGCGGCACCGGCACCATCCTCGGACCCTTTATCGGCTCGGGCATCATCCTGATCCTTCGCAATTGGGTCAGCGGCTTCTTTCACTATTATACGGCGGTACTGGGCCTGATCTTCATCGCGACCGTGCTGTGGGCGCCGAACGGAGTAATGGGACTGATCAAGTCTTTGCGCTCAGGCAATCGTGGAGAGGGCGCATGACGGAGGTTGCGATCCAGGTCGACAACGTGTCGAAGCAGTTTGCGGGCCTGCGGGCCGTGGATTCCGTTTCGCTTTCGATCCCGCGCGGCGAACGCCGCGTGCTGCTTGGGCCCAACGGCGCGGGCAAGACGACGCTGTTTCATTGCATTTCCGGCACGCACCAGCCGACCGGCGGGCGCATCGTGATGTTCGGAAAGAACATCTCCGGCGTTTCGGAAAATGGCCGCACGGCGCTCGGTATGGGCAGGACGTTCCAGATCTCGAACGTCTGCACCGATCTGACGGTGATGGAGAATCTCCTGCTCGGAATGCTCGGCACCACTTCGCGCAAATGGAGCATGTTCTGGCCGGTGACTGCGGATGCCTCGCTGTTGCAGCGGGCAAAGACCGCGCTGGAGCGTGTCGGCCTTCAAGGCCGGGAAGACGAGGAAGTAAAGTACCTTTCTTACGGCGAGCGCCGCCAGCTCGAGCTTGCGCTCGCGCTCAGCTCGAACCCGCGCGTACTTTTGCTTGACGAGCCTTGTGCCGGTCTTTCGCCAAGCGAACGGCAGCATTTTTCGAAACTCGTCTCGAACTTGAGCCGCGAAATCACGCTCCTCATGATCGAGCACGACATCGACGTGGCGCTTGCGCTTGCCGACAAGGTCACCGTGCTCCACCGCGGCAAGCTGATCTTCGACGGCCTGCCGGACGAAGTGCAGAAGAACGCCGACGTGAAGGAGGTATATTTTGGCCGCCTCTGAATCGTTGCTCGAAGTGAGCGACATCCATACCTATTACGGCGACAGCTATGTGCTGCACGGTCTCTCGCTCTCCCTCACGCCGGGGAAGATCGTCGTCATTCTCGGCCGCAACGGCATGGGCAAGACAACGCTGGTGCGCTCGATCGCAGGTCTTACACCTCCGCGCCGCGGAGAGGTGAAATTCGAAGGCCAATTGCTTTCCGGCCGCACGCCCTACGGAATAGCCCAGGAGGGGATAGCGATCGTGCCGCAGGGCCGGCGCATCTTCAAATCTCTGACCGTGCGCGAGAATCTGATGTTGCCCACGAGCCAGCTCGCGAAGAGCGGGAAGCGCGCACCGCGCGCAGGCAAAGAATGGAATCTGAAAGCGGTGCTCCACGAGTTTCCGCAACTGGCCGACCGCATCGGCAATCTCGGCAGTGCCTTGTCCGGCGGCGAGCAGCAGATGCTCGCGATCGGCCGTGCGCTGATGGCCAATCCATCGACGATCCTGATGGACGAACCTTCGGAAGGTCTCGCGCCGAGACTGGTGCAGCAGGTACAGGAAATTCTCGTCAGGCTTCGCAGCGAAGGCCACGCAATTCTGTTGGTCGAGCAGAATCTGGGGCTTGCGCTCGCTGTGGCGGACGAAATCTATGTAATTTCCTCGGGGCGCTTTGTCTTTCACGGCACGTCGGAAGAACTCTCCAGGAACACCGAAGTGCTCGACAATCATCTCGGCGTGGCGAAGGGCCATTAAATGTCTTCGAACAGAATTCTTCTCGTCACCGGCGCGAGCCGGGGTATTGGAGCGTCTATCGCGAGACTTGCGGCAAAGCGCGGCTACGACGTGGCGATCAATTATGCCGGCAACGAAGCCGCCGCGAAGGCGGTCGTTGAAGACATCAAGAAGGAAGGCCGCCGCGGCATTGCCGTCAAAGGCAACATGGGAAATCCGCGCGATATCGCCAATCTGTTCCAGGAAGTGGATAGGCAACTCGGCCGCCTGACCGATCTCGTGAACAACGCGGGCATTATGGGATTCCCGAGCCGCGTCGATGCGCTCGACCCGCAGACCTTGAAGGAAGTGATCGACGTCAACGTCACCGGCGCGATGCTGGTGGTCGGCGAAGCGATAAAGAGGATATCGACGAAGCACGGCGGCCGCGGCGGCACCATCGTCAATATGAGTTCGATGGCGGCTGTTCTCGGAATGGCTGGCGACTATGTCTGGTATGCCGCGTCGAAGGGTGCGATGAACTCGTTCACGGTCGGGCTGGCGCGCGAAGTGATCGGCGAAGGCATTCGCGTGAACGCCGTATCACCCGGCCTGATCAATACGGATATCCACGCATCGGCGGGGCAGCCGGATCGGGCCGAGCGCTTGAAGTCCGTGATTCCGATCGGGCGCTTCGGTGAACCCGGCGAAGTCGCGCAGACCGTGCTCTACCTGATGTCCGACGAGGCGTCCTATGTCGTGGGTGCGAATGTGAGCATTTCGGGCGGCCGATAGCTATGGCTGTCGAACGGATCGTATTTCTGGACCGAGGTAGTCTTCGCGCGCCGATCCGCGCGCCGCGCTTTCCGCACGAATGGAAGGACTACGAGTACACGGAGTCGGCGGATGCCTTGGGCCGCCTCAAAGGCGCTTCGATCGCGATCCTGAATAAAGTCCCCTTACGGAGAAGCGAACTCGCGGAGCTGCCGGACCTGAGGCTGATCGCAATCGCAGCCACAGGCTCCGACGTAATCGACCTGAAGGCCTGCAACGATCTTGGAATCGCGGTCTCGAATATCCGGGCCTACGCCGTCAATTCGTTGCCTGAACACGTCTTCGCATTGATCCTTGCGCTAAGCCGCAGCCTGAACTGGCACAAACAGAGCGTGGAAACCGGCGCCTGGACGAATTCGAAGACATTCTGCGTCTTTACGAACCCGATGCGGGACCTTGCCGGTTCTACGCTTGGTCTGATCGGTTTCGGTGCGCTCGGCCGGTCTGTCGCAGCGCTGGGCAAAGCGTTCAAGATGAGCGTCATCGCCTACGATCAGATGCCCGTGAAAGAGCCGGGGGTTCGTCCTGCTGCGCTTGACGAGATCATCGAGCAAAGCGACGTGATCTCCCTGCATGTTCCGCTGACCGACGCGACAAGGAATATGATCGGTGCAAGCGCACTGGGACGGATGAAGCGCCATGCGATTATCATCAATACCGCGCGCGGCGGACTGATCGACGAACAGGCGCTTGCGGATGCCCTCGCGAACGGCAGAATCGGCGGAGCCGGGCTCGATGTTCTTTCTGTCGAGCCGCCGCCAACCGAACACCCGCTTCTGAAGCTACGCCATCACAATCTGATCGTAACGCCGCACATGGCCTGGGCGAGCGAAGAGGCGATGCGGACACTTTCCGATCAACTGATCGACAACATCGAAGCGTTTATTGCCGGAATGCCGCAGAACCTGCTGACGCAAACGAGCAAAATATAGAAAGACGTTCAAGATGAAGATGCAGGGCAAGTTCACGCTCTCGGCGTCGCCTGCGCAGGTGTGGGAGTGGCTCAATCAACCGGACGTGCTGAAAGCATGCATTCCAGGCTGTGAGGAAATCGAGCGGGACGAGGACGGAAAGTTCAAGGCGGTCGTGCGCCTGAAGATTGGGCCGCTTAGTGCGCGCTTCAAGGGCAATGTCCACTTTGCCGACGTGAGCGCGCCGCATTCGTTCCGCCTTGTCGGCGAAGGGGAGGGCGGCGTCGCCGGATTTGCGAAGGGCAGCGCGCAAGTTTCGCTAGCGGAGCAACAGGGCGGCTGCGAGCTGATCTATGAAGCTGAAGCGCAGGTCGGCGGCAAGATCGCGCAAATGGGCACCCGCCTGTTGCAGGGCGTGGCGAACAAACTGGCTGATCAGTTCTTTGCGAGTCTCGCACGGCATGCCGAGGCTGAAAGTATCGCATAAGATCTAACGTGCAGGAGGTATCGGGCAGTTCTCCCTTCCAAGAGAATTATTGAGCGGGATGCAGGGATTATAAAGGCGCACGTACTCGTGAGGGCATTGCCGATAGTTCCGGATTCTGCCGCTTGTTGATTGGTGACCGTTCCCGATAAACGAAAAACCCCGGCCATTCAGCCGGGGTTTTGTGTTTCGGACCTGTCGCTGCGGTCAGGCTGCTTCCGGTACGGAGCTTATGCGCCGTCCTTCAAGCTGGCCGCTACCTTGCCGCCGTCTTCCATGAACTTGGCCATCACCTGCTTGTGCAGCCAGATGTTCATCTCGGCTGAACCGTCGAGCGCGCCTTTATAGCCGAGCTCCTGCGCAAGCTGCTTGCGCGAAGCGAGGCTCG
>JAGXQU010000066.1 GCA_018335895.1 Hyphomicrobiales bacterium | reverse complement strand
GCGAGATGCGAGATCACATGACGCATGAGGCGGAACATGCCGAGCACGCCCGGGCGGCCGCCATAGAGGGTAGCCAGCTTGCGGATGAGAAAGAGGGTGTTGAAGAGCACGAACAGCATGTCGACGGCCGCCCGCGGCGAAATCGCGGTGACCAGCGAGACGCGCTTCGCGGCTGAGCTCACGAGCTTTCGCGCTTCGGCATCGAGCGGCGCGAGCAGTTCGCGTTCCGCAAGCTTCACGAGATCGGCTCCGTCGATGATCTCGCGGGAGTAGCCTTCGAGTGCCGCGCGGCCTTTCGCGAGCCGCGGCATCGTGCGCGCGAGCGAGACGAGTTCGCTCACGACCGCGCGGCCTTCGTCGCGGTCGTCGGAGGCGAGCACCTCGACTGCGCGTTTCTGGATGCGCTCGATCTTTCCGAGACGGAAGATCGCGAAGAGCTCGCGCATCGCGATCACGAACAACGCCAGCGAGGCGAGTGCTGTCAGCGCGAGCGCGAACCAGCCGAGCCAGGGCGCATAGGAAAAGAGCGACTGCACGAGGTTTGCGACTGCAAGGCCGAGCGCGAGCGAGACAAGACCGCCCGCCGCCGACCAGAACAGCTTGCCCCAGAAGCGGCTTTTCTTCTGCGCGGGCTCGATCACGGCGGGAAGGTTCGCAGCTTCCGAAGCTTCGAGTTCGCGCAGCTCGGCGCGCGTCAGCAGCGGCTCGTCGGCATCTGCCACCGTCACACGCGGATCGTCGGGCCGGAAGGAAGCGGGCTTCGTCATTCGAGGCGGTCTCCGGTCAGGAACTGCAACGCGCGGTCGAGGCGAATGTGAGGCAGCGCCGCTCCGGGTTCAACGAGCGGCGGGCGAAATTTCAGGAAGCGGAAATCGGTCTCGTCGTGCGAGCCCGCGGCGAGGCCGCGGAATTTCCAGGTCATGTTTTCGCCTTCCACGAGATCGGGGAGCGCGCCGGGGAATACGGCGGTCTCTTTCGAGCCGTCGAAGGTCTCGCTCCCGATGCGTTCGCCCGCAAGCGGCGTGCCGACGATGGCCGGAAGTTTCTCGGTGCCGCGCGCGACCACCGCTTCGCGGGTTGCGCGGATCGCGGCCATCGCAATCGCATCGGTTTTGGCACCCGCAAGCTCGGAGCGTTCGGACGCACGCTTCACCATGCGTAAGAGAATGTTCTCCAGCCGGTCATGCTCCAAGTGATGCAGATGATCGGCCTTGGTCGCGGCGAAAAGGATTTTATCGGCGCGCGGCTTGAAGATCGAGGACAGGATGGTGCGGCGGCCAGTGTTGAAGCAGGCGGCGATCGCGCTGAGCGTCTGTTCGAGATCGGAAAGCGCCTCCGGCCCAGAGTTGATCGCAGACAGCACGTCCGCGAGCACGATCTGCCGGTCGAGCCGCGCGAAGTGTTCGCGGAAGAACGGGCGCACCACGCGCGCGCGATAGGCTTCATAGCGTTCTGCCATCAACGCCCAGAGCGAGCCGCGCGGCGCGCTTTCACCGCGCGGAAGATCGAGCGGCGCGAAGGTGACGGCGGGGGAGCCCGCGAGATCGCCGGGCATGAGAAAACGCCCGGGCGGAAGCAGGTTCATCGCGAAGCGTTCGTCGCGGCAGGCGAGGAGATATTCGGTGAAGAGTTTGGCGGCATGGATCGCCTGCCGCTCGTCGGCGGGTGCCTTGGCATCGAGCGATTGGAGATGCGTGTGCCATTCACGCGCGAGCGTTGCGCGCGGGGCTTCGTTTGATAGCGCGATCGTTTCCGCCGACCATTCCTCATAGGTCTTGTCGAGGAGGAGAAGGTCCAAGAGCCACTCGCCGGGATAATCGACGATGTCGAGGGTGAGCGTTCTCTCGCTGCCGCGCTTGCTCTGGTATTCGATCTCGATCCGGATTTCGGAGATCGCACGGGTCGATTCCGGCCAGCGGCGGTGTTCGACGAGATCGCTCAGGTGCTTCTCGTAGTCGAAGCGCGGGATCGCAGCGTCGGGCTGAGGCGATAGCTTCACCCGCGCAATACGCCCGGAGTTGAGCGCCTCGAACACGGGTAGGCGCGTGCCGTGCAGGAGCGCGTGGATCAGCGCCGTGATGAAGATGGTCTTGCCGGAGCGCGAGAGGCCCGTGACGCCGAGGCGCAGCGTGGGACGCAGGAAGCTTGAGCCGTAATCCGCAATCGCGCGGCCGGCGAGGCGTGCTTCTTCAAGATAATCGTCGAATGCCATCAGCTCCTTTCTTATGCTCCCGAGCGGAATATGGGGAGGGAAGGCGCGGGATGCGAGTCTCTTTAGCTTCGTCGTCCCGGGTAAGCGATCAAAGTGACCGTGAGCCGGGACCCATAACCTCCGAGCGGATTCTTGAGCACTGGGGTTATGGGTCCCCGCTTTCGCAGCGACGAAAAAGGATACGGGATTCTGTTCAGTAAGTTACCCCAACCCCGGAATGCTCACGATCAACAGGAACCCGTTGATCATCAGGAGCGTGCCGAGGATGCCGAGCGCGGCGCTGCCGATCACCAGCCACGAGATGCCCGAGACGATGGCGACGGAGGCGAGCACGATTGCGATCTGCAGCAGCACCTCCGCGTAATCGAAATAGGGGTCCTGCTTCAGCGCGTGGTCGCGTAATTCCTCAGCCGCTTTCGCGCGCGCGAGCAGCTCCTTCTTGCCTTCCTGCGTGCTGGGCTCGGACTCGTAGCGCGCGACGTTCTTGCGGTAGGCGTCGATCTTCTTCTGCATCTCCGCGCGGGCTTCCGGCGTGAAATAGCCCGGCACCGTCATCTGGATTTCGAACTGATCGGCGGCAAGCGCGAAACTGGTCTGGCGGATATTCTTCGCCTGATAGAAGGCATAGAGGTTCGCGGCGAAGATGTTGTTGTTGGTCGCTTCCTTGGCGGCGTTCTGTCCGCCGAGGCCGGTGATTGCGAGCAGCATCGCAAGCACCGCGATCATGATCGCGGTACGGGTCTTGAAACGGTCTTCGGATTTTTCGGCGTCCATCAGTTCGCCAGCTTCGTCAGCTTTCATTTTCGTCCCCTTTGAGAAAGTTATTCCCTGTAGATGCGTTTCCAGCGCCGCCCCAGCGAGGTCAGCACTTCGTAGCCGATGGTGCGCGCGTGTCCCGCGAGGTCATCGACGGTGATGCCGTCGCCCAAGAGCGTCACGAGATCGCCGCGCTTCACGTTGCCAGCGGGCACATCGGTCACATCGACGGCCATGAGATCCATCGAGATGCGGCCTGCGATATTGCAGCGCGTGCCCGCGACAATCGCCTCGGCGCCCTTCTTGTTGTCGGATGAGCCCGCCGCGCGGAAGATGCCGTCGGCGTAACCGGCGGAGAGGATCGCTAGCCTCGAGTCGCGCGCAAGCTTCAGCCGCGCGCCATAGCCGACCGTCGTGCCCGCCTTCGCTTCGCGAATGGTGACGACCCGCGCTTGCAGTTTCACGACCGGCTGCATCGGGTTTTCGCCTGCATTCAGCGCGCGTCCGCCGTAAAGAGACACGCCCGGACGCACGAGGTCGAAATGTGCTTCCGGGAACGCGAGCAGACCGGCGGAATTGCACAGCGATGCCGGGATGCCGGGAAATTTTTTGGCGATCGTGGAGAAGGCTTCGATCTGTTGCTTGTTGAGCGCGTGCTCCGGTTCGTCCGCGCAGGCGAGGTGGCTCATGACCAGCGCCGGCTTGAACGTGATCTCGGACGAGACGAGCCGCGGCGCGAGCGCCTCAGCTTCGGCAAGCGAAATGCCGTGGCGGTTCATGCCGGTGTCGATGTGAATGGCAGCGGGCGCTTCCTCGCCGCTCTCGTCGGCATGGGCTTCCCATTCCTCAATCTCGGCCATCGAGCCGAGCACGGGGCGTACGTCGATGCCGCAGACGAGTTCGGCGCTGCCGGGGCTCAGGCCGTTGAGCAGATAGATCGTGACCATCGGCAGGATGGTGCGCAGCCTGAGCGCCTCGTCGAAGGTCGCGACGAAGAAGGTGTCGCAGCCTGCTTTAGAGAGAGCCTGCGCCGCCTGCTCAAGACCCACGCCATAGGCATCGGCCTTCACGACAGCTGCGCATTGCGCGCGGCCCGCGCGCTTGGCGAGTGCTTTCCAGTTTGCGGTGAGCGCCGAAAGATCGACGGTCAGCAATCCTGTCGCTTCGGCGGGGAGAGAGTCGGACATGGCGCGGAACTTACTCAACGGCGAAGAAATTGTCGCGACATTCGCTTCGTCATGAAGGGGATAAACGCGGTCATGACGATCCGGTGAATAAGGCTAGCCCCTACGCTCGGGCAGGCGTTCGTCGCGCGCGAGATTGCCGAAGCGGGTGAACTGGTCTTCGAAGGTCACGTCCACCGTGCCGGTGGGGCCGTGGCGCTGCTTGCCGATGATGAGCTGGGCCCGGCCGCGCGCCGCGTCCATCTTCTGCTGCCAGGTCGCGACCTCGTCGGGCTTGTCGGTGTTCTTCGGTTCGGCGTTCTTGAGATAGTACTCCTCGCGATAGACGAAGAGCACGACGTCGGCGTCCTGCTCGATCGAGCCGGATTCGCGGAGGTCGGCGAGTTGCGGGCGCTTGTCGTCGCGGCTTTCGACCTGACGCGAGAGCTGGGAGAGCGCGATGATCGGCACGTTCAGTTCTTTCGCCAGCGCCTTCAGGCCGGTGGTGATCTCGGTCACTTCCTGCACGCGGTTTTCGTTCGAGCGGCGATTCGAGCCGGACAAGAGCTGGATGTAGTCCACCACCATGACGTCGAGGCCGCGCTGGCGCTTCAAGCGCCGCGCACGCGCCGCCAGCTGCGCGATCGACAGGCCGCCGGTTTCGTCGATATAGAGCGGCGTGCGCTCGAACTGCCGCGCGGCTTCCGCGAGCTTCGAGAACTCGGAGTCGTTGATTTCGCCGCGGCGGATGCGCGACGACGAAATCTCGATCTGCTCGGAAAGGATACGGGTGGCGAGCTGCTCGGCTGACATTTCCAGCGAGAAGAACCCGACGATGCCGCCCGAGACGGTTTCGATCGTGCCGTTCGGCTGCGGCTCGCCGACATATTCTGCGGCGATGTTGTAGGCGATGTTGGTCGCGAGCGCGGTCTTGCCCATGCCGGGACGGCCGGCGACGATGATGAGGTCGGACTTCTGCAGGCCGCCCATGCGCTCGTCGAGATCGACAAGCCCGGTGGCGAAGCCGGAAAGCTTTCCGTCGCGCTGGTAGGCGAGCGAGGCGAGGTCGGTCGCAAGCTTCGCGGCGTTGCCGAAGCTCATGAAACCGCTGCCGTACTTCCCGGTCTCGGAGAGTGCGTAGAGCCTGCGCTCGACATCCTCGATCTGCTGCTGCGGCGTGAGGTCGGGCGGCGCGTCGAAAGCGAAGTTCACCATGTCCTCGCCGACCGTGATGATCTCGCGGCGCGTCGCGAGATCGTAGATCGAGCGGCCGTAGTCTTCCGAGTTGATCACGGTGGTGGCTTCGGCGGCGAGTCGCGCGAGATACTGCGGCGGGTTCAGGCCCGCGATGTCGGTCTCGGCGGGGATGAAGGTCTTCAGCGTTACGGGCGACGCGATCTTGCCCGCGCGGATCAGGCTGCCCGCGATCTCGAAGATCTGCTGGTGGATCGGTTCGTAGAAATGTCTGGGTTCGAGGAAGTCGGAGACGCGATAGAACGCCTCGTTGTTGACAAGGATCGCACCGAGCAGCGCCTGCTCGACTTCGATGTTGTGCGGCGCTTGCCGGTAGTCCGGCGCTTCCGGTTCCGGGAATGCTTTTCTGAGGGCGTTGTCGAGGGCCATCGTCTCGCGTTTTCTTTGAATTGAGCTTTGCCAGACGCAACCGTGACGCTCAAGGAAATTGGATTAGCACGCAGCGGCACCGTCGCAAGCGTGAATCTGCCGTTCACAGGAATCCACAAGGCGTAAAATGATTCGGGAAGGAAGTTGACAGACGCAGGATGGCAAAATTTCGCCGCAGGTTACTCGCCTGCCAGTTGCAGCGGCCGCTTGACATTGTGTTCGATAATCCGGAGCCGCTTTTCGGCGTCCTCGATATAGCCGCGCGTCAGCGGCACGGCCTCTTGCCGGTGCGCCATCTGGATATGAAATACCATCAGATGCCGGTGGCGGAACGCCATTTCCGAGGCCGCAAGGTAGAACTCCCACATCTTGCAGAAGCGCTCGTCGTAAAGCGCCAGCACTTCCTCCCGGTGCGCAAGAAAACGCTGACGCCAGGCTTTCAGCGTTTCGGCGTAATGCAGCCGCAGGATCTCGATGTCGGTCACAATGAGCCCGGAACGCTCGATCGCTGGGATCACTTCCGACAGCGAGGGGATGTAGCCGCCGGGAAAAATGTACTTCGCGATCCAGGCGCTTGTCGCGGTGGGGCGGTCGGAGCGGCCGATGGAGTGCAGCACGGCGACGCCGTCTTCGTTCAGGAGCGAAGCGGTCTTCCGGAAGAACTGTTTGTAGTGATCGACGCCGACATGCTCGAACATCCCGACCGAAACGATGCGGTCGAAGCTTTCCGGAATATCGCGGTAGTCCTGTAAGCGGAACTCGACCTGCCGCTCCAGCCGTTTCTCGGCCGCGCGCTGCTTTGAGACCGCGTATTGCTCGTCGGAAAGCGTCACACCCGTCACCTTCGCGCCCGCGATTTCCGCGAGATAAAGGCCGAGCCCGCCCCAGCCGGAGCCGATGTCGAGCGTGGTGAGCCCCGGCCGGTTCAACAGAAGTTTCGCTGCAATGTGCCGCTTCTTCGCAAGCTGCGCGTCGTCGAGCGTCTGGCCGGGGCTTTCGAAGTAGGCGCAGGAATATTGTTTGTCCGCGTCGAGAAAAAGCGAATAGAGCCGGCCGTCGAGATCGTAATGGTGGTGCACATTCTTGCGTGCCCGCCCGCGCGGATTGAACTGGGCGAGGCGGCGGGTGAGGTAGCGCGCGGTGTCGAACAGCTTTGCGGTCGGCGTCGGCGCATTGGCGCCGGTCTGGCGCAGGAGAAGATCGAGGAGCGATGCGATATCGCCGCGCTCGATCACGAAACCTTCGTTCATAAAGGCTTCGCCGAAGCGCAATTCGGGATTGATGAGCGAGCGGACCAGCGCGATCCGGCTTTTGAAGCGGATGCGGATCGGCTCGCCGGTGCCGTCGCCTACGGCAAAAGGCGGCCTCTCGGCGATCGCGATCTCAAGCGATCCCTCTTTTACAAGCGAAGAGAATATGCCGCGTACAATACGCTCGAACATGGCACGCCTCGTCGTCCCGCGGCCGGCGTCCGTTCGTCTGAGCCGCCTTCCGCGGATGAGAAATTCAAGCGCAAAGGCGACGGTCAGGCAATATTCAAAATTGCGGCACCGGCCTGAAAACAAAAACCCCGGAAGCGGCGCGCCGTTCCGGGGTTTGTGCCAGAATTTGCCCAGCCGTTACGCCTTCGGTGCCTCTTCGGCAGGCGCTTCCTCGCCGGCCTTGAGTTCTTCCGGGGTCTGTTCGAAGAACTTGCCGGCTTCGACCTTCGCTTCGGCGCGGGCTTCTTCCTGATCCGTGCGGGCGCCGGTGAGGTCTTCGCCGCGCGCCTGACGCTCGGCTTCGTCCGGCGTGCGGGCGACGTTGACGGTGATCTTCACTTCGACTTCCGGATGCAGCGCGACCGGCAGCACATGGAGGCCGATGGTCTTGATCGGTGCGTTGAGCACGATCTGGCGGCGCTCGACGGTGGTGCCGTCCTTGGTGAGCGCGTCGGCGATGTCGCGAGTCGAGACCGAGCCGTAAAGCTGGCCGGTTTCGCCGGCCTGACGGACGAGAATGACCGACTTGCCGTCGACCTTCTTCGCAACCGCCTCGGCTTCGTTCTTGCGCTCGAGGTTCTGCGCCTGAATTTGCGCCTTCATGCCCTCGAACTTTTTCTTGTTCGCTTCGGTCGCGCGCAACGCCTTGCCGTTCGGCAACAGGAAATTGCGGGCGAAGCCGTCTTTGACTTTCACGGTTTCGCCGATCTGGCCGAGCTTGGCGACGCGCTCGAGTAGAATGACTTCCATTTTCGTTACTCCTCTGATCTCAGGTTCTTTGAATGGGCGGGGAAGGCGGTTGCTTCGCGGCGTATTTGCCGCGCAGATTGAAGACGCTGTCGGCGATGCCGAGGAGCGCCACGAACAGAAGCGGCCAGCCGAGCACGAGTACGCTGAACCACGCGCCTGCGAGCAGCCATGTCCGCGCCGACATGGTGCGCGTGAGCGCGTGCAACGCGGAGAAGCCGGCGATGGCGTAGGCGAGCGCCAGCACCGCGACACCGATTGCCGCGATGAAGCCCGGCATGCCGGTCATGAAGGAAACTGCAAGTGCCGCAGCGAGCAGGATTGCGGCCGACGGCGGCAGTGAAATTTCGTTCAGGTCTGGCCACGGCCGGCGCAGGCGGCCGGAGACGAGCGCGACGCGGCACGCCAGCCACAGATTGACGAGACTCGTGAGCATCGAGAGCAAAGCCGCCGCCGCCGGCATCACGGCAACCAGCGTGTTCAGGAACTGCTCGGGGTTCTGCACGCCGGGGATATTGAGCGGCTGGTCGGCGGCGATGCGCGCCTGGAGCTTCAGCACGCGCTCGAAAGTGGTGCGGATTTCTTTCTTGTAGATCTCGAAGCTCGTGCCGAATTGCAGCACCACGAACACGACCAGTGCGAACGCGATCCAGGCCGCCCAGAGCACGATGCGGCCCGGCGGATACCACTCCATTTCGGCAGGCGCGGTGCCGCTCGCGGGCGCAACTTCGCGGCCGAGCATTGCCATATATGCGAGCACGTAGGCTGGTGTCGCAATCGCTGCGAGATAGACGAGAGCGATCCAGGAATTGAGGAATGCGGCGAGCGAAAGCGCGCCGAAGGTCAATGCGAACAGGCCCGCCATGTGCGACCACGCGATCGCGGCAAGCATGACGGGAAGCGCGGAGAGATAGAACAGCAGGATCGCGAGCGGCGAGCCCGACACGATCGACGCAAAGAGGAGCGCTGAAGCCGCGCCTGCGCCCAAGCCGATGAGGAAAACGTTTGCCATCGACAGCTGTCCCGCCCTTTCCGGCGGTTAGAGGCGAAGAACCATTCTTCACCTCAACCATGGCCGCGCGGGCGTTACCCCGCACGGCTGAGTTTTGTGTTTCTTACTTCAGAACGTAAGGCAGCAGGCCGAGGAATCGCGCGCGCTTGATCGCGGCAGCCAGTTCGCGCTGCTTCAGCGTGGAGACCGCGCTGATGCGGGCCGGAACGATCTTGCCGCGCTCGGAGATGTAGCGCTGCAGGAGCTTCGTGTCCTTGTAGTCGATCTTCGGCGCATTATCGCCCGAGAACGGACAGGTCTTGCGGCGGCGGAAGAACGGACGGCGCTGGCCGCCCTGTGCACCCATGGCCATTAGTTTGCCTCCTCGGTCGAGTCTTCGGTGACGACAACGTCGTCGCCGCCTTCTTCGCCGTCACGGTCGCGGCGCGAACGGCGCTCGCCGTCGCGGCGCTCGTCGCGGTCGCGCTTCTGCATCATGACAGACGGACCTTCTTCGAGCGCTTCGACCTTCACGGTCATGAAACGGATAATGTCTTCGGAAATCCGCATCTGCCGCTCCATCTCGTGCACGGCGGCGGCCGGCGCGTCGATGTTCAGGAGCGCCATGTGCGCCTTGCGGTTCTTGCGGATGCGATAGGTCAGGGACTTCACGCCCCAGTATTCCTGCTTGGGGACCGAGCCCTTACCGGCCTCGATCACGCCCTTGTACTGGGCGATCATTTCTTCGACTTGCTGCGCGGTCACGTCCTGACGCGCGAGAAAGACATGCTCGTAAAGCGGCATGGATAAGCCTTCCAATGTTGCACCGGTCTGGCGCCGAGCCCTCCGAGCCTTCGCGAAGGCTCGAAACATCTCAGAGGCGGGAACACTGAAGGACGAACCGACTGGCCCTGTGACTTTCGCCACCCTTCATTCAGCTCCCGGCCTAAAACCGGCAGAAGGCGCGGTTTATAGGGGATTCCAGGCCAGAGGCAAGGGCTTCCGGCTGGCTTGACTTGGGTTCGCAGGGAGTGTCCAAGGGCCCGGAAAATAAGCATTTTCGGGGGTTTCATGGCACTCGCATTCACCTTTCCGGGTCAGGGCAGCCAGGCGGTCGGTATGGGTAAGGCGCTGGCCGAGAGCTTTCCGGCGGCGAAGGCCGTGTTCGAAGAGGTCGATGCCGCGCTCTCCCAGAAGCTCTCCCAGATCATGTGGGAAGGCCCGCAGGAGACCCTGACGCTCACCGAGAATGCCCAGCCCGCGCTGATGGCGGTCTCGGTCGCGGTGGTGAGGGTGCTGGAAGCGGAAGCAGGGCTCGATCTCGCCCGCGACGTGAAGTTCGTCGCCGGCCATTCGCTCGGTGAATATTCGGCGCTCGCGGCAGCGGGCGCATTCTCAATCACGGATACCGCGAAGCTTCTGAAAATCCGCGGGCAGGCGATGCAGAAGGCGGTGCCGGTCGGAACCGGCGCGATGGCAGCACTTCTCGGCGTCGAGCTGGATGCGGCACGTGCGCTCGCGGCGGAAGCCGCCGGAGGCGAAGTCTGCGGTGTCGCGAACGACAACGGCGGCGGGCAGGTCGTCGTCTCCGGCTCCAAGGCTGCGGTCGAACGCGCGGCCGAAATCGCCAAAGGCAAAAGCATCCGCGCGATGATGTTGCCGGTATCCGCGCCCTTCCATTGCGTGCTGATGCAGCCGGCGGCGGACGCCATGCGCGAGGCGCTCTCGAAGGTTCAGATGAATAAGCCGGTTGTGCCGTTGGTCGCGAACGTGACCGCGAGCGCCGTCAGCGACCCCAAAGAGATTGTCGATCTTCTCGTGAAGCAGGTGACCGGCACGGTGCGCTGGCGCGAATGCGTGCAGTATCTTGCTGCGAACGGCGTCACCAAGGTCGTCGAAGCCGGTTCGGGCAAGGTGCTGACCGGGCTCTTGAAGCGCATCGCCAAGGAAGTCTCCGGCCAGTCTGTCGGCACGCCGGATGATGTCGCGGCCTATAAAGCGGCAAAAGCATAAGGATAAAGAGATGTTCGATCTTTCGGGAAAAACCGCGCTCGTGACCGGCGCCTCCAGCGGCATCGGTACCGCGATCGCAAAAGCGCTGCATGCGCAGGGCGCGACGGTCGCGATCTCCGGCACGCGCAAGGATGCGCTCGATGCCATCGCGGCAGAGATGAAAGACCGCGTTCATGTGCTGCCGTGTAATCTTTCGGACCCGGCTGCGGTCGAAGCGCTGATTCCTTCTGCGAACGGGAAGATGGAGCGAGTCGACATTCTCGTGAACAACGCGGGCATCACCAAGGACAACATCTTTATCCGGCTCAAGGACGAGGACTGGGATCAGGTGATCGCGGTGAACCTCACGGCGGCCTTCCGCCTCGCCCGCGCCGCGGCGAAGGACATGATGCGCAAGCGCTTCGGCCGCGTCATCGGGATCACGTCCGTGGTGGGCTTCACCGGCAACGCGGGGCAGGGCAATTACGCCGCCGCCAAGGCCGGCATGGTCGGCATGACCAAATCGCTCGCAGCCGAACTCGCAAGCCGCAACGTGACCGCGAACTGCATCGCGCCCGGGATGATCGCAACCCCGATGACCGACGCGCTGAACGAAGCGCAGCGGAAGGCGATCCTCGATTCTATTCCGGCGAAGCGCCTCGGCACGTCCGAGGAAGTCGCGGCAGCGGCCGTCTATCTCGCCTCTGACGAGGCCGCATACGTCACCGGCACGACGATTCACGTCAACGGCGGCATGGCGATGTTCTAAAGCCCCAGGCGGGGGTTTTCGTGCCGGAAAAGCGAGCGCTTTCAGGGCTTTGTACCGGTAAAGCCCCGCTTTGACAGGGCAGGCGGTTATGTTACGACCGCTCCCGGCCACGCTTCGGTTGCGGGCCGCTACGCAAAGGTGCCGGGGAACTCCCGCATTTTTCGCTGGCGCGGCGCTCTGCAATCGGACAAAGAAGGCCGGACCCGCTGCGGGGGGACAATTCTCGCGGCAACAATTTGAACAAAGCTTGCGGGCGACCAAGGGTGTATCAATGGCCGACATTGCCGAACGGGTTAAAAAGATCGTTGTCGAACATCTCGGTGTCGAACCCGAGAAAGTGAACGAAAAGGCGAGCTTCATCGACGATCTGGGCGCGGACAGCCTCGATACGGTCGAGCTGGTCATGGCCTTCGAAGAAGAATTCGGCTGCGAGATTCCCGACGACGCCGCGGAAACGATCCTCACCGTAGGCGACGCCGTGAAGTTCCTCGAAAAGAACTCGAAGTCCTAAGCCGGACTTTATCGGCGCGGGCAGCCATGGCGCGGCCCGCGCATCAAACGGGATTCAAGAAAAGATGCGTCGCGTCGTCGTCACCGGGCTGGGGATGGTATCGCCGCTCGGTTGCGGCGTCGAAGTCTCGTGGAAGCGTTTGCTCGAAGGCAAAAGCGGCGCGAAGAAGATCGACACCTTCGACGTCTCCGACCTGCGCTGTCAGATCGCCCATGTGATCCCGCTCGGCGACGGCTCCGACGGCACCTTCAACCGCGACCAGTGGATGGAAGCGAAGGAAAGCCGGAAGGTCGACGACTTCATTCTTTACGGCGTCGCCGCCGCGACCCAGGCGCTGGACGATGCGGGCTGGAAGCCCACCAAGACGGAAGATCAGGAACGCACCGGCGTCCTCATCGGCTCGGGCATCGGCGGCATCGAGGGTATCGCGGAGACCGCGATCACGCTGAAAGAAAAAGGTCCGCGCCGCGTTTCGCCGTTCTTCATTCCCGGGCGTCTCATCAATCTCGCCTCCGGCTACGTTTCCATTCAGCACGGCCTCAAGGGTCCGAACCATTCGGTGGTTACTGCCTGCTCGACCGGCGCGCACGCGATCGGCGATGCCGCGCGGCTGATCTCGCTCGGCGATGCCGACGTCATGGTCGCTGGCGGTACGGAGTCTCCGGTCGGCCGCATGGCGCTCGCGGGCTTCTCAGCGATGCATGCGCTGTGCGCGGCCTACAACGACCGCCCGACCGAGGCGTCCCGTCCCTACGACAAGGACCGCGACGGCTTCGTGATGGGCGAGGGCGCGGGCGTCGTGGTGCTCGAAGAATATGAGCACGCGAAAGCGCGCGGTGCGAAAATCTACGCGGAGCTGGTGGGCTACGGCCTTTCCGGCGACGCCTACCACATCACGGCACCGTCCGAAGACGGCGACGGCGCGTTCCGCTGCATGACCATGGCGCTGAAGCGCGCGGGCATCGGCGCCTCCGATATCGACTACATCAACGCGCACGGCACCTCGACCATGGCCGACACCATCGAACTCGGCGCGGTCGAGCGTCTCGTTGGTAATGCGGCGTCGAAGATCTCGATGTCGTCGACGAAGTCGTCGATCGGTCATCTCTTGGGCGCCGCGGGCTCGGCGGAAGCGATCTTCTGCATTCTCGCGATGCGCGACCAGATCGCGCCGGCGACCCTCAACCTCGACAACCCCGAGCGCGAAACACCGATCGACCTCGTGCCGCATACGCCCAAGAAACGCGAAATCAATACCGTGCTTTCGAACTCGTTCGGATTTGGCGGCACCAATGCGTCGCTGATCTTCCGCAAAGCGCACTAATTTTCCTGGCTTCCTGCTTTGGCCATAATTGGCCTTAGGTTTGGCCCCGCGCGGCTCGGGGGCGGGCCGTCCAGAACAAGAAAACGGGATCGAAATGCCTGGACGCGAAGACGATCACTATTACGAAGCCCCCGCTGAATCGCCGCCGCCCACGCGGGCCGGCCGCCAGCGCATCGCAGCACCGCCGTCGCGCCGCGCGCGTCATCCGATCGTCATCGTCGGCAACGCGATTTTCACAATCCTGCTGCTGCTCGCGGTATTCGTCGGCGGCGGCGTTCTCTACGGCTCGAAACAATTCACCGCGCCGGGCCCGCTTGCGAGCGAACACACCGTCAACATTCCGCAGCGCACCGGCCTGCGCGACATGGCCGATTTGCTCAAGCGCGAAGGCGTCATCGAAAATTCGACCTTCTTCGTGATGGGTGCCGTCATTCTCGGCGCCACCGAAAAGATGAAAGCGGGCGAGTACGTCTTTCAGAAGAACGCCAGCATGAGCGAAGTGCTGGAGACGATCATCGACGGAAAATCGATCCAGCATTCGGTCACCATCGCGGAAGGACTGACGACGCAGCAGATCGTGCAGCGCCTGAACGAGTCGGAGGTGCTTAGCGGGCCGATCCAGCGGATACCCGGAGAGGGCAGCCTGCTGCCTGAGACCTATCGTGTGACGCGCGGCACCACCCGCGAACAATTGCTTCAGCGCATGGCCGCCGCGCACAAGCGCATGGTCGAGGAAATCTGGAGCAAGCGCGCAGCGGATCTGCCGATCTCGAACATTAACGAGTTCGTGACGCTGGCCTCCATCGTCGAGAAGGAAACCGCGATCGCGAGCGAGCGCACGCGCGTTGCCGGCGTGTTCGTGAACCGCCTCAACAAGAAGATGCGGCTGCAATCCGACCCGACGATCATTTACGGTCTCGTGGGCGGAAAGGGGTCGCTCGGCCGTTCGCTCACGCGCGCCGATGTCGACCAGCCCACACCTTATAATACGTACACGATCGCCGCGCTGCCACCGGGACCGATCGCAAACCCGGGACGCGCTTCACTCGAGGCTGTCGCCAATCCTGCGCGCACCAAGGAACTCTACTTCGTCGCCGACGGCACCGGCGGGCATGTCTTCGCCGAAACCTACGAGCAGCATCTGAAGAACGTCGCGCGCTGGCGCGATTTCCAGAAGCAGAACGCTCCGCAGCAGACGCAGCCGGCAGCGGCACCACAGACCCCGCCCGTGCAGACCCAGACGTCCGGCGCGACGCCGACATTCCAGGGCGGCGATCTCAGCAAGAAAGACCAGAAGAAAGAAGAAAAGGCCGCGCAGAAGAAGAAGGTAGAAAAGAAGGCCGCGGAAAAGAAAAAGGTCGAGAAGAAAAAATCCGACGCGAAGGCGGAGCAGCCCAAAGAGGGCGAGGCGAAGCAGTAGGGTTTAGAGTCCCGCTCGCCGGGGACGACGACATCACGCCTTGGCTTGTTTGCACCTGCCGCTGTCGTTAAGGTCGCGCGGCCTTCAGAACACAGAATCGCGGACAGTCCTTCCGATGACGCTTGCCAGCATGACCGGTTTTGCCCGTTCTTCCGGCGTGCATGGCAGTCTGCGCTGGGCCTGGGAACTGAAGTCGGTCAATTCCAAGGGTCTCGATCTGCGCTTTCGCCTGCCGCCCGGCCGCGATGCGCTGGAACCCGCGATCCGCGCGGCGATCTCGAAATCGATCTCGCGCGGGAATGTGACCGCCAATCTCGCCATTCAGCGCGAAGGGGCCGCCCCGCAGGTTCGCGTAAACGAGGAAGTGCTTGCCGCCGTGATCGCGACCTCGCGCGACCTCTCGAAAAAGATCGAAGCGCAGCCGCCGACGCTCGACGGCATCCTCGCAATCAAGGGCGTGATGGAAGTGATCGAGACGGAGGAAAGCGAAGCCGAGCGCGAGGCGGCCAACGCCGCGCTCCTCAAGGGTTTCGAAGCGGCGCTAAAGGATCTCGTTGCGATGCGCGGCAAGGAGGGCGAAGTCATCGGCGGCGTTCTCTCCACGCGCGTCAGCGAAATCGAAAAGCTGACGAAATCTGCGGAAGCTTCACCCTCGCGCTCGGTTGAAGCGATCCGCGCGCGGCTCGCCGAACAGGTGAAGGAACTGCTTGCCGCGAGTTCTGCGCTCGATCCCGAGCGCCTGCATCAGGAAGCGGCGCTGCTCGCCGCCAAGGCCGACATCCGGGAAGAACTCGACCGCCTGCACGCACATGTGGGTGCTGCGCGGGCATTGCTGAAGAACGGCGGTTCGGTCGGGCGCAAGCTCGATTTTCTGGCGCAGGAATTCAACCGTGAGGCGAATACGCTCTGTTCGAAATCGAACGACGTTTCGCTCACCGCGCTCGGGTTGGATCTGAAAACCGCGGTCGATCAGTTCCGCGAGCAGGTGCAGAACATTGAGTAAGAGACGGAAAGCCGTGAAGAAGTCCGGTGCCAAGCGCGAGAAGATCGCGCGGCGCGGGCTGATGTTCGTGCTCTCGTCGCCTTCGGGCGCGGGCAAGACCACGCTCACGCGTCTTCTCGTGCAGAAGGAGGAAAACATCGACCTTTCGATCTCGGTGACGACGCGCAAGCGGCGGCCAAGCGAGGTCGACGGCGTGCATTACCACTTTCTGACGCGCGAAGCCTTCGAGAAAATGCGCGATGCCGGTGAGCTGCTCGAATGGGCGGAAGTGCACGGCAATTATTACGGCACGCCCGCAAAACCGGTCGAGAAGGCGCTTGCGAAAGGCAGGGACGTGCTGTTCGACATCGACTATCAGGGCACACGCCAGCTTTACAAGAAAGCGGCTTCCGATGTGGTCAGCATTTTCATCCTGCCGCCGTCGATCGCGGAGATGAAGAAGCGCATCCGCCGCCGCGCCACTGAAGACGAAATGACGATCAAGAAGCGCCTAGAAACCGCGAAGCACGAGCTGACGCGCTGGGGCGAATACGATTATGTCGTCATCAACGACGATCTCGATGCAGCCTTCGCGGATATTCACGCAATCCTGTCGGCGGAACGGATGAAGCGCGTACGCCGCACCGGCGTCGTGGCGTTCGCGAAGAAGCTGCAGTCGAAGCTTTAAGGAACGAGTACGGTCCGGCCGATGGTCTTGCCTTCGCGCAGGTCGCGAAGGGCGGCATCGGCCTCCACGAGCGGCCGGGTTTTCACCGGAATCGGCGCGACTTTTCCGGCCCGCACGAGCGCGAGCATTTCCTTGGCCTCCGCTAGCGATCCGACATAGTTGCCGACGATGGAGACGCCCTTGAGCGGCAGCACTGGAATGGAGAGCGGCATCTCGCCACCGATCAGGCCGGCTACGACCAGCGTGCCGCCTTTTGCGAGCGCACCGAAGCCGAGTGCCGCGGATTTATCCGAGCCGACGAAATCGATTGCGCCCATGACGCCGCCGCCGGAAGCGGCCATGATTTCCTTGCGCGTCGTCTTGTCGGTCGGATCGAATGCCGCGGCAGCACCGTTTGCGAGCGCGTGCTCGCGCTTCTTGGGGTCGATTTCGATTACGATGGGTTTGTGTTTCGAGCGCGCCTTCAGGAACGAAAATCCCATCATGCCGACGCCGCCGAGGCCGATCAGCAGTGCGGGTCCGCGTTCCGCGAGCGCGCCGAGCTTTGCGATCGCCGAGAAGGCGGTGACGCCCGAACACATATATGTGCCTGCGAGATCGCGCGGGATCGGGTCGTATTCGAGGAGATACTTCGGGTTCGGCACGAGCACATGGCTCGCGTAGCCGCCTTGCGTCTGGATGCCGATCTGCTGCGGTTTTGCACAGAGGTGTTCGTCGCCGCTCGCGCAGGTCGCGCATTGGCCGCAGCCGATCCAGGGATAGATTACATAGCGCTTGCCGACGGTGACGCCCTTTGCATCCGGGCCGCAGGCGACGAGTTCGCCCTCGATCTCGTGTCCGAGCGCGAAGGGAAGCGGGCGGCCGCCCGCAAGCTCGGCCTTGCGGCCGCCGCCGAGATCGAAATACCCGTCATGCAGGTGAATGTCGGAA
>JAGXQU010000065.1 GCA_018335895.1 Hyphomicrobiales bacterium | reverse complement strand
CCATCCAACCCGGCTCGTCCGCGATCCATTCCGAGAAGTTCTGTTTCTCGAGGACGAGCGCTTCGAGCATTTCGACCAGCGCGAACGCGGCAGAAATCAAAAACAGAGTATGAAACTCCCGAACCAGCGCCGACCGCCATGAAAACGACAGCGACGGACGTACGAAACCCGTCAGACGAGGGAGAAATGCCGGCGTCTTCCCGGCCCATGCGCGATAGCTCTCGCCATACTTGCCTTCGAGAAACTGCTCCTCGGCGAGCATGATGCGCTCGTAATAGAGAAAGTAGGCGAGCGCCATGAACAGCGCGAGCAGCAGGCTCTTGAAGAGAAGAATGAAGGCGATGAAAACGATGAAGTTCGCAAAATAGAGCGGATGACGGACGACCGAATACATGCCGCTCGTGTTCAGGACGTCAGCCCGTTGTTCAACTGCGTTCCGGCCGGAAGTGCCCGAGGGGACATAACCCACGATCGCGATCCGCAGCCCGAGACCGACGAGGGCCAGCACATAGCACGCGATGTCCCACGCCTCTTCCAACCCGTTCCCGAACGTATCGATGAACCATCCGGAATTGCGGAACGAGGCGGCTGCCAGCGGCAGGATGAGAAACGGCAGATAGGAGCGCCAACGGAAGAGCCAATTGCCCTGGCGAACGAGTTCTTGCTGTAGCATGACGAAAATCCGGATCTTGTATTCGCTAGCCCATTCGCCCCGATTGAGGCTGACTTTGGGCGGCTAGGGCTGCAAAGCGTCGCGCATACCCGCGGTGTCGAAATACTCGAAGAACTCGATGATCTTTCCACTCGCAAAACGGAAAGAATCCGCCTTCGGCGACCAGACGGTCTTACTCGTTCTCCGGCACCGCCAGGTGCAACGGCCAAGCATCACGACGCGGTCGAGTTGCGCGACGAAGTGTTCGGGGCGGAATTCGATCATCTCCCAGTCGCGCGCGAGGCCCTGAAAGTATTCTCCGAGTTTCGACTTTTCGTCATAGAGCGTCATGTACGGCGCAGCGCGCACGCCCTGACCGATCGAGCCGAACGTAAGCTCGTCCGCACAGATATTCATCCAATGATCGACGCTCGCGCCTTTGCTGTCGTGCCAAAGACGATACGCCTCTTTCAGGATCGCGACGTTGCGCGCTTCCTCGGTCATTCCCCAACCCCCGGGTCGGAGAAAATCTACCAGAGGAACTTCGCGTAAACTACGCTACCGCGCGGTATCGGAGTAACTTTCGCAGTATTACTCTGCGCCTTTCAAACGATCGAGCGCCTCGAGCGTTTTCACCTTGCGTTCTTCCGCTTCGCGGCGGCGCTCCCTTTCGAGCTCCAGAATTTCTTCCGGAGCGCGCGCGACGAAGTCCTTGTTCTCGAGTTTTTTGTCCACGCGCTCGATGTCGGTGTCGCATTTAGCGATTTCCTTTTCGAGACGCGCCCGTTCTGCGGCAAGATCGACAACGCCAGCGAGTGGGAGCGCTGCAACCTCGCCCCGCACGAGCAATTGCACCGATCCTTTTGGCGGCGATCCGGCAAACGTAATCTCCGAAAGACGCGCAAGACGCTTCAGCGCTTCCATCCAGCGCTCCGCCCGCGCCTTCGTTTCTGCGTTTGCGATCAGTTGCAGCGGTATCTGCGTGCCGCCTGCGATATTCATTTCCATCCGCACCGATCGAATGGAGGTAATCAAATCAACCACCCAGCCGATCTCGCTTTCGGATTTCGCATCTTCCAGACCGGATAGCTTCGGCCACTCGGCAAGCGCGAGCATGGATTTGCGCGGCGTCCCCTCCTCGCCTTTCACCCGCCAGAGTTCTTCGGTGATGAAAGGCATGAAGGGATGCAGTAGCTTGATGATCTCGTCGAGCACGAAGGCGGCGGTCGCCTGCGTCTCCTGCTTCGCGGCACCGTCCGGCCCGGTCAACAACGGCTTGGAAAGCTCGACATACCAGTCGCAGAAGATCGACCATACGAAGCGATAGGCGGCGTTAGCCGCTTCATTGAATTTGTAGGCTTCGATCGCCTCGGTGACCTCGCGGACGGCCTTTTCGGCTTCGCCCAAGATCCACTTGTTCAGCGTTTCCTTCGCCGACTTCGGATCGAAACCGGCGTCGCGCTTTGCGCCGTTCATTTCGGCAAAGCGCGCGGCGTTCCAGATCTTGGTCGCGAAGTTGCGGTAGCCCTCGACGCGGGAAGTAGCCAACTTGATGTCGCGGCCTTGTGCGGCCATCGCGGCAAGCGTGAAGCGCAGCGCATCGGCGCCGTACTGGTCGATCAACTCCAAGGGGTCCATCACGTTCCCCTTCGACTTCGACATTTTCGCGCCCTTCTCGTCGCGGACGAGCGCGTGGATGTAGACGTCCTTGAACGGCACTTCCTTCATGAAGTGCAGTCCCATCATCATCATGCGCGCGACCCAGAAGAAGATGATGTCGAAGCCGGTGACGAGCACCGTCGTCGGATAGAAGCGCTTTAGCTCCGTCGTGTTATCCGGCCAGCCGAGCGTCGAGAACGGCCAGAGTGCTGACGAGAACCAAGTATCGAGCACGTCTTCGTCGCGCGTCAGCGTTTCGTCCTTGCCGTAGTGCTTCCTTGCCTCGGCCTTCGCCTCGTCCTCGCTCAAGGCAACGAAGACTTTGCCGTCCGGCCCGTACCAGGCCGGAATCTGGTGGCCCCACCAGAGCTGGCGCGAGATGCACCACGGCTGGATGTTTTCGAGCCAGTCGAAATAGGTCTTCTCCCAGTTTTTCGGGATGAACGCCGTGCGGCCGTCGCGCACCGCCTTGAGCGGCTCCTGCGCCATGGTCTTCGCATCGACGTACCACTGATCGGTAAGATAAGGCTCGATCACGACGTTCGAGCGGTCGCCGTGCGGAACCATGTGCACGTTCGGCTCGATCTTAACCATCAGTTCGCGCGCTTCCAGCATCGCGATGATCTTCTTGCGGGCTTCTTCGCGCTTGCTGCCGTCGAGGGCGAGCACTTCGTCGAGATCGGCGCCGCCGGCGCCGCTCATGAAGTCTTCGTTGTTCCTGAGCGCGAGCCTGGCTTCAATCGTGAAAATGTTGATGAGCGGAAGTTTGTGCCGCTGACCGACCTCGAAGTCGTTGAAGTCGTGCGCAGGCGTGATCTTCACCGCGCCCGAGCCCTTCTCCGGATCGGAATATTCGTCGGCGACGATCGGAATTCTCCGGCCTACGAGCGGCAGGATCACGTTCTTCCCGACCAGCCCCTTGTAGCGTTCGTCGTCGGGGTGAACGGCGACGGCGGTGTCGCCGAGCATGGTCTCAGGCCGCGTGGTCGCCACCACGATGTAGTCGCTCGAATTCTCGATTGGATACTTGATGTGCCAGAGGTTGCCTTTGACCTCGATCTGCTGGACTTCGAGATCCGAAATCGCGGTCAGCAGCTTCGGATCCCAGTTCACGAGGCGCTTGTCCTTATAGATCAGGCCCGCGCGATAAAGCTCGACGAAGACCTTCAGCACAGCGCGCGAAAGCCCCTCGTCCATCGTGAAACGTTCGCGGCGCCAGTCGCAGGAAGCGCCGAGACGCTTCAACTGGTTGACGATGGTGCCGCCCGACTCCGCCTTCCATTCCCAGACGCGCGCGAGAAACTTCTCGCGGCCCATTTCGCGGCGCCCCGGCTGCTGCCGCTCCATCAACTGCCGTTCGACGACCATCTGGGTCGCGATGCCGGCGTGATCGGTGCCCGGCTGCCACAGCACGTCCTTGCCCCGCATACGCTCGAAGCGCGCGAGGATGTCCTGCAAGGTGTTGTTCAGCGCGTGACCCATGTGCAGCGAGCCGGTCACGTTCGGCGGCGGGATCACGATGGAATAGGCCGTGGCATCCTTGCGCTCGGAGCGCAGACAGTTGAACGCGCCCGCCTCTTCCCACGAGCGATAGATGCGGTCTTCGATTTCGGCTGGCTGATAGGTTTTTTCGAGCATGGGAGTTCCGGCGCGGACGATTTTCAGACGGCATGATCGGGTCCGAAAACCGGCACCATCCCCGGATCGGTCAGGGGACATGCTTTTCGGGATCAGGCCCTAAAAGCCAAAGCAGCGCTTCGGAGTCAACAAACGCGGGTTCTAGCGCCCGCCGCGGGACACGCGCTCGATTTCGGCGCGGACCATGCGCTCCACAAGACCCGGCAGGTTGTCGTCGAGCCAGGCCTTGAGCATTGGGCGCAGCATCTCCCGCACGAGGTCTTCGATCGTACGGGCATTCTCGGACAGGATCGTGGTCGCGAGCGAACCGAAAGCCGCCGAAACCGCAGCATTGGTTTCCGCAGACAACAGCCGCTCCGCTGGTGTTTCCCGCGGGACGTACTGCGCCGGCGGGGCCATGGGCTCGAACGCAGGCTCCTCGCGGAACATGACGTCACTCGCCGGAACCTGCTGAAATCCGGCGGCAGACTCGGGAGCACGCGGCGGCGAAACCGGTTCGCCGAGTTCGAGAACATCGGACTCTTCCGCCGCTTGATCGGCAAGCATGGCGTCGATGTCGTTCTGGCTCATGGCAGGCTTCTGCGCCTGCGGAGCGGGCGCGGACTGAACCTTGGGAGCAGGCGCAACGCCTTGCGCGGAGGCCGCCCCGGGTTTCGCGGCGTCCGGATTGTCATCCGCAATGATCCGCCTGATGGAGGCAAGAATTTCCTCCATCGACGGTTCCTGTGCACGCGCACTCTGAGACATCGTACTCTTGCCTGCCGCAATCCTTTGGCAGCGCAGAGAGAATCACTCCCGGCGCCACAACGCACTATGGCATCGCGATTCCGGGTGGCAAATGCCGGGTAACGCTTAAACCCAGCTATTTCCGGGGCAGAGGCGCGACTCTACCGGGCTTAACGGCCGTCGGGAGTGCGAAGTCCGAACCAGCTGTCGCGGACCTGCTCGTAGTGGGTCTCCGGCTGATAGGTCTGCTTCTGGTCGGCAAGCTTCAAGTGAACGATGCTGAGGCGCCCAACCGACGAAAGCAGCGAATACGATGCAACGACGCGGTCGCGCTGCGCCGTGATCAACGCTGACCGGGCGTTCACGAGTTCGGCCTGTGCGTTCAGTACGTCGAGCAGCGTGCGCTGGCCTACGCCGTACTCCTGACGCACACCGTTCAGTGCGATCTCGGCCGCAGCGACCTGCGCCTGCGCGGCCTGCACCTGGAAGCGCGAGGCGGAAACGAGGCCCCACGACTGGATCACGGCGGCGCGCACCTGATCGCGAATGACGTCGCTCTCGAGCTTGCGCTGCCCGGTGAGTTCCTTCGCCTGCCTGATGCGCGAATACTCCGCGCCGCCCTGATAGAGCGGTACGGAAAGCCGCAAGCCCGCGCTCATGTCGAGATTGTTATAAACAGTGACGCTCGGATCGGAGAAGCGCTGCACACCGGCTTCGAGATTGAGCGTCGGCAAGAGCGCGCCTTCGGCAACCTTCACCTGCAATTGCGCGGTATCGACGCCGTGGCGCGTAGCCTGAATAGCCGGATGATCCCCGAATGCCTGCGCGATCGCGGCGTCGAGCGAAGCGAACTTGAGCTTCTCGTAGGGAGCCGGAGGCTTGAGCTGCCCCGGCTCGGTGCCGATGTCCCTGCGGTACACAGCGCGCGAGGCATTCAGGTTCGCCTGTGCGACGCTGAGTTGCGACTCGGCCGCGCGCAGCCGCGCCTGTGCCTGCGCGACATCGGTGCGCGTCAATTCACCAACCTGAAAGCGGTCGTTGGTGGCGCGAAACTGCTCGTTCAACGCCTGAACGTTCTGCTGCTGCAACTGCACGATCGCGGTATCGCGGATGACGTTCATGTATGCAGTAACGGCACTGAGGAGTACGTTCTGTTCGGTGTTGCGCAGCGTTTCGCGCGCGGCGAGCACCTGGCTCTCTGCGGAGCGGACCAAGTTGCCGGTCTGGAAGCCGTTGAAGATATTCTGCTGCGCGGTGACGCCGTAGCCGCGCGGATAATTGTTCGGGCCGTTGACCGTCGCCGTCGAAGTCTGCGTCCGGGAGCGGTCGACATCGGCCTGCGCGTTGCCGAATACTTTAGGACGATAGCCGGAGAGCGCCTGCGGCACGAGTTCGTCGGTCACGCGCACGGCGGCGCGCTGCGCATTGATCGTCGGATTCGCGAAATAGGCATTGACCAGCGCCTGCTCGAGGGTCTGCGCATGCAGCGCGGCCGTCGAGGCGGCCAGAATGCAGATGGCGCCGGCAGCACGGGCGGCGCGCGGATATTTCAGCTTCATAGACGACATACGCACCCTCGCCTGCCGTCTGTTGCGGCGGTCGCCGGGTTCCCTGATCTGGCCCGGACCATAGTGGACGGAATGCGCTTCGCAAACTCGCACAGGACGCAGGTCAGCCTTTCCCGTGCGGGTGCTGCGCCGCCGCAACACCGGAAAGCGCTGAACCCGGCTTTCCGTTGCGGAAATGTCAGAAAACGAACGTCTCCGCCGCTTCGAAACCGGGAAGCGGAGGAATTGCCGCGTCGAACAGACGGCGGGCGCTCACATGCCCGCCTGTCCGGACGTAGAGCGTAGCCTTCGGAGCGCTGCCTTTTCGAATCACGGCGGCGAGCCTTCCGCCGTCCTTGAGTTGCGAAGTAAGCGCCTGCGGCACTTCCTCGACCGCGCCACCGATCAGGATCGCATCGTAGGGCGCCTTCGCGGCCCAGCCCGCCGTCGCCTTGCCTGTTACGATCTCGACGTTCGGTGCCTTCACAAGCTTTCCGGCGGCGGCTGCGAGCGCCGGCTCCTCTTCCAGAGCGACCACGCTGCCCGCGATGCGGCCGAGCACCGCCGCGGAGTAACCCGTGGTGCAGCCGACATCGAGAACCTTCGATTCAGCGGTGAGTTCGAGCGCCTGCAAGAGCTTTGCAAGCACCATCGGCTCCATCAGATAGCGCGCGGCTTTTCCGCTCGCGGCCTCCTGCACGCAGAGATCCTCGTCGATATACGCAAGACCCGCCCGGGCCTCGGGGACGAATTTTTCGCGCGGCACTTCCAGCATGGCCGCGATAACGGCGGCATCGGTCACGTCATTCACGCGGACCTGACCGTCCACCATGGTCCGGCGTGCCTGGGCGAAGTCGATCATCAGGAATGCTCTCTGGTACCGAGTTGCCGCAGGATTGGTCGATAGGCCGCGAAAAGGCAAGATGGCGGATAGGCGCTCAACCGGACCAGTGCGTAATTGCCCGGTAACGTCTGCTTTGCTACACCGCCTCCGTGTCCCGCGGGCTTCCTCGCGGTAGGATGGCCACGTGGCGGAGTGGTTACGCAGCGGACTGCAAATCCGTGTACGCCGGTTCGATTCCGGCCGTGGCCTCCATTTCTCTTTTGAGAAGCACTTTTGACCGACATACCCGCAGGTTTCGAGCCATTTTACCGCAAGAGCCCGGTGACGGAGCCGTGGGAGCCGATCTACTGCAAGAAGACGCCTGACGCGGTCGTGCTCGCGGTGCGGCTCGCGAAGGCGCACACGAACGCCCGGGGCTTCGCGCATGGCGGCTTCATCTCCGCGCTCGCCGATAACGCGATGGGCCACTCCCTGGTCTCAAAACTCGATCCGGAGCGGCAGAGTGCGGTCACCGTGAACCTTACGGTGGATTTCCTCGGTTCGGCACAGATCGGTCAGTGGGTCGAATTTACCACTACCTTCGTCAAGACCGGGGGCACGCTCTGCTTCACCCAGTGCTTCGTAAGCGCAGACGGTGTGCCGGTCGCGCGGGCCAATGCCGTCTTCCGGGTGGTCGAACGGACGATCTGACAAGACTGCTTGGCAAGGCCTGCCGAAGCTGTTTATACGTCCCCCGCGCGTTCATTCGCGCCTGTTCCGCGGTAGCTCAGTGGTAGAGCAATCGACTGTTAATCGATCGGTCGTAGGTTCGAATCCTACCCGCGGAGCCAGATTCTGTCAGCTCCCAACCCTTGTAAGCGTTCATAGCCCTGCCCGGCGTCCGGTCAGGCACTAGGAAAAGTCTGATGAAGGTGAGCGGATACAAGCCCGGTTCGATCTACAAGCGGTTCTATGGCACCAACATGAGCCAGATGAACCGCGCCGCGGTTGCGAATGCGTCGAGCGCGATGAGCAGCTATGGCTTGACTGTATTCGACACCACGCTCTCGCAAAGTCAGGGCATTAGCGAGATCGTCGCGAAACAATACGCCGCGCGCATTACAGCCGAAGCGAAAGAGAAACTTGCGGGCGCGTCGAACATCCAATCGATTCTTGCGGGCCTTGGCATCAGTTCGAGCTGACCCGGCCGGCATTTCGATAAATAGCCGGGGATGCCGCTGACGATGCATCCGGACGCGAGCGTGCCGCGTTATCGTTATGCATGAGCTCCCGCCCCGCCCTTGTCTGGTTCCGGAACGATCTCCGCATTTCCGACAACCCGGCGCTTCACGCCGCGGCGAAGTCGGACGCACCGATCGTCGCGCTTTACGTTCTCGAGGAAGCGAAAAGTTTGCGGACTCCGGGCGCCGCGTGGCGCTGGTGGCTCGCGGGATCGCTGCGCAATCTGTCCGACAATCTCGCGAAGCTCGGCATTCCGCTCACGTTTCGGCGCGGCGATCCGCGCAAGATCGTCGCCGGGATCGTAAGTGAGGCGAATGTTGCCACCGCCTATTGGAACCGCCGCTATGTCGTGGCCGAAGCGAAGCTCGACACCGAAATCGAGCAGCATCTTCTTGCGAGCGGCTGTGCGGTCGAGACCTTCAACGCCACGCTTCTGAACGAGCCATGGGCGATCCAAAGCAAGGCCGGAGGGCCGATCCGTGTCTTCACGCCCCACTACAAGGCATCGCAGGAGCGCGGAAGCGCGCGCGACGTGCTTGGCAAATTGCAAAAGCCGAATGCAGCCGGCGCACCGGGAAGCGAGAAACTCGATGGCTGGGCGCTCGAACCTGCGAAACCCGACTGGGCGAAGGCTATGCGTTCGTCATGGCAGCGCGGCGAAGACGGCGCGAAGAAACGCCTGCAGGAGTTTCTCACGAATGCGCTGGCCGGCTACGCGGCGCATCGCGACCGGCCCGACATCGACGGCACCTCTCGGCTGTCGCCTTTTCTCGCGCACGGAGAGATCAGCCCACATCAGATCGCGGCGGCGTTACCCGCACGCGGGCGCGATGTCGAGAAATACCGAGCCGAACTCGGCTGGCGGGAATTTTCGTATCATCTGCTACATCACTTTCCAGATCTTGCGCGCGTGAATTTCCACCGCCGTTTCGATGCGTTCCCCTGGCGCGACGATGCAAAGGCGCTTGCGCGCTGGCAGCGCGGCCTCACCGGCTATCCGATCGTCGATGCCGGCATGCGCCAGCTCTGGCGCACCGGCTGGATGCATAACCGCGTGCGCATGGTCGCCGCTTCCTTCCTCATCAAGCATCTCCTGATCGACTGGCGGCTCGGCGAGGAATGGTTCTGGAACACGCTGGTCGATGCGGACCCCGCGAACAATGCCGCGGGCTGGCAGTGGGTCGCGGGCTCCGGCGCGGATGCAGCACCCTATTTCCGCGTGTTCAATCCGGTCATCCAGGGAGAGAAATTCGACCCGGATGGCAGCTACGTCCGCAACTGGATTCCGGAACTCGCCGGGCTGCCGGATGCGTTCATCCATAAGCCGTGGACGGCGTCGCCGCTCGAACTCGCGGCCGCCGGAGTAGCACTCGGGAAGACCTATCCCGCACCCATCGTGGATCATCAGGAAGCGCGGGCTCGAGCGCTCGACGCATTCCAGACCCTGAAGGGATAGCGTTGCCTGTTTCCTGCGCGCCCGCTACGTTGAATTCAAATCAACCCGCGCCAATTCTGTGAATTCAACACGATGGATTTCCGCAAAGACATTGTCGACGCCGTCGGTAATACCCCGCTGATCCAGCTTTGGCGCGCCTCTCAGGCGACAGGCTGCAACATCCTCGGCAAGGCCGAGTTCATGAACCCGGGACAGTCCGTCAAGGACCGTCCCGCGAAGCAGATGATCCTCGAGGCCGAAAAGCGCGGCGACCTGAAGCCGGGCGGCATCGTGGTCGAGGCGACGGCAGGCAACACCGGTATCGGTCTCGCGCTGGTCGCAAACTCGCGCGGCTATCGCACCATCATCGTGATCCCAGAGACGCAGAGTCAGGAAAAGAAAGACATGCTGCGCCTCTGCGGCGCCGAACTCGTCGAAGTGCCGGCGCTCCCCTACGCCAATCCAAACAACTACCAGCACGTAGGCAAAAGACTTGCGGACGAACTGCGCAGAACCGAGCCGAACGGCGTGTTGTTCGCCGACCAGTGGAACAACCTCGACAACCGCAAAGCGCACTATCTCTCGACCGGCCCCGAAATCTGGCAGCAGACCGAAGGCAAGGTCGATGCCTTCATCTGCTCGGTCGGCACCGGCGGCACGCTCGCGGGCACATCGCTGTTCCTGAAAGAGAAGAACAAGAACATCCTGATCGGCTGCGCCGATCCGCATGGCGCTGCCATGTACAGCTACTTCAAGACCGGAAAGGCGGATGCGACACCCGGCGATTCCGTCACCGAAGGCATCGGGCTCGGCCGCGAGACCGTGATGATCAAGGACATCAAGGTCGACCGTCCCTATGTGATCCCGGACGACGAAGCGCTCCCCTGCGTGTTCGATCTTCTGGAGCACGAGGGTCTCGTGCTCGGCGGCTCGTCCGGCATCAACATCGCAGGTGCAATCCGTATGGCGAAAGAAATGGGTCCCGGGCACACCATCGTGACCGTGCTCTGCGACTACGGCACGCGCTATCAGACCAAGCTGTTCAACCCGGAATTCCTGCGCGGGAAAAAACTGCCGGTCCCCGCGTTTCTAGAGCGCAAGATCGCGCTTCCCGGCAAGGATAAGCTGTTCGTCTGAGCGCCGCCGGTTGACGCTGAAGCGCGCTTATCCTTAGGTGGCTCATTACGAAGTTTTGCCAGCCAGCGGAACCTCCGCGAGCGAGCCCTCTGTCAACCGCGATTCAAGAGGCCCGGCATGCTCGACACCGCGAAACGCACCGAACTCAAGCACAAGATCGCAGAGAACCCCGGCGTCGTGATCGAGTTCGCCGCCAAGGAACACGGCGTCACTTGCCAGACCATTCTGGAAGCGCTGCCTGACGATATGCGCAGGTTCGCGGCCGGCGAGAATTTCATCCCGGCGATGGACGACATCGCCACCTGGGGCGATCTCACTACCATCATCAACACCGACGACGGCATTTTCGAAATCGGCGGCGCGATGCCGAAGGGTACGCTCGGCCACGGCTACTTCAATCTGGGCGGGTCGGCCGGCCTGCACGGCCACCTGAAACACGATCGCTGCGGCGCAGTGGCCTTCGTCGAGCGCACCTTCAACAACAAGAAGTCGGTATTCGTCGCCTTCGTGAATGTCGACGGCGGCATCATGTTCAAGGTCTTCGTCGGCCGAGACGAAAAACGCGAACTGAGGGAAGACCAGCTCGTCAAATTCCGCGCGCTACGCGACAAATTGTGCGGAGCGGCCTGAAGCAGTTGCGCATCCTGCGCCGCTGACCGAAAGTCGGCAGGTCCTCACCGGAACCTGCCGATGTCCTCCGCTACATTCGTCTCGCCCGACTGGCTC
>JAGXQU010000064.1 GCA_018335895.1 Hyphomicrobiales bacterium | reverse complement strand
GTCGGCACGAGCCGCGGCTCGATTTCAGCCGTCAACGCCGCGTCTCGGCTTGCGGGCGAGCAGGCACCCGACGGGCTTGTCATCACTTCACCCCTCACGTCCGGAAATCCCCGCGGCCGCAAGGCGTGGGTTGCGCAGACCGTGTTCTCGGTGCCTCTTGAAGCGATCAAGGTTCCGGTTCTCGTCGTGGTACACGCGGCGGACGCCTGCATCCGCACGCCGCCCTCGCTCGGCGCGTCGATCCTTGCGCGCACGAACGGCGTGCGCGAGCAGGCCGTAACCGTGACAGGCGGCGCAAAAGGCGGCAGTGCGCCCGGCGTCGATGCCTGCGGAGGCAGTGCCCCGCACGGTTTCCTCGGTCAGGAGAAAGAAGTCACTGCCGGGATTATCCGCTTCATCCGCGGCGGGAATTACTAGCGGGGACTCCGGCAGTCCCGTTTGTCGAGGCAAGGCATGGAATTCGGCGCCGACTTCTGGACGTTCGTTGCGATCGGCGTTTTCGCCCAGCTGGTCGATGGTGCATTGGGCATGGCCTTCGGCGTCATCGGTTCTTCCGTATTGATGGCGACCGGCGTTGCGCCAGCGCAGGCGAGTGCGATGATTCACATCGCCGAAATCTTCACGACGGCCGCGTCGGGCGTTTCGCATGTCGCGGCAAAGAACGTGTCGTGGACGATCGTGAAGCGTATCGCCGTTCCCGGCGTGGTCGGCGGCATCGTGGGCGCGACCGTGCTTTCGAATGTGGACGGCAAGGCGATCGCGCCTTTCGTCAACGGATACCTGCTGTTGATCGGCGTTCTCATTCTGGTGCGGGGATTCCGGAAGTTCGGCGAGGTCGAAGCGAGCCGCCGCGGCATGCCTGCGATCGGCTTTGCCGGCGGCACGCTGGACGCGATGGGCGGCGGCGGATGGGGCCCGGTCGTCACTTCGACGCTGATCGGCACCGGGCATGTGCCGCGCTATGTGATCGGTTCCGTGAGCCTGACCGAATTCTTCGTCACCGTTGCGACGTCCGCGACCTTCATCGTCAGCATCGGCATCGCCGACCTGTCGCCGGTGGTGCCGCTGATCCTGGGAGGTCTGGTCGCGGCACCTTTCGCGGGGCTGATCGCGCGGGTCGCGCCGACGCGGATTCTTATGGTCGTGGTCGGATTGCTGGTCGTCGGCCTCGCCGTGCGTTCATTGCTGCGCTATTTCGGCATGCTGTAGCGGGGGTTGCGGGGTATCGCCGGGCCCCCTAGAACACCCGGCGAAAATCGTCACCAGCGGAAAACCGCGCGCCTTACGGGGGTTAAAGACCATGCGTGTTTATTACGATCGCGACGCCGACCTGAACCTGATCAAGGGGAAGAAGGTTGCAGTCATCGGCTATGGCAGCCAGGGGCACGCGCATGTGCTGAACCTGCGCGACTCTGGCGTGAAGGATGTAGCGGTCGCGCTCCGCAAGGGCTCGCAGGGCGTCAAGAAAGCCGAAGGCGAAAAGCTGAAAGTCATGGAAGTCGCCGAGGCCGCGAAGTGGGCCGACGTGATGATGATGCTGACGCCGGACGAACTCCAGGGCGACATTTACCGCGATCATCTGCACGCGAACATGAAGGAAGGCTCCGCACTTCTTTTCGCACACGGCCTCAACGTTCACTTCAACCTGATCGAGCCGCGTCCCGACATCGACGTGCTGATGATCGCACCGAAAGGTCCCGGCCACACCGTGCGTTCCGAATATCTGCGCGGCGGCGGCGTGCCGTGCCTGATCGCAATTCATAAAGATTCGTCCGGCAACGCGCACGATCTCGGCCTCTCTTATGCGTCGGCGATCGGCGGCGGCCGCGCCGGCATCATCGAGACGACGTTCAAGGAAGAATGCGAAACCGATCTCTTCGGCGAGCAGGTCGTGCTCTGCGGCGGCCTCGTCGAACTCATCAAGGCCGGTTATGAAACGCTGGTGGAAGCCGGCTATGCGCCCGAGATGGCCTATTTCGAGTGCCTGCACGAAGTGAAGCTGATCGTCGACCTGATCTTCGAAGGCGGTATCGCCAACATGAACTACTCGATCTCGAACACCGCGGAATACGGCGAATATGTCACCGGACCGCGCATCATCACCGCCGAAACCAAGGCCGAGATGAAGCGCGTGCTGAACGACATCCAGACCGGAAAATTCACGCGCGACTGGATGCTTGAGAACAAGGTCAATCAGGCTTCCTTCAAGGCGACCCGCGCAAAGCTCGCGCAGCATCCGATCGAGGAGGTCGGTGCGAAGCTTCGGGATATGATGCCCTGGATCAAGGCCAAGGCCTTGGTCGACAAGAGCAAGAACTAAAATCAACCGCCGGGCTAGCGCCCGGCGGTTTCGTTTACGGGAGCGTTGCATGAAAAGCGTTGTCATCACCGGCGCCTCGACCGGCATCGGCGAAACCGCCGCGAAATATCTCGTTGCGCAGGGCTTCAAGGTCTACGGCAGCGTCCGCAAGCCGGAAGACGGCGCTCGCTTGAAGCAGGAAATCGGCGGCAATTTCGAGCCGCTCATTTTCGACGTGACCGACGAGGCGGCAATCAAGCTGGCGGCAGAGAAAGTACGCGCCGACCTGAATGGCCGGACGCTCGACGGCCTCGTGAACAACGCCGGCATCGCCGTGCCGGGGCCGTTTCTCGAAACCTCGCTCGACAAATGGCGCAAGCAGTTCGAAACGAACGTGGTGGGCTTAGTAGCGGCGACCCAGGCGTTCGCGCCGTTACTCGGTGCCGATCTTTCGCTGAAGGGCGAGCCCGGCCGGATCGTGATGATTTCGTCGGTCGCAGGCAAGCGCGGCAATCCTTTCGCCGGGCCATATTCTGCGTCGAAGCATGCGGTCGAAGGTCTGTCGGAGGCGCTCCGCCGCGAGATGATGCTGTTCGGGATCGACGTCATCGTCATCGGACCCGGCCCAATCAGGACGCCGATCTGGGGCAAGGGTGCGGCGCCAGATTTCTCGAAACTCGGCAATTCGCCTTACGCCAAGCCGCTAGAAGCCGCGTATCACTTCATGCAGAATCTTGGGAAGAACGGGCTGCCGCCGGAGGATGTGGCGAGACTCATTCACCACGCGCTGACGGGCGCCAATGTGAAGACGCGCTATACAATCACGCCGGGCTGGTTCACGCGTGCGATCTTCAATCTCTTGCCGGTTCGCATGTCCGACCGCATCGTAGCCCGACGCCTCAAGATCGAGCGGCTGCGGCCTTAGCGCTTTCCGATCTGTCTCCCGAGCCAGCGCGCGGCGGTCGCGGGCGTTTCCTGATCTATCGTGCGGTCCGAACGAAGATTGGCGGCACGCATGGTCTCGGCATCGATCGCGCCGATCAGTGGGCTCAGCGCGCCAATCAGCTTCGTGTCCTTCGCCCGTTTCGGCGCGAGCAGCAGGATCGCGTCATAGGGCGGCAGTGCGTTCTTCGGGTCTTTGAGCACAATCAGGTCATACTGTGCGATGCGACCGTCGCTCGAGAACGCCGTGATAACGTCCGCTTCGCCGGCCGCTGCAGCTTCATACATGAAGGTGGACTGCATCTGCCTTTGCTCGCGGAATTGCAGGCCATAGGCGTCGCGCACAGCGGGCCATTCGGGCCGCGCGAAAAACTCGAAGTCGCCGGCGACAGAGAGGCTGCGCGCATGCAGCGCCAGATCTTCGACGGTCCTGATGTTCAGCGCAGCCGCCCGGTCGCGGCGCATGGCGAAGGCATAGGCATTCTCGAAGCCGAGGCTTCCAAGGAGCGTGATGCCGTGCTTTCCCGCGAGCCAGCGGCGCATTTCCTCGAGGATTTCGCCGCGCGGCTTCACATCTTTGCGCAGCATCTGGTTGGACCAGATGGTGCCTGAATAGTCGACATAGACGTCGATCTCGTCGTTTGCGAGCGCGTCGAACGCGATGGTCGAGCCGAGACCGTCGCGGCGGATGGCGGTTTCGCCAGCGGCCTCGAGACGCTGGCGAATCAGTGCCGCGAGGATGAACTGCTCGGTGAAGGTCTTCGCGCCGACGACGTATCCCGTGTGCGCGCCGCGCGTCTGGTTCGGAACGATGGCGGCAACAGCGACGGCAAGGATGCCTGCGGCTCCGGCAACCGCGCGAAGCCTATTTCGTACTCGTACACCGCTTTCGATCAACGCGAGCAGTTGGTCGATCACGAGCGCGAGTGCCGCCGCAGCGAGACATCCGAACAACACAAAAACCCAATTCTGCGTCTGCAGGCCCGTGAAGATATAGTTGCCGAGGCTGGTCTGCCCGACCGGCGTCGACAATGTCGCCGTACCGATCACCCAGACCGCGGCGGTGCGGATGCCTGCCATGATGACGGGCATTGCGAGCGGCAGTTCGACCATGTTGCGCGACTGCGCGGGCGTCATGCCCGCGCCTTGTGCTGCCTCCAGCACCGCGGGATCGATGCCGTTCAGTCCGGTGATTGTGTTTCGCAGCACCGGGAGCATCGAATAGAGTGTGAGCGCCAGGAGCGACGGCAGGAATCCGAACGCCGAGAACGGCGCGTTGAAATACTCCGCCGTCAAGCTCGAGATTCCGAGCAGCAGCGGATAGAACAGCGCGAGCAGCGCGAGCCCCGGGATCGTCTGCACGAGCGATGCCGCGGCGAGCAGCGGCCAGCGCAGCCTTGCGTTTCGTGCGGCAATGATTCCGAGCGGAAGACTGATGGTGATGCCGAGCGCGAGCGCAGAGACGCTGAGAAGAACGTGATTGCCGAGATATTCGGGCAGGCGCGCGAAGGCTTCCGCGATACGCGGATCGGCGGCCGTCATGCGCGGCCTGCCATGAGTGCCGCGAGCCGCTTGGCCTGTCGCTCCGGCATCTGCATGAGTTCGCGCACGAACTCGTGCTTCGCGTGTTGCGCGAGATCGCGCGGCGTGCCTTGTTCGACGATCCTGCCTTCCCTGAGCACGACGATGCGGTCCGCGAGGATCAGCGCTTCCAGCATGTCGTGCGTGATCATCACGGAGGTCAATCCGAGTTTCTCGTGCAACTCGCGATAGTCCTGCGTGAGCGCGTCGCGCGTCACCGGGTCAAGCGCGCCGAAAGGCTCGTCCATCAGCACGATCTTCGGGGCGGCCGCGAGCGCGCGCGCGACGCCGACGCGCTGGCGCTCGCCGCCGGAAAGTTCCGCCGGCATGCGGGATTCGTAGGCGCGCGGAAGTCTCACGAGTTCGAGAAGATCGCGCGCCCGCGCGAGCATTTTCTCGCGCGGCCAGCCGAGCAGGCGCGGGGTGATGCAAATGTTTTCCGCGACCGTCATGTGCGGAAACAGGCCGACGCCCTGAAACACGTAGCCGATGCTACGGCGAAGCTGCACCGGATCGGCGTCGCGCACCGGACGCCCATCGACATGCACCGCGCCTTCGGCGGGGTCGGCGAGACGGTTTACGAGCCGCAGGAGCGTGGG
>JAGXQU010000063.1 GCA_018335895.1 Hyphomicrobiales bacterium | reverse complement strand
GGCCAACCGCGCATCCTTCGGCGGCCGCGCCGGCTCAGCCCCGCAACGAACCGAACTATTCGGAGATGCAGCAGAAGATGGAAGCCGCGCTCCGCAATCCGGCGTCGGCACCCCCTGCACGTACGCCGCACGCCCCTCCGCCGCCGCGGCCTGCCGCTCCGCCGATGCCGCAGACCCGGCCGGCGCCCGCAGTGGCCACGCCGAAATCGCCCCCGCCGCCCGCCCCTGCGCCGTCCAGGCAGGACGCATCCAACCCCTTCGACAGTCTCGAAGCCGAAATGGCGAGCCTGCTCGGACAAGACAAGAAAAGCTGAGCCAGATGAAACGCAGCCATGCCGTTGCAATCCTGATCCTCGTGCTCTCGCTCGCTTCGGCCAGCACGGCGAGCGCGCAGGACATCAGCGTAAACTTCGGCACCGGCACCGGCGTTACCGAGCGGGTCGTCCAGCTCGTCGCACTCATCACCATTCTGTCGCTTGCGCCCGCGATCCTCGTCATGGTGACGAGTTTCACGCGGATCGTCGTGGTGCTATCGCTGCTTCGCACCGCGATCGGCTTGCAGACCGCGCCCCCGAATGCGGTGGTCGTAAGCCTCGCGCTCTTTCTTACCGCCTTCGTGATGGGACCGGCGTTCCAGACCGCCTACGACACGGCGGTGAAGCCCGTGATCGCCGGAGAAATGCAGCCGCAGCAGGCCTTCGAAAAAGGCGCGGAGCCGTTCCGGGCATTCATGCTGAAGAACGTGCGCGAAAAGGACCTCGCGCTCTTTATCGATCTATCGCGCGAGGCGAAGCCCGAATCCGCCGAAGCGACGCCGCTGCGCATCCTGGTTCCGGCCTTCATGATCTCAGAACTTCGCCGCGCATTCGAAATCGGCTTCCTGCTGTTCGTGCCCTTCCTCGTCATCGACCTCGTGATCGCATCGGTCTTGATGTCGATGGGCATGATGATGCTGCCGCCGGTGATCGTATCACTGCCGTTCAAGCTGATCTTCTTCGTGCTGGTGGACGGCTGGAGCCTGGTCGCTGGCTCGCTGGTGCAGAGCTTCGGAACGTAGCTGCGGCTCAGCTTGCCGGCTGCGTCTGCGGGAATCTCGCCTGATACATCTTCAGGAACACGGCGAGCGAGTCCGTATTCGCGAGCAGCTTGGTTGCGGCGCCGATCACCCGCGGATTTGGGTTCACCGAAATCTGGTCGAACGCAGCCTTTTCCGGCCCTTCCAGCTTCGCTCCGAACTTTTCCTTGAGCCTTGCCAGCGCCAGACTCTCGCCGGCAAGGGCATAGGCAAGCCCTGCGCGCAGGACGTCGCCGCGCTCAATTTCGTCGAGCGCTTCGTCCTGCTTCCACCGCTCGCCTAACATCAGCTCAATCGCTTCTCCGGCCTGACGCCACCGCTTCGCGGCCCAGAAAATGTCCGAACGCATCCGTTCCGCTTCCGGACCCTTGAAACTCGCGATCACGTTGAGTGCGTTATCGAAACGATTCGTGCCCATCAAGGCCCGGGATTCCAGAAGCAACCGCTGTTCGCGGATATCCTGAGGCAGGTCCGCAAGCCGGGTCGCCATCAGAACGGCAACCGCCTTCTGCGGGTTACGATTCAGGAGATGCACGATCGCAAGCCTGATCGCGACCTGCGATTTCGCGGCACCCGTCAGTCTGAAGCGAACCTGATGTTCGAGTAGCTCTGCAGCTTGATCGAGAAGACCCATCGAGACGAGCCGCTCCGACAGGCGCCGGATCAGTTCGTCTCCACGGCGGCCGATCGGAGTGAGCTTCGAGAAGTCGTAATAAAGCGCGAGCGCCTCGATCGGCGGCAGCGCGTCGGCTTTGCCGGACAGAAACAGATCCTCGAACACGGATGCGATTTCAGTGTGGAACGTTCGCGTGATCGGCATGTTCGGCTGCGCAAGCAACGCGGCATCGAGCAGACGGAAGGCTTCGCGGTAGCGCGCCTCCTCAATATACAGACGTGCAAGCAACCGGTTCGACTCGAGTTCGATCCGGTCTCCGCGCCAGCCGAACGCGAGCCCTTCGAGTTGCAAGGCCGCCTTGGGACGGTCGAACTCTCCACGCGCGAGCTTCAGCTCGACCAGCTTGTAGCGCGCTTCCGCTGCGAAAGGTCCGTTGTCGGATTTCAGGGCGGTCTCGAATAAAGCCTCGGCGCGATCGAGCCGGCCCAGACCCTGCGACATCCGGGCTGCGAGAACGGCATATTCCGCTCTCAATTCATCTGGCACTTCGACGGCATCGATCTCGCCCATCAAGCGGCCCGCCTCGACAAAGTCGCGAACCTCGACAGCAGCGCGCAATGCCGCGAACAGGATCAGCCGCTGAAGATTGACCGGCAACAGCTTCAGCCCGGCGCTGCCGGTGCGGAAATTTTCGCGAGCGGCAGCCCAGTCGGACAGATCGGAATAGGCCACCGCCTTCAGGAGTGCCGCGTCCTGCGAATTCGCAAGCTCGCTATGACCGAGGCTCTCGATCGCCTTTGCCGGACGGCCGATCATCAACTCGCTAAGTCCCAGCAGAAGGTGGAAGCGCGAACCGACCGGCGCTTTTGCATCTTCACGCAGGATCGATTCGAGCGCGCCCTTAGCTTCTGCTGCAAGGCTGCGCGAAAGATAGAAGGTGGCAACCATCAAGCGCCGCTCGGATCTCTCCCCGAATGGGGCGTCGGCAGCGAGGGCCAGCAGTTCGGTTTCGCGCTCCTGGTAATTCCGGTTGCGTTCGGCTTCCCAATAGGTCGCGTCGAGAGGCGAAGCCACCGGCGGACTCTGGCTGGGGTCATTGGCAGGACGTTCGGTCTTGGAGAGCGAAAGTCCCGCAGGACGGCCGATCTCAACCTGGTCCGCCTGGAGACCTACGACGAGATCGTCCGCAAGCGGCAGCAAGGCAACGCCGTGCGCGGACGGCAGCAACCTGAATTCCAGAAACTCCTGCGCGCGCAGAACGCTGCGTACCGGCGCAAGCGCAGTGATCGCCAGGATATCGTCGCCGACTTCCGGATCGTCAATCTTGTGAACGTTTCCGCGCTCGGCGCCGTCGAGCGGAATCGTAAGATCGGGGCCGGATTCTTCGACTTTGCGCCGAACGATCAGCGGCCGGTTGGTTCCGATGACGGCATCGCCGAAATGCACTGTCCAGTTCAGTCCGTTCGATTCTGCGCTCGTGAGCCATCCGCCTTTGAGCTTCAGCCGCACGACCTTGCCGTTTTCCGTATCGGCTACCGATACGTCGGAAAAGCTGCGCGTCGTATCCGCGATCAACTCGCTGATGTTAATCGAGCGCTTGGTGTCGAACACCATCCAGATGCGGTCGCCGCGACGGAAAATCGCCGAGGCTATCGGTTCCTCGAACGAAAACAGCACGCGTACGCCGTTTCGTGCCGGCGAAACGCTCGCACGAACCTCGCCGGTCAGCGGCACACGCGTCTCGGACTTCTCGGGTTCGATCTTGACGGCCGCAGCCGGAACCCGCTGGGGCGCGGACTGCTGGACGGCGGTCTCGAGCTTCTGTTCAGGCTGTTCCGCCGTCTGCGCCTGCTCATGCTTTTCGGACGCCAGCGGCTCTTCGCTGATGCTCGGCTGCGTTTCCACTGCCGCAGGAAGTACATCCACGATGAAGGCGCTGGACTCGCGGAAATGCCGGAGTGTGGCTCCCGGAGCGAGCACGAGGCGGACGATCGCTGTACCGTTCGCATAATCGGCATCGAGCGAGACAACGCTTCTCGGGAGTGTGGCCTGCACACCGGCGAAATCGATTTTCACCGGCGCGTCGAAGGTAATCTTGAGTTCCTGCCCGTCCTGGCTTGCCGAAATGGAGAACGGCTCGCTTACCGTGAAGGCGAAGCGGGAAAAGCCGGGCGCATCTCCAAAGCGGAGTTTCACCGGCTGCCACACACGCGGCTGCTCCTGTACGATGCGCGCCTTCCGCTCGGCATCGCGTGCGCGGCGCGCAAGCTCGTCGACGACTTCCTGCGGCAAACCGGGCGGCAGCCCGACCCAGCTTTCGGGGAGGAGGTCGACGAAGAGCTTTTCTCCGGCCTCCATCACATTGACATTGATCTTCTGCGCAAACGCGATGCGCACGGCAGTTCCGTCAGGATCGGCGCGCACGGCCTGCACGAATTCCTTGAACTGCGATTGCACGCCGTCGATCGAAACCCTGATCGGCTTCGCGAATGAGATCACGAGCACGTTGTTCGCGAACTGTACTTCCGCCTTGATCTCTTCGGGGAACGTAAAAACGAGCCGCGCGAAACCGTTCTCTATCGACGCGGCGAGGCGAGTTTCGGGAGACTGCGGCGACGGCTGCGAAAAGGCGGCGAAGGGCATGACTGCCCAAGCCAGCGCGCCGAGCGTTACCAGCAGCGCGCGTCCGTTTCTCCGCAAGAACGCAAACATAATAAGTGGGTCCGCGACGAATACTTCCTGCGCGGACCCTAGGCAAACAGCGTTAATGGGGCCTTAGCAGCGTGCCGAGGTTAACGAATGCTTACCGGCCTAGCGCTTGGGCGCGAACGGATTCTGTTTCGGCTGCGCCTGCGACTGCTGTTGCGGCTGCGCTCCCTGCTTTGCCTGAGGCGCCGGCATATTCACCCGGGGCAGATCGGTCGGCGGCGTGGCCCGGTCGGTAGAAACTCCGCGCGCAAGCTCGACCGTGAGGCGCTGTGCAGCGTCCGGATTCATCACGGCGAGAACTTCCGAGAGCTTCACGGGCTTCATCGCCTTCGCGATACCGACCAGCACAGAGGCATCGAGCTTCTCGAAGATGCGGGCCGCTTCCTTGGGCTTCATGGCCTCGTACATGGTGACGAGGTTCTTCAGCTTCGGACTGTCGGCCGGGGTCTCGCCGCTCACCGGATTCTCGATCGCCTTCAACTCGCCAAGCCGCTGTTCGAGCCGCTGCTCCGCTTCCTTCAGGAGATTCTCGCGCAGTTCGAGATCCCGCGATTTCGTGTCGAGCTCCTGGCGTTGCTTCTGAAGCCGCTCCAGCAGCGCCCTCTGCGCCGGCGAGTTGTCGCCCGGCACGCCGACATTCACTCCCGAAGGTGTTTCCGGCGACCGTTGCGGCGCTGGCGGAAGCTCTTCAGTCTTCTTCTCGGGAGTCTCCGCCTTCTTCGGTGCGGCACTGGTGAATTCGAGATCCGTTTCGGGAACGCTCTGCGCGACCGGAGCGGGCGCTGCCGCAACCGTCGTCACCCGCTGCGTGACATTGGAACTCGAGAGAATCCCGAGCCCCTTGATCGCGAGCAGCGCCGCGGCCGCGAAAATTACAACGGGAATGAGCCGCAAACGGTTCATGAATTTCTTTCGTTACGCTGCCTGTCCGGCAGCGGCCGCGCGTAAACGAAGAGCGAGTGCCTGCGCGGCCTGCGCCGTCCGGTTCGGCGAGCGCGGTTGCGGCTCGTCGCGGCGAAGCGGCTCCACGTTTGCAGCTGCGATTTCGTGCTGCATGTGGCGGGCGCCTTC
>JAGXQU010000062.1 GCA_018335895.1 Hyphomicrobiales bacterium | reverse complement strand
CGGCGGCTCGGCTGCGACCGCCGCGGATTTTTCATCTTCGGCGGCAGCCAGCGCCCCGAACAGTGCAACCAACTCGAGCCGCAGATCGACCGCATGCGCGCGAACCTCGACCGCATGGCGCAGGAAGTTTCCCAAATTCGCGGCGGCGGCGCCGATGCGAACTACACCCGCGATCTGCAGCGCCGGCAGCTGCTCGTTTCGCTCAGCCAGAACAATTGCGGGCCGCAGTATCGCAATGTGGCCGTTCCGCCGGCGCGCCCGCGAGGTTTCCTCGACCGCCTGTTCGGCAATAACGACGAGAACCCCGACGTCACGCCGAACGAGATGCCGGAAGGATCCGGCTTCCGCACGGTTTGCGTGCGCCTCTGCGACGGCTTCTTCTTCCCGATCAGCTTCGCCACCGTGCAGTCGCGTTTCGGCGAAGACGAATCGATCTGCAAGCGACAGTGCCCGGCGGCCGAAGTCGCGCTCTATATGTACAGCAATCCCGGGCAGGACATCGAACAGGCCGTATCGGTCTCCGGCGAATACTATTCGTCACTGCCGAACGCCTTCAAATACCGCACCGAGTTCAATCCGGGCTGCTCGTGCCGCGGACCGGGCCAGAGTTGGGCCGACGCGCTCGGTCAGGACCAGACCATCCAGCGCGGCGATATCATCGTGACCGAGCAACGCTCGAAGCAGCTTTCGCAGCCGAAGATCGGCCCGCTCGCGCAACCCAAGCAACAGTCGAAAAATCCGAATACGCCCGTGTTCGAACCGCCGACGCCGACACCTTCAATCTCCGAAACGCCTCCGCCGCCGGAAAAGCCGGATACCAACCGCAAGGTTCGCGTCGTCGGTCCGCAGTTCTATCCGGTTCGCTAGACGCTACGCGGTTTCGCCGCGAAGACGCGCGGAAGCCCGCGCACGTCCGATCAGGGGTAGCAGTGCACGCAATTCCGGGCCGTTCTCGCGGGCGGTCAGCGCAATGCGTAGCGGATGAAAGAGTTCGCGGCCCTTGCGGTTCGCGACCGGTTTGATCGCCGCAAGCCACTCGTCCCACACCTTCTCGCTCCACGGTTCTTGCGGCAGCAGCGTTTCCGCGAGCCTGCAAAATTCGCGGTCGGCATCCGCGATTTTCGTAGCGAGCGGTGCTGAAACGACCTCCCACCACTCTGCTGCTTCAGCAAGCTTCACAAGATTGCCACGCACCGCGAGCCAGAACTGCTCGCCGCCGCCTACCTTCAATGCGCCGAGCTGATCCGCGACCGCTGCAAAAGATGCCGCGTGCAACGTCTTCGCCGTCAGCACGTCAAGATCGGCCGGGTCGAAACGCGCGGGTCCGTGCGAGATTTTCCCGAAGTCGATCTTCGCCGCAAGTGCGTCGAGACTTTCGGCGGGTTCGACCGCATGCGAAGTACCGGTCAGGACCGCGACCGCTGCGACCGCGAGTGCTTCGTGGCCTGCCTCGCGCAGCGACTGGATCGAGAGCGAACCGAAACGCTTGGACAGCCCCTCGCCGCCTGGCAGCGTCAGCAGATTGTGATGCGCGAAGGTTGGCGCACTTGCGCCAAGTGCCGCGAACATGTCGAGCTGTGCGGCGGTGTTGGTGATGTGATCCTCACCGCGGACGACGTGCGTCACCTTCATGTCGATGTCGTCGACGACGGATGCGAGCGAATAAAGCCAGGTGCCGTCGGCGCGGCAGACCACGGGGTCGGAAAGGGATGCCGTGTCGATCGCAATCTCCCCGCGCACGAGATCGTTCCACTTAGCGACGTGGTGATCGAGCTTGAAGCGCCAGTACGGCTTGCGGCCTTCGGACTCAAACTTCGCGCGATCATCATCGCTCATGGCGAGTGCCGCGCGGTCATAGGCCGGCGGCAAGCCACGCCCGAGCTGGCGCTTGCGCTTGCGGTCGAGTTCTTCCTCGGTCTCGTAGCAGGCATAGACGCGGCCGAGCTCGCGCAGCTTCGCAAGCGTCTCCTCGTAGCGCGTCATGCGGGCGGACTGCCGCTTGATCCGGTCAGGCGCAATGCCGAGCCAGGAAAGATCCGCCTTGATCGCCTCTGCAAAGCGCTCTTCCGAACGGGCGCGATCCGTGTCGTCCAGCCGGAGGATGAAGGTGCCACCGTTCTTCCGCGCCCATAACGCGTTCAGGAGCGCCGTACGGGCATTGCCGATGTGGATGAGGCCGGTCGGAGACGGCGCAAAGCGGACGACGGGCCCTGACATGCTCTCTAGCTCTCGGAATCGCGTTTCTGACTAAGCTCTAGGCCAGCAAGGGCCTGATAGGCCAACCGAAAAGCGGGCTTATCGTATGCCGGATGCAAATACTCTCATAGGTTGAAGATAAGACTTGGTTTAACACAAGCGATAGTTCCTCCGGTTATCGTTCCTCCCAGTCCAACTCCATCATTCGGGTGTGGAACGTGCCTGAGCTTCAGAAGTGGCCTTCTGCGCAACCTTGGCGGCTCCCGGCATGGCGCTTCTTGCAGCGTAAGCTGCCTCGCTGGCTACACGACCGCTCGGGGGTCGCCGCCATCGAGTTCGCCATTGTCGGGCCGCTATTTTTCATGGTGCTGCTCGGTGTTCTCGTCTTCGCGATGTACTTCGGCACCGTGCATTCGGTGCAGCAACTCGCCGCCGAGGCCGCCCGCGCGACCGTGCAGGGCCTGTCTGAAGCGGAACGCGCCGAACTCGCAAAAACGCAGGTGGCGAGCATCGTCGGCAGCTATCCGCTGATCGACCCGAATTATCTCACGGTGTCAGCGGCGGCTTCGCCGAACGACGCCAATCTTTTCAATGTTTCGATCAGCTACGACGCCTCGCGCTCGATCGTCTTTGCTTTCGAAGGCCTGATCCCCATGCCGCCGAAAACGATCGCGCGCAGCGCCGTGGTCCGGCGGGGCGGTTACTGACGTGATGCTCCGCCGGCTCTCTTTCCTTGCATCCACACGTGCATTTTTACGCGACGAGCGCGGCGGCATCGCGATCATTGCCGCTGCTTTCGCGATCTGCGGGGTCGGTGCGCTGGCGATCGGCGTCGATGTCGCATCCGTATTCGTCGAGCGCAGACGCGCGCAGAGCGCGGTCGATCTCGCAGCGATTGCAGCCGCCAGCGATCCAGACAAGGCGCTGCTCGCCGCGACCGCAACCGTAAACGACAACGGCGTCCCAGGCGTGCGTGACATTCGCATCATCAAGGGGTCCTACATTGCCAACCCGGCGATCCCGGCGAACCTGCGCTTTGTTCCGAACGGCATGCCGATCAACGCCGTGATGGTGGAACTCGAGAGCCGCGCGCAAGCCTATTTCGGCAAGAGCTTTCTTCCCGACGGCACCATGGACATCGCAACGCGAGCAACGGCCGTTGCGACCGCGCAGGCCGCCTTCACGGTCGGTTCGCGCCTTGTCTCTCTGGATGGAGGCATTCTGAACGCGCTGCTCAATGGCCTGCTCGGCGGGAACGTCGCACTGACCGTCATCGATTACAACGCGCTCGCCGGATACAACGTCGATCTGTTCAAGTTCTCGAACGCGCTCGGCGTTTCGGTCGTCGGACAGACCGGCACCTATGAGCAACTCGCGGCCACGAAAATTTCCGTGGGTCAGTTGCTCGACGCGCTCATCAGCGTTGCCAATGCGAACGGGGGCGGCGCGCAAGTGGATTTCGCGCTGCGCGGACTCAAAAATTCCTCCGATGCGAACAACGTGAAGTTCTTCGTCAACGAACTGATCGACTTCGGCCAGAGCAGCCCGCTTGCTTTCGGTCAGGGCGCCGCTGCCTTGCAGGCAAAAGCATCGGCGCTTTCGATCATCCCGGCGGCGGCAGAAGTCGCAAACGGCAACAACCAGGCCGATGTGACAGCGAACCTCGCCGTGCCGGGGCTCATGGGCGTGCAACTCGGCATCACCGTCGGCGAGCGGCCACAATCGTCTCCGTGGCTTCGTTTCGGAACCGCAGGTGTCGAAGTCTATACCGCGCAGACACGAGTGCGGCTGATCGCGCAGGTCGGTGGTTCCGGACTGCTTTCCGCGGTCACGCTGCGCGTGCCGCTCTATCTCGATATCGCGGCGGCGCGCGCACGGCTCGCCGACGTTTCCTGCGGGGCTAATCCTGTAAACGACATGCGGGTCACACTCGCGGTGAAGCCTTCGCTCGTGAACGCCTGGATCGCGGAGCCAGTGGCGCTCTCGGGATGGAAGTCGCTCGGCAGTCCGCCGAACATGGCGAATGCGACGATTGCGAATGTCGCGGGACTGATCACCGCGACAGGTCGCGCGAATGCAGCAATCACCAATATGAACGATACGAGTGCGGTGTTCCGCTACGCCGACATTATGAATCTCGTCGCGAAGAATGTGAAGACGAGCGATTTCATGCAGTCGCTGACCGCAAGCCTGCTCGGCAATCTCGCCCTGAATGTGAATGCGGGCGGCTTGCTCACGCTGACGCCGAACGCCGTGCTGATCGCGCTGATCCGCTCGATCCTGAACTCCGCCGCTCCTGCCATCGACGGCGCGCTGAACAACGTACTGAAGACGCTCGGGATCGGCCTAGGCGAGGCGGATGTATGGGTGAACGGCGTGCGCTGCGACGGTGCTGCGCTGGTGCGATAAGATTCTGCGTCATAGCAGGGCTGGTCCCGGCCATCCACGCCACTTACTAAATCAAATGCTGCTAAGGCAGGGGTGTCGGGCGCTAGGCCGGGCATCACGAGTAAGGGGGTGGTCGTCCTAAAAATCGATCACTTCCGTCCTTGCCGCCACAGCACCTTTCGACAAGCTCCGATCCGGCTCCGCCGGCTTGGTGCCCGGATCGCGGAATCGGTTGGTGATCGGGTAGCGGCGGTCGCGGCCGAAGTTCTTCAAGGTCACTTTCACGCCCGGAGCCGCCTGCCTGCGCTTGTACTCAGCGATGTCGAGCAGGCGCGCGACTTTCAGCACGGTCTCCTTCTCGAACCCGGCTTCGACGATCTGCGCCACCGGCTCCTCGCGCTCGACGAGCCGCTCGAGTATGCCGTCGAGAATGTCGTAAGGCGGCAGTGAGTCCTGATCTTTCTGGTTTTCGCGCAACTCCGCGGTCGGCGCTTTCACGAGAATGTTTTCCGGGATCACGACGCCGTCCGGGCCTTTTGCATCGACCGGCTTCCAGCGGTTGCGCAGTGCGGAGATACGATAGACCTCCGTCTTGTAGAGATCCTTGATCGGGTTGTAGCCGCCGTTCATGTCGCCATAGAGCGTCGCGTATCCGACCGACATTTCCGACTTGTTGCCGGTCGTCACCACCATCGGCCCGAACTTGTTCGAAATCGACATTAGGATCGTACCGCGCGCACGCGACTGCAGGTTTTCTTCCGTGATGTCGCGATTGGTGCCCTTGAAGAGACCGGCGAGCGATTGCTCCAACCCCTCCACCGCGTCCGCGATCGGCACGATGTCGTAGCGCACGCCTAACGCAGCCGCACAAGCCTTCGCGTCCTTGAGCGAGTCTTCCGAAGTATAGCGATAAGGCATCATCACACAGTGCACGCGATCCGCACCCAGCGCATCGACCGCCATTGCCGCGCACAGCGCAGAATCGATGCCGCCCGAGAGCCCGAGCACCACGCCCTTGAAGCCATTCTTGTTCACGTAATCGCGCAGGCCCAGCACGCAGGCGGTGTAATCCGCGGCATCGCCTTCGATCTCGGGAACGATCAGCCCGTCATTGCAGCGCCAAGTGCCGCCTTCGCGCTTCCATGTGGTGAGCACCACGCTTTCCTGAAACGACGGAAGCTGGAACGCGAGCGAGCGGTCTGCATGCAGCGCAAACGACGTACCGTCGAAAACAAGCTCATCCTGTCCGCAAACCTGATTGACGTAAATGAACGGCAGGCCGCTTTCGGTCACGCGCGCGACGGCATGCGAAAGACGCACATCCTGCTTCGTGCGGTCATAAGGCGAACCGTTCGTCACGATCAGGATTTCGGCGCCGGTTTCGGAGAGACACTCGACGACATCCGGCGTCCAGATGTCCTCGCAGACCGGGCTGCCGATGCGAATGCCGCGAAAATCCATCGGCCCCGGCATCGGTCCCGCGACGAACACGCGCTTTTCGTCGAACACCCCGTAGTTCGGCAGATCGACCTTGAAACGCACGGCCGAAATCCTGCCGCCATCGAGCAGACACACGGCGTTATAAAGCTTGCGGTCTTCGACCCACGGCGTGCCGATCAGCACCGCTGGGCCACCGTCCGCGGTTTCGCGCGCGAGCGCCTCGACCGCCGAACGGCAGGCCGCCTGAAACGCGGGTTTCAGCACGAGGTCTTCCGGCGGGTAACCCGCGATGAACAGCTCGGAAAGAACGAGCAGATCGGCCCCGCCCTCGGCCGCGACGGCACGCGCAGCGCGCGCCTTCTCCGCATTGCCGGGAATGTCGCCGACGGCGGGATTTAGCTGCGCAATCGCGAGGACGAGGCGGTCTTTTACACTCATGTCATCCGTCTAGCGCCGCGCGGAACGGGCGGCAATGCCAGCTTCCGTCAAGCCACCGTTGCGCTAATATGCGCACCAAATCAGGGAGGCGTGCGGCAATGGCGAAACGCAAATACCAGACCCGTCGGGAAGCCGGAATCATCCTCGCGGTCTGCGGCGCAATCTCGGGACTGCTCTCGAACTACGCGACGATCGACGGCGCCGAGCTGTTCGGGGTGCCGATGCTGCCGGCGCTTTTCTTCGGCATCGTGATCGCACTCGGCATCTATTCCTGGGAGTCGCACAATCCGATCCCCATGCTGATCGTGTTCGCTGGCGTCGTGATCGGCTGGTGGTGCGCCTATCGCCTTGCGGTCACGCTTCACGACGAAAAAAACAAGACGGCGCTGCTCTGGATCGGCGCGGCTTCCGGTTTTGTCGGCGCGCTGATCACTTCCATCTCGCTGTGGATTGCGAGCGAGGATTTCCGCCAGAACCTCAGCATCGTGAAGACGGTCCTGTTCGGGGCAGTTGCGGGGACACTGCTCTATTTCATGCAGAGCAGCGGGCCGATCCACGGGCTCGCGCCGCTGTTTGTCGTCTGGCAGGCAGGCGTCGCCGGTATTGTCGGCTACGCGCTCGCATACAGGCCAAGGCCGGAGTAACACACCGCCGCAAACAAAAAGGCCGGGCGCTCTGCCCGGCCTTTTTCTTTTAGAGGTCCGATTCCCTCAGAAGCCTGCGACCGCCGAGATCGGCCGCGCGCGCTCGGCGCGCTCCTTCTTGAGAAGGTCGGCAACCAGAAACGCCATCTCGATCGCCTGCTCCGCGTTGAGGCGCGGGTCGCAATGCGTGTGATAGCGGTCCTTCAGATCGGTGTCGGAGATCGCGCGCGCGCCGCCGGTGCATTCGGTGACGTTCTGGCCGGTCATCTCGAGGTGGATGCCGCCCGCATGCGTGCCTTCCGCGGAGTGCACGGCAAAGAACTCGCGCACTTCCTGCAGGATCAGGTCGAACGGCCGGGTCTTATAGCCGCCAGCACTCACGGTGTTGCCGTGCATCGGATCGCAGGACCAGACCACCTTGCGGCCATCCTGCTTCACCGCGCGGATCAGGCGCGGCAGATGCTCGTTCACTTTACCCGCGCCGAAGCGGGCGATCAGCGTGATGCGGCCCGGCTCGCGGTCTGCGTCGAGGATTTCAAGCAGCTTGAGCAGGCCTTCCGGCGTGGTCGAAGGACCGGTTTTGATGCCGATCGGATTCTTGATGCCGCGGCAGAACTCAACATGCGCGTGATCCGGCTGGCGCGTGCGGTCGCCGATCCAGACCATATGACCGGAAGTGTCGTACCAATCGCCCGAGGTGGAATCGACGCGCGTCATTGCCTGCTCGTAACCGAGCAGCAGCGCCTCGTGCGACGTATAGAAATCGGTCGTGCGCATTTCCGGGTGCACTTCGGGATCGATGCCGCAGGCGCGCATGAAGTCGAGCGTCTCGGTCAGACGCGAGGCGAGCGCTTCGTAGCGGTTCGACTGCGGGCTGTCCTTCACGAAGCCGAGCATCCACTGATGCGCGTTCGAAATGTTGGCGTAGCCGCCGGTCGCGAACGCGCGCAGAAGGTTCAGCGTCGCCGCGGACTGACGGTAGGCTTCAAGCTGCCGCTTCGGATCGGGAATACGCGCTTCGTCGGTGAACTCCGGGCCGTTGATGATGTCGCCGCGATAGCTCGGCAGTTCCTTGCCGCCCTGCTTCTCCATGGGAGAGGAGCGCGGCTTTGCGAACTGGCCGGCGATGCGGCCGACTTTCACGACCGGCGAAGCGGCGGCGAAGGTCAGCACCACCGCCATCTGCAGGAAGACGCGGAAGAAGTCGCGGATATTGTCCGCGCGATGCTCGGCGAAGCTCTCGGCGCAATCGCCGCCCTGTAAGAGAAAAGCGTCTCCGGATGCCACGGTCGCGAGCGCGCGCTTCAGCGCCCGCGCCTCGCCTGCAAAAACCAGCGGCGGAAAGTTCGCGAGCTGCTTCTCGACGCTCTCGAGGGCCTTCTGATCCGGATAATCCGGCACCTGGACGATCGGCTTCTTGCGCCAGCTATCCGGGCTCCAACGCTCTTTCATCACACATACTCCACAGGCGGACGCACCCGCTTAAGGCCGGGGGTTATAGCGGGGGCTGCCGCACGATGCCAGTTTTGCGGCCGGGGCGGCCTTGAGGCCAGTCAAACTTACGTAGCGGCCCGTAGCTGCAAAGTTAACGCGCTTGAACGGGGCGGCCTCGCGTGGAGAATGCCGCGCATGACGAGCCCTACAAGCGAAAATCACACCGAATTTCCCGCAGCAGACGGCTACCGGCTCGCGGCAACGGTCTTCGAGCCTGCGCTGCCGCATCGCGGGGCCGTGTTGATTGCG
>JAGXQU010000061.1 GCA_018335895.1 Hyphomicrobiales bacterium | reverse complement strand
CTCGCGATCGCACGCGCGCTTCTGAAAAACCCGCCGATCCTCGTGCTCGACGAGGCGACCAGTGCGCTCGATGCCGGCACCGAAGTTCTGGTCCAGAAGGCGCTGGAAGAAGTCATGAAGGGCCGCACGACCTTCGTGATCGCGCACCGGCTCGCGACGATCCGCAACGCCGACCGCATCCTCGTGTTTCACGACGGCCGGATCGTGGAGAGCGGCACCTTCGACGAACTGGTTGCGAAGAACGGCCGCTTCGCGCAACTTGCGAAGGCGCAGTTCATGGTCAAGGAAGAGGCTAAAGCGGACTCACCTGCGCCAGCCGGCAAGGGTTAGCGCAGCCGCTCCAGAATCGAAACGTAATTCGCGACCGCGGCGCCGCCCATGTTGAAGATGCCGCCGAGCGTGGCGTCCTTGATCTGCATGTCGTTCGCCTCGCCGCGCAGCTGCATCGCTGTCATCGCATGCATCGAGACGCCGGTCGCACCGATCGGATGGCCCTTCGCCTTGAGACCGCCTGAGGGATTGACCGGCAGCTTGCCGGTCTTCTGCGTAATTCCGTCGGCGATCACGCGCGCGCCTTGCCCCGGCTTCGCGAGGCCCATGGCCTCGTACTCGATCAGTTCCGCGACCGTGAAGCAGTCATGGGTCTCGACAAAAGAGAGATCGTAGATGCCAAGGCCGGCGTCCGAGAGCGCACGCTTCCACGCTTCGGCGCAGCCCTCGAACAGGATGATGTCGCGCTTACTCATCGGCAGGAAGTCCTGCACATGCGCGGTCGCACGGAAGGCGATGGCTGGCTTGCCGAGCTTGATTGCGGTTTCGCTGTCGGTCAGCACAATCGCGGCGGCGCCGTCGGAGACGAGCGAGCAGTCGGTGCGTTTCAGGGGTCCGGCGACGAAGGGATTCTTCTCGCTCTCATTGCGGCAGAACTCGAAGCCGAAATCCTTGCGCATCTGCGCGAACGGATTGACGACGCCGTTCTTGTGGTTTTTTGCGGCGATCATGGCGAGCGCATCCGACTGGTCGCCGAAGCGCTGGAAGTAATTTCCGGCGATCTTGCCGAAGACGCCCGCGAAACCCATGGGCGTGTCGCCGTCCTCCGGCAGATAGGATGCGCCGAGCAGAATTTTTCCGACTTCTGCACCCGAAACCTTGGTCATCTGCTCGACGCCGACCACGAGCACGACCCGCGCGGTTCCTGCCTTGAGCGATTTGATGCCCTGATGGACCGCTGCGGAACCCGTGGCACAGGCATTTTCCACACGCGTCGCCTGCTTGAAGCGCAGCGCGGGGTCGGCCTGGAGGATGAGGGAAGCGGTAAAATTCTGCGGTGTGAAGCCGCCGTTGTAGTGCCCGAGCACGACCTCATCGACGTCTTTGGCCTCAATGCCCGCATCCGCGAGGGCTTCGCCCGCGACTTTCACGATCAGGCTTTCGACGCTTTCGGCGTCGAGTTTTCCAAAGGGGGTGTGGGCAATGCCGACAATGCAGGCGGTCATGGGAACTCCGGGGCCATATTTCTTGCCTTTTCGGACTATAGGCGGTTCGCCACAGGGCAGTGAATACTTTGCCTGACACTTCAATCGGGCTAGGAAGAAGCCTGCAAGGTACGCTTGCGGGCTTTCCGGAACCGCCCGCGGGGCATTCGACCAGAGAAATGTTTTCGATGTTCAAGGGCTTCGGCGTCCGGCCATTCATATTCGGGCTTCTTGCCGCCTCTGCGCTCGCCGTCCCTGCGGCTGCGGGTCCTTACGTGCTGATTGAGGCCGACACCGGAAAAGTGATCGCGGAACAGGAAGCCGGCAGGCCCTGGTATCCCGCCTCCGTCACCAAGCTGATGACCACCTATGTCGCTTTCCGCGCCATTCGCGACGGCAAGCTGCACCCGTTTTCGTTGCTGAAGATTTCCCAGTTCGCCGCCTCCACGCCGCCGTCGAAGGTCGGCTTCCCGGTCGGACAGACCGTCACGCTCGACAACGCAATCAAGTTGCTCATGGTGAAGTCCGCGAACGACATGGCAGTCGTGATCGCGGAGGGCGTTTCGGGTTCGCAGGACGACTTTGTCGCGGAAATGAATGCGAACGCGCAGGCGCTCGGTATGACCGGAACCCGCTTCCGCAATCCGCACGGCCTGCCGGACGACGAGCAGGTGACGACGGCGCGCGACATGGCGATCCTGGCACAGGCGCTGATTCGCAATTTCCCGGAATACGAACTTTATTTCCGCATTCCGACGCTCGTGCTCGGCAAGCACACGCTCAGAAACTACAATCGCCTGATCGACCGCTATCCCGGCGCGGACGGCATGAAGACCGGATTCATCTGCTCCTCCGGTTTCAATCTCGTCGCTTCCGCGCATCGCGGCAACAAGCGCCTGATCGCGGTCGTGTTCGGTTCGCCCAACGCGGTCGCGCGCGCAGAACAGGCTGCGATGCTGTTCGAGCGAGGCTTTCAGGTAACTTCCGCACTCGACATTTTGCTCGGCGGCACGAAGAACGTGACCGCGATCGCCAATTTCGCGCAGGACCCCGTCAACATGTGGGACCAGATGTGCGGGAAATCCCGCAACCGGCGCGTTGCGATGTCGGATTCCGGCGACGAACTCGACGACGACGATAGCGACGACCCGAAACGCCGCATCAATCGCGCGGCGCTCATGACCGAGCTGCCGCCCTCGATGCGGCCGATCCGGGTGCATACGGGTCCTGCGAAAGACGAGCGTGGACGCCCGATCACGGTCGGGCTCGTCAACGGGCGGATGGAAATCCTGCCGAGCGCGCCGCCGGCGAATGCGAAGGCTGTGCGCTTGCCGAAAGTTGCTCCGATGCCGAGCCGGCGCCCGGACGAACATTCGTGAGCGATACCCCTGCGGGGAAAACGGCGGGACCCATCGAGCCCATTCCGCTGAATATCTTCACCGGCTTTCTCGGCGCCGGAAAAACTACGCTGCTCAATCGCCTGCTGAAAGACCCGGCGATGAGCGACGCGGCCGTCCTCGTCAACGAGGTTGGCGATATCGGCATCGACCACAATCTCTATGAGATCGTCGAAGACGGCGTGATCCTGCTCTCCAGCGGGTGCCTGTGCTGCTCCGTGCGCGGCGATCTTGTGAACTCGCTCGAGAATCTCCTGCGCGCGCGCGACAACGGCCGCTGCAAACCGTTCAATCGCGTGGTGGTGGAGACGACCGGCATCGCCGATCCGGCTTCAGTCATCCATATCCTGATGACGCAGCCCTATCTCACGCTGCGCTACCGGCTCGACGGCGTGGTCACGCTGGTCGATGCCGTGAACGGCATGAAGACGCTCGACGCGCACGAAGAGGCGGTGAAGCAGGCGGCGATGGCCGATCGTCTCGTGATCACAAAAACCGATCTGCCTGAGGGTAAGGCGCAGCTATCGGCACTGCGCGAACGGCTGAAGAAGCTCAACCCGGCCGCCATCGTGCTTGAAGGCGAAGTGCGGGTCGAGGACCTGATCGATGCCGGGCTCTACAACCCCGGCAGCAAGATACCGGATGTCGCGCGCTGGCTGCGCGAGGAAGCGGTGATTGCAGCGGAAGAAGATGCGCATCACCACGACCATGACCATCATCATCACGGGCATGGTCATCATCATAACCACGATCAGGCCTCGCGCCACGACGCCTCGATCAAGGCGTTCAGCATCGCGACCGAGCAACCGATCCCGTTCAATACGCTCGAGATGTTTCTCGATCTCCTGCGCTCCGCGCATGGCGACAGGATTCTGCGCATGAAGGGGATCGTGAAGCTCGCGGACGATCCTTCAAGGCCGGTCGTGTTTCATGTCGTGCAGCATCTGATGCATCCGCCGGCGCGGCTGGAAGCCTGGCCCGACGCCGACCGCAGAAGCCGGATCGTCTGCATCACCAAGGATCTCGCACCGGAAATGGTTCGCAAGATGTTCGATGCATTTCTGGGCGTTCCGCAGGTCGACATGCCCGACAAGGCAGCGCTCACTGAGAATCCGCTCTCTTTGCGGCGCTGAGCCTGCTCTTCTCTTTTCTTCTTCGCACTTGCCCACTTCCTCCAACCTGTCGGAAGCTGACGCAACGGAACGCGCCGGCAAGCGCGCGGCCGCAAGGGGAGAAACATGGGTCTTATTCAGGAATTCAAGTATCTGCGCGGTGCGCTCTCGACGCTCCGCATGACGACGCCGATTGCAAAAAATCCGAAACGCATTTTCCCCTGGGTCGTCGAAGACCTCGCGAAGCGGTTCGGCGACAAGGAAGCGCTGATCTCGGATCGCGAGCGCTTCACCTATCGGGGGCTCGACGCGCGCGCGAACCAATATGCGCGCTGGGCGAAAGCGCAGGGCGTCGGCAAGGGCGATGTGGTTTGCCTGCTGATGCTGAACCGGCCCGAGTATGTCGTGATCTGGCTCGGCATCCTGCGTGCAGGCGGCGTGGTCGCGCTCTTAAACACCAATCTCACCGGAACGCCGCTCGCGCACTCGATTTCGATCGTGTCGCCGAAGCACGTGATCGTGGATTCGCGGCTCTTGAACTCGTTCAACGGCGCAAAATCGCAGATCACCGTGCAGCCGAAAGTCTGGGTGCATGGAGAATCGAACGAGTATGATCGCATCGAGCCCGCTATCGCTGCGATGAATAATTCCTCGATCCCGCAGGCCGAGCGGCCCGATCTCGACATCAACGACCGCGCACTTTTCATCTACACCAGCGGCACGACGGGGTTGCCGAAAGCCGCGAACATCAATCACTACCGCCTGATGCTCGCCGCCAACGGCTTCGCGGGTGCGATCGGCACCAAGCCTACCGACCGCATGTATGACTGCCTGCCGATGTATCACTCGAACGGTGGCATGGTCGCGACGGGTGCTACCCTGATCGGCGGCGGCACGGTCATTATCCGCGAGAAATTCTCGGCGCGGGAATTCTGGGACGATTGCGTCAAGTGGAAGTGCACGGCCTTCATCTATATCGGAGAGCTGTGCCGCTATCTCGTGACGGCGCCGCCGAACGAGAACGAGAAGAAGCACTCGATTCGCGTCTGCTGCGGCAACGGTATGAGGCCCGACGTATGGCCGGTGTTTCAGGAGCGCTTCAAGATTCCGAAAGTGCTCGAATTTTACGCCGCGACCGAAGGCAACGTTGCGAGCTTCAATTTCGACGGCACGCCCGGCGCCGTCGGCCGTCTGCCGAAATATCTCGCGCACCGCTTTCCGACGCGCATCGTGAAATTCGATGTCGAGGCCGAGCAGCCGGTGCGTGACAAGCAGGGCTTCTGCATCGTCTGCGAACCTGGCGAGGTTGGCGAGGCCATCGGACAGATTCTGAACGATCCGAGCAAGCCCACGAGCCGCTTCGAAGGCTATGCCGACCCGGAGGCGACCAAGAAGAAAATCCTTCACGACGTTTTCGAGAAAGGCGATGCCTGGTTCCGCACCGGCGATCTCCTGCGGCAGGACGACAAGGGTTATTTCTATTTCATCGACCGCATCGGCGACACCTTCCGCTGGAAGGGCGAGAACGTTTCGACCAACGAGGTGGCTGAAGCTTTCACCGTATTCCCCGGGGTGCAGGAGGCGACGGTCTACGGCGTTCCGATCAAGGGCTATGACGGCAAGGCCGGCATGATTGCGATCGTCTCGGAAGGCCGGCTCGATCTCGCCAGCCTGCGCTCGCATGTCACGAAGTCACTGCCGGAATACGCGCGGCCGCTATTCATTCGCCTGAAGCGGGAACTCGACGTCACCGGTACTTTCAAGCAGCGCAAGGTCGATCTCGTGAAGGAAGGTTTCGACCCTTCGATGGTGAAGGACGATATCTACTTCAATGATCAGCAAATGGGCGCTTACGTTCCACTCGACGCGGCGCTCTACGAGAAAATCCAGTCGAGGACATTCAGGCTCTAGATGGCGATCGCGCGGCCCGAGGAGATATTCCTGTTCTGGAAGGATGCCGGACCGGACAAGTGGTTCGCCGCCGATCCGGCCTTCGACGAGCAGATCCGCGCGCGCTTTCTGGAAACCTACGAAGCCGGTGCGCGCGGCGAGCTTTCGCACTGGGAGCGTTCGGCTTACGGCACCTTCGCGCTCGTAATCCTCCTCGATCAGTTTCCGCGCAACATGTTTCGCGGAACGCCGAAGGCTTTCGCGAGCGACGAAATGGCGAAGCAGATCGCGGGCCGCGCGATTGCCGCGGGACGCGACAAGACGATCGATCCCGAAGTGCACACCTTCTTCTACATGCCATACATGCATTCGGAATCGCTTGCCGATCAGGATCGCTGCGTCGAACTGATGACCGCGAGCGGAAAGCAAGAGAACATTAAGTATGCCGAGATACATCGCGACGCGATCGCGCGCTTCGGTAGGTTCCCGCACCGGAACGAGATTCTCGGCCGGAAATCCACGCCCGAAGAGATCGCCTATCTCCAAGGCGGCGGCTTCAAGGGCTGACCGCTCGCCGATTTCCTGAAGGGTTTCTTAACAACGCTCTGCTACCTCTCCCGAAAATGCGGGCGAAAGCCCCGGGACAGGGAGATTGGCGTGAGCCTTGCCAATCCGGATCGAGCGGAGCAGCGGAACCTGCGTGCAATCGTGCGCGGGCTGATCGCGCGTGCGATCGGTCTCTTTACCGGAAGCAGCGATCATTCGGTCGCGCGGCGTGGTGCTGCGACCGCCTTCGCCATTCGTATCGCGGGTGCCGCGGTAGCGTTCGTTTCGCAGATCGTGCTTGCGCGCTGGATGGGCGGCCACGAATTCGGAATCTACGTCTATGTCTGGACCTGGCTGCTGCTGATCGGCAGCCTGATGCCGCTCGGCCTTTGCACCGCGGCGCAACGCTTCATTCCCGAATATGCCACGCAGGGCGATGACGCGCGGCTGCGCGGCTATATCTTCGCGAGCCGCTGGCTCGTCGTCGGCATCGCGACCTTTGTTGGCGGAACCACGATCGCGATCCTGTTTATGTTCCGGCAGTACATGGACAATTACTACGTGGTGCCGCTCGTGCTGATGTGCGCGTGTCTGCCTATGCACGCACTATCCGCGGCGCAGGACGGCATCTCGCGGTCCTACAACTGGATCGATATGGCGCTCGCGCCCGGCTACATCGCGCGTCCGCTCGTGATCCTCGCCTTCATGGCGGGATTCCACTTTGCCGGACTTCCGAACACGGCGCTGTACGCGATGGCGTCCACGGTCATCGCCTATTGGCTGGTGACGGTCACGCAGATGCTGATGCTGGACCGCCGCCTGAAAGAAAAGGTTCCGGCGGGCCCGAAGAAATACGAAACGAAGTTCTGGCTTGCGACCGCTTTCCCGATCTTCATGGTCGAGAGTTTCTACTTTCTCCTGACCTATACCGACATTCTCGTGCTCGAGGTCTATGTCAAGCCGGATCAGGTCGCGGTCTATTACGCGGCAACCAAAATTCTGGCGCTGGTCGCCTTCGTCTATTTCGCCGTATCGGCTGCGACCGCGCACCGTTTCGCCGAGTATCATGTCTCGGGCCAGCGCGAGCGGCTGGAGCGCTTTCTGAGCGACTCGATCAAATGGACGTTCTGGCCTTCGCTCGCGGGCACGATTGGCCTGCTTGTAATCGGCAAGTTCCTGCTTTCGCTGTTCGGCGAAGGTTTCGCTTCCGGCTACGGGCTGATGTTCGTCCTCGCGATCGGACTGCTCGCGCGTGCGGGCGTGGGGCCGGTGGAGCGGTTGCTCAACATGGTCGGCGAGCAACGCGCCTGTGCCGCGATCTACGCGCTCGCGTTCATCGTCAATCTCGCGCTCTGCTTTCTCCTGATCCCGCACTTCAAGCTCTACGGCGCGGCGATCGCGATCTCGGCAGCGATGATTTTCGAATCGGCGATGCTTTATTTCGTGACCAAGCGCAAGCTCGGGCTGCACGTTTTCGTCTGGCGCAAACCGTCCTAGCTCGCGTCAAGCCTGCTCGCGCAACAGGCGGCGGATGACTTTCCCGGTCGTCGTCATCGGCATCGAATCCACGAAGGCGACTTCGCGCGGGTATTCGTGCGCGGCAAGCTGCGTTTTCACGAAATTCTGGATTTCGCCCGCCAGCGCGTCGGACGGCGCATGCCCTGCTTTCAACTGTACGAAAGCTTTCACGATTTCGGTGCGCACGGGATCGGGCTTGCCGACTACGGCCGCGAGCGCAACCGCGGGATGGCGGATGAGGCAATCTTCGATCTCACCGGGACCGATGCGGTAGCCCGACGACGTGATCACGTCGTCGTCGCGGCCGACGAAGAAGAAATAGCCTTCGCCGTCGATCACGCCCTGATCGCCCGTAAGCATCCAGTCGCCAACGAACTTGTCACGCGTGGCTTCGGGCCGTTTCCAGTATTCGAGGAACATAACCGGGTTCGGCCGCTTCACGGCGATCTGGCCGAGCTCCTCCGGCTCGCAACGCGAACCGTCGGCGCGAATGACCGCGACTTCGTGACCCGGAATGGCTTTTCCGATCGCACCCGGCTTCGACACGCCGAGCATGTGGCAGGAACCAAGCACGAGATTGCATTCGGTCTGGCCGTAGAATTCGTTGATGACGAGACCGAATGCTTCCTTGCCCCAGTCGTAGGTTTCCGCGCCGAGCGATTCCCCGCCGGAGCCGAGCGTTCTCAACTTCAGATCGTGGCGGCCGCGCGGGTTCTTCGCTGAGCGCAGCATGCGTAGCGCCGTCGGCGGGATGAAGACGTTGCGGATGTTTTGCTTCGCCATCAGCGCATAGGCTTCTTCCGGATCGAACTTGTCGAACTTGCGCGAGACCACCGGCACGCCGTGATGGAGCGAGGGCAAGAGCACATCGAGCAAGCCGCCGGCCCAAGCCCAGTCGGCGGGCGTCCAGAACAGGTCGCCGGGCTTTGGAAAGAGATCGTGCGGCATCTCCACGCCCGGCAGATGGCCGAGCACGACGCGATGTGCGTGCAGCGCACCCTTCGGCTGCCCTGTGGTGCCGGAGGTGTACATCATCAGTCCCGGGTCATCGGGCGAGGTATCGACCGGCGTAAACGAAGAAGAGGCCTGCGCGATGAGTGCCGCGAAATCTTCCGCGCCGCCGGCGGCGCCGTCGATGGAGGCGACGAGCTTCAATTCCGGCGCTTCGGCGCGAATCTCGGCAATCCGTGCAGCACCTTGTGCGTTGGTGATGACGGCCTTCGCGCCGGAATTTTGCAGGCGGTAGCAAATCGCCTCCGGGCCGAACACGATCGCGACCGGAAGCACGACAGCACCGAGCTTCGTGATCGCGGCATGGCAGGCAGCGACTTCAGGCGCCTGCGGCATGTAGATGATGACGCGGTCGCCGCGCTCGACGCCCTTCGCGCGAAGCGCATTCGCAAGCCGGTTGGAGGTTTCCGAGAGCCAGCCGAACGAGAATGTTTCGCTACGGCCGTCCGGATGCACGTGAATGATGGCAGCGCGCGAAGGATCGGTCGCGGCCCACTTGTCGGAGATATCGACGCCGATGTTGTAGCGGGCCGGGATCTGCCAGCGGAAGTTCCGCGTCAGTTCGTCGAAACTGTTCGCCCTTGGCAACATCCTTCGCTTCTCCGGCCTGTTTCTTCCGGGAAGCGTTGTAGCGCTACTTGTCCGGTTCCGCGAGTACGAGCGCCCAGAACACCTTGTACTTGGAGTTCGGAGCGAAGGCGGTCGCGATCCCCATTTTGGTCGCGCCCGAGAGCAGCATGTTCTTGTTGTGCGAAGGCGAATCGCGCCAGCCAGAGAACGCCTCGGCGAGCGTGTGATAACCGGCGCCGACATTCTCTGCCGCCGACTTCGCCTCGAAACCAGAAGCCTTCAAGCGCTTGTTGAATCCGCGGCCGCCCGGATCGTGCGTGACTTGATTGCGCTTCGCCATGGCTTTCGCCTGCGCGTCCGCCATCTCCACGAGCCGCGTGTCGATTTCGACTGGCGGCAGGCC
>JAGXQU010000060.1 GCA_018335895.1 Hyphomicrobiales bacterium | reverse complement strand
CCCGCCGATCACGACCACGACGAAAGAAATAATCAGGACCGGCTCGCCGATGCCCGGATAGACGCTCTCGAGTGGCGCCGCGACGATGCCTGCAGTGGCGGCGAGCGCCGCACCTGCGGCGAACACGAAGCGGAACAGAAGCCGCGAATCGATGCCCAGCGCTTCCACCATTTCGCGGTTCGACTCGCCCGCGCGGATGATACGGCCGACCCGTGTCTTCTGGATCACGAACATCATTGCGAGCGCGAGCGCGACGCAGAAGGCCGCGACCGCGATACGATAATAGGGATAGGTGAGCAGCTCGGAGATGCGCACACCCCCCTGCAAATAGCCCGGCACGGGAACGCTGTGCGGATAGCTGCCCCAGATCAGTTTCTGCGCTTCGTTGAAGATCAGGATCAGCGCGAAGGTGAGCAGCACCTGTTGCAGGTGATCGCGGTCATAGAGATGGCGGATGAACAGCCACTCGATCGCAATGCCGAAAACGAAGGCGAGCGGAACGCCGATCAGCAGCGCAAGGAATATGTCGCCGGTGAAGCCGACGAGCGTCAGCGCGCCGTATGCGCCGAGCATGTAAAACGAGCCGTGCGAGAGATTGATCACGCCCATGATGCCGAACACGAGCGTGAGACCGGACGCGGCAAGAAAGATCAGCAGTCCGTACTGCACGCCGTTCAGCAACTGGATGAGAGCGAGATCCATACGCGGCGTCCCCCGGCGCCTGCACGTAGCGATTACTATAAGCGGCAAGCGGGGGCTTGCGCCCCCGCTCGCTTCAATTCGCGGATCGGCTTAGGCGAGGCTGCAGCCGGTCGTCGGATCGGAGACGTCCGCCGCCGCGATGCCGAGGAACTTGTTCTCGCCGCCCTTCAATTCGCGGAGATAGAAGTTGTGGATCGGGTTCTGTGCGGCGGAGAGACGGAACGGCCCGCGCGGGCTGTTGAATTTCGCTTCGCGCATCGCCTTGAACATCGCGTCCTGCTTCTTGACGTCACCGCCGGCGGCCTTGAGGCCGATGTCGAGCAGCATGGTCGTATCCCAGCCTTGCACCGCATAGACGTCCGGGAACATCTTGAAAGCCGCGTTGTAGTCGGCGCGGAATTTCTTGTTCTCGGCGTTGTCGAGCGACTCGACATAATGCGACGCGGTTTTCACGCCATCGCCCGCTGCGCCGACCTTGCTTTCGACGCCGTCGGTGAGGAAGCCGGGACCCCAGAGCTGCACGGAGTTCTTCAGGCCCGCGGCTGCATAGTCCTGCATATATTTCAGCGCGCCGCCGCCGGCATAGAAGGAGTAAACCGCTTCCGGTTTCAGCGAGGCGATCTCGGCGAGACCGGCCTGGAATTCGACGTTCGGGAACGGCAGCGTGAGTTCCTTGATGATCTTGCCGCCGCCCGCGAGGAAGCTTTGCTTGAAGCCCGCGACGGATTCTTCGCCGGCCGCATAGCCCCAGGAATACGTCACGGCGGTCTTGATGCCGGCCTTGATCATCGCGAGGCCTGCGGCGACGCCGGGCTGGCTGTTGCCGAACGAGGTGCGGAAGATGTTTTTCGCGCACTGCGCACGGGTCAGCACGTTCGCGCCCGCGTTCGGGATCAGCGTCGGCAGACCCGCTTCGCGCGCGATCTTGGCCATCGCCATGGCGACGCCGGAGTGCACGGTGCCGATAAGCACATCGACCTTCTCGCCCTGCACGAGCTTGGAGGTCAGTTCGGTGGCCTTCGGCGGAGCGGATTCGTCATCGACCTTGATCCACTCGATGGTGCGGCCGGCGAGCTTGCCGCCCTGCTGCTTTACGTAGAGGTCCATCGCATTGGTGATTCCGGTGCCGAGCGCGGCGAACGTGCCGCTGTAGGGCAGCAGGAGACCGACGCGGAGCGGAGCGCCCTGCGAGATGGCGGGACGGGCAAAGGGAAATGCCGCTGCGACGGCACCTACGCCGGCCATCTGCAATACGCGGCGGCGCGAGACTCGTGACTTATTGTGCATATCGTTTCCTCCCAGTCTGGCAATCGCTGCGAGTATCGCTCCGTGGCGTCCCTTCCGGCGCGCGCAGGATGCATCTCGTTTCTTCGTTACCAGCTAAGTTCAAGTATGAATTGCCAACACGCATGCGGCAAGCATGTTTCTGGCGCGCTTGGCGAAAAGGATGAGAGCGTCGTCCGCCTCGTTGGCGTGCCAAGCAATGTGCACCGCAGTATTGCAGTCGCACGAACCAAATGTATTATAATTCATAATAAGATCAGACGCTTTACACGAAGCCCGCTTCGAATTGTAATGTGATATAATGATCGACAATGGCCTCGGCAGCGAGGCAGACTGCCGACAAGAACGACGCCAAAAAGCAACGAAGTTCAGGGGAGGAAACGAAAATGGCTTCGAAGACGCGCATTTCGCGCCGCACATTCACCGCTGGCATGGGTGCCGCCGGTATCGTCGCGGGTACTGCACCGTTCAACATCATTTCCGCACAGGGCGCGCCGCTGAAAGTCGGCGTGTTGCTGCCGCGTTCGGGCGCGCAGGCCGGCATCGGCCAGGACTGCCAGCGCGGTGTCGATATCACCGCCGGCATTCTAAAGGATCTCAATCTGCCGTCGCTGCAGATCATGAACGGCGACACCGAAACCAACGTCGAAGTTGCCCGTGCCCGCGCCGAGCGCCTGATCAACGAAGGAGCGCAGCTCCTCATCGGCGCGTTCGACTCCGGCCAGTCGACCGCGATCGCACAGGTCGCGGAACAGCGCGGCATTCCTTACGTCATCAACATCGCCGCCGCGCCGCCGATCACGGAACAGGGCTACAAGTTCGTGTTCCGCAATTTCCCGACCGCGCCGACGATTCTCTCGAACGCTTTCGAGAACCAGATCGAAATCTTCAAGGCGACCGGCAACGCACCGAAGACGGCGGTGTTCATGCACGTGAACGACACCTTCGGCGCCGCGATGCAGAAGGGCTTCACGGGCATCATGGGCAAGTACCCGGAAACGCCCTACAAGGTGCTCGAGACCATCGCCTATGACGGCACCGCACGCGATCTCTCGGTCGAAGTCGCAAAGGCGAAAGCCACGAACGCGGAAGCGCTCGTCATGGTCAGCCGCCTGAACGACGCGATCCTGATTACCCGCGAACTCATCAAGCAGCGCTGGTCGCCGAAAGCGATCCTGTCCATGGGCCCGGGCTGGTACGAAGACCAGTATCTGAAGACTCTCGGCAAGCTCGGCGACGGCCCGATGAGCTTCGTGCCCTGGTACGATCCGAACAAGAAGCTCTCGAAGGCGCTCGAAACTGCGCTCGCCAAGGCGCATCCGGGTCTCAACATGAACACGAACCACGTGTACACCTTCGAGGCGCTTCTCATTGCAGCCGATGCCTACAAGCGCGCCGGCTCCGCTGACCCCAAGGCCCTCGCAGACGCGATCCGCGCGACCAATATCAAGGATAACGTCTCGCCGGGCCCGGGCATCCAGTTCGATGCCAAGGGGCAGAACGCGGCGCTCAAGAACTCGGCGATCCAGAATCGCGGCGGCAAGCTCGTCACGATCGCGCCGGCTTCGGCGTCGAACGCCAAGCCGCAACATCCGATGACTCCGTACGACAAGCGCTAAGCAGCGTTTGCATAACAATTGCTCCGGCCGCTAACTGCGGCCGGAGTGTTGCTGCACAGGGCTAAGCCGTGACAACCGAAGTCATTCTGAAAATCGCAATCAGCGGTGTGCTGACGGGCCTTGTCTATGGCCTGATGGCACTCGGCCTTTCGGTGATTTTCGGCGTCGTCAGGGTCGTCAATTTTGCGCACGGCGAGATGATGACGATCGCGATGTACCTCGTGATCGTTCTCTTCTCGGCGCTTGGCCTCGATCCGCTGATCATGCTGGTGCCGATCTCGGCGGTTCTGTTCGCGCTCGGCTATCTGATGCAGCGCGCGATCATTAATCCGTTCATCAATCGCCCCGAGCACAGCCAGTTCATGCTTCTGGTCGCCGTCGCCATCGTCATGGTGAACGGCCTGCTGCTGATCTTCGGCCCGGATTCGCAGGGCATTACCACCGCTTACTCTTTCGACAGCTTCGATCTCGGCGGCGTCATCATCGATGCGGGCAAGGTTTATGCGGCGATCGCGGCACTCTTGGTTGCGGTCGCATTGTTCGCTTTCTTTCGCCTCACGCTTACAGGCAAGGCGATCCGCGCCTGCGCGGATAACTACCACGGCGCGCTCGTCGTCGGCCTCAACGTCAAGCAGCTTTATGCGCTGACCTTCGGCATCGGCGCGGCCTGTGTCGGCGCCGCGGGCACCATGCTGATGATCGTGACCGACGTTACCCCCGCGATCGGCCCGGCCTACACCCTCTTGGCCTTCGTGATCGTGATCACCGGCGGGCTCGGGTCGATGCCCGGCGCGATTGTTGGCGGCATTCTGATCGGACTGACCGAGGCGCTCGGCGGCTTCTTCTTCACGCCGTCCGCGAAAACGATGTTCTCGTTCGCCATTCTCGTGCTCGTCCTTCTTTTCCGCCCGCAGGGCATCATGGGACGGAAAACGGCATGAAATTTCTTCTCGACGGTGTTCCGCGCTCCGCGCTCGTACTGCTCGCGCTGTTCTTCGCCGGACTTCTGTTCGCGCCGATGGTCGCGAACGATTACGTGCTCGTCGTGCTCGTCACGATTCTCTATTTCGCCTATGCCGGCCAGTGCTGGAACATCATGATGGGCTTTGCCGGTCAGCTTTCGCTGGGGCATGCGCTCTATATCGGTCTCGGCGCATACATCACTGCCGCGCTCTACGTGAAATTCGGCGTGAGCCCGTGGATCGGACTATTCCCAGCGCTCGCGATTTCCGGCGCGGTCGGAGCACTCATCGGCTTTCTCGCGTTCCGCTTTGGCGTCTCCGGCGTCTACTTTGCAATTCTCACGATCGCGTTTGCGGAGTTCGCGCGCATCGGCTTCGATCACTTCACGTGGGTCGGCGGCGCTGGCGGATTTTTCCTTCCGGTCGCGAACTATACGCAGAACGATTTCTTCAACCTGCGCGGCAGCCAGCGGATGTTCTATTACATTCTGCTCGCCATGACGGTTGCCGTATTCATCCTCTGTCATCTGCTTTTACGGAGCCGTGCCGGCTACTACTGGCTTGCGATCCGCGAAAGTCCCGAGGCGGCGGAAGCGCTCGGCATCAACATCTTCCGCTACAAGATGTACGCGGTGGTGCTTTCGGCGGCACTTACCGCGCTCGGCGGCGTGTTCTTCGCGTTCTTCTACAACAACCTGTTTCCTGAGCAGGTGTTTCACATCTCGCGCTCGATCGAAATCATCCTCGGCCCGATCATCGGCGGCATCGGCACGCTGTTCGGCCCGATCGTCGGCGCGTTCCTGCTGACCGGACTCGCGGAGAGCCTGCGCGAAGTGATGCTGCGTCTCGGCGTCGATTTGCCGGGCGTGAAGCAGGTGTTCTACGGATTTTGCCTGCTGGTCGTCGTAATGTTTCTTCCCGACGGCGTCTGGCCGCCGCTGAAAAAGAAACTGGGACTGGACCGCGATACCGAACGGAAGGAGGGCTGACCGTGGCACTCCTCGAAGTCTCCGGCATCTCGAAAAGCTTCAGCGGCCTCAAGGCCGTGCAGAACGTCACCTTCGAAGTGCCGGAAGGAAAGATCGTCGGCCTGATCGGGCCGAATGGCGCGGGCAAGACCACCTGCTTCAATATGATCGCGGGCGTCTACAAACCCGACTCCGGATCGGTGAAGCTGAACGGCGCTGCGATCGGTGGCAAGCGCCCCGACGAAATCTGCAAGGGCGGTATCGGCCGTACGTTCCAGATCGTGAAGCCATTTGCCGGCTTGAGCGTTCTCGATAACGTCGTGGTCGGCGCATTGAATGCAACGGCGTCGGTCGTCGAAGCCCGCAAGGTCGCGGAAGAAGTTCTCGACGTCCTCGGCCTCGCGCCGAAACGCATGCAGGCGGCCTCCACGCTCACGCTTCCGGATCGCAAGCGGCTCGAAGTCGCCCGCGCGCTCGCAACCAGGCCGAAACTGCTCTTGCTCGACGAGGTGATGGCCGGATTGCGCCCGACCGAAGTCGACCTGATGGTGCGCGTGCTGCTCGATCTCAACAAGCGCGGCCTCACGATTCTCCTTATCGAGCATGTGATGCGAGCGGTGATGGCGCTCGCCGGAAATATCGTCGTGCTGCATCATGGCGAGTTGATCTCGCGCGGCACACCCGATCAGATCGCGAAAGATCCGAAAGTGCTGGAATGCTATCTCGGGGAGGAAGCGCTGTGATCCTCGAGATCAAGGAGCTCGATCTGTACTACGGCGACGCGCAGGCGCTGGACCGCGTCTCGCTCGAAGTCGGGCAGGGCGAGCTGGTCGCCATCGTCGGTGCGAACGGCGCGGGGAAATCGAGCCTCATTCGCACCATTGCCGGCATCGAGCGCCCGCGCGGCGGCTCGATCCGCTTCAAGGGCGGCGACATCACCGGCAAGCCGAGCTACGTGGTTTGCAATCTCGGCATCGGCCAGGTCGCGGAAGGCCGCCAGATTTTTCCGACACTGACGGTGCAGGAAAATCTCGAGATGGGCGCGTTGCTGCCGCGCGCCCGCGAAAAACTCTCCAGCGAGATGGAGCGCGTCTATTCGCTGTTCCCGCGCCTGGCCGAGCGGCGCGAGCAGTTCGCAGGCACCATGTCTGGCGGCGAGCAGCAGATGCTCGCGATCGGACGCTGCCTGATGGGACAGCCCGAACTGATCATGTTTGACGAGCCGTCGCTGGGCCTTGCGCCTGCGCTGGTACAGGAACTGTTTCAGACCATCCGCAAGGTCAACGAAGCCGGTTTGACGGTATTGTTGGTCGAGCAGAACGTCGCGATGTCGTTGAAGCTCGCGAACCGCGGCTATGTGATTGAGAACGGCCGCATCGTGCTTTCCGGCTCGGGCGAAAAGCTCCTGCATGACGACGGCGTGCGGCAGGCCTATCTCGGCGTCGGACATTAACCGGGCCGCAGCGCAGCCTATCCTTCAAGCAGCGCGAGTTTCTGCCCTTCCTCGATCATTGCGCCCTCTTCGACAAAAATCGTCTTCACCTTGCCGCCCTGCGGAACGAGGACGGGAATTTCCATCTTCATCGATTCGAGGACGAGCAGCGTACCGTCGCGCTCCAGCGTGCTGCCCACGGCGGCTTCGATCGTCCGCACGACGCCTGCGATTTCGGAGCGGACTTCGAACTCGGCCATTTCGGAATTCCTGCGGCGGATGCAATATCCGTCGCAGAGCATTCTTGCTGCCGAGCGCTGATGTCAAGCGTAGGACAGGTTGAAATCATGAGCTGGGAAAAAGAACTCGACGAACTCCGCCGCCGCGAAGAACTCGCAAAGAAAATGGGCGGCGAGGAAAAAGTGAAGCGGCATAGGGACGCCGGGAAGCTCACCGTTCGAGAACGGATCGCGCGGCTCCTCGACAAGGACACCTTTCACGAGGTCGGCGCGATTGCGGGAAAGGGAAAGTACGACGCAAACGGCGAGTTGACCGATTTCCAGCCTGCGAATTTCGTGCTCGGACGCGGAAAGATCGACGCGCGCCCTGTTGTCGTGGGTGGCGACGATTTCACGGTGCGCGGCGGCGCGGGCGATGCCGCGATCATGCAGAAGCAGGTTTATGCCGAGCAGATGGCGAACGAATTGCGCCTGCCGATCGTGCGCCTGATCGACGGCACCGGGGGCGGCGGTTCGGTAAAGACCATCGAAGTGCTCGGCTACACTTATCTTGCACACAATCCCGGCTGGGATTTCGTGGTGAAGAACCTCGGCACCGTGCCCGTAGTTTCGCTCGGCCTGGGTTCGGTCGCGGGGCTGGGTGCCGCGCGTCTGGTATCGAGTCATTATTCGGTGATGGTGCAGGGCATCTCGCAGATGTTCATCGCGGGCCCGCCTGTGGTCGCCCGTACTGGCGTCACCATGACCAAGGAAGAACTCGGCGGCGCGGAGATCCACGCCAAAGCCGGCGCGGTGGACGATGTTGTCGCGAGCGAAGATGAGGCCTTTGCGAAGGCGCGAAGGTTTCTCTCCTATCTTCCTGCGTCGGTGAACGAGTTGCCGGAGCGCCTTACGCCCGCGGACGATCCGGCGCGGCGCGAAGAATCGCTCCTCTCCGCCGTGCCGCGCGACCGGCGCAAGGTCTACGACATGCGGAAGATTCTCAACGCAGTGGTGGACAAGGATACGCTCTTCGAGATGTCACGCAAGTTCGGCGGCCCGGTGATCACCGCGCTTGCGCGCCTCGACGGCTGGCCGGTCGCGGTGCTTGCGAGCGATCCGTTCTTTTATGGCGGCGCCTGGACCGCGGACGCCGCGCGCAAGGCGGAGCGTTTCATCGATCTCGCGAATACGTTTCATCTTCCGATCGTGAATTTCGTCGATGTCCCGGGCTTCATTATCGGACCCGACGCGGAGAAGGCGGGCACGATCCGCTTCGGCGCGAAGGCGCTCGCCGCGATCTACCAGAGCGAAGTGCCGCAATGCTCGATCATGGTGCGCAAGAGCTTCGGCGTGGCGGGCGCAGGCCACATGAACCACTCGCGCCTGCATTACCGCTACGCCTGGCCCTCGGGTGACTGGGGCTCGCTCCCCATCGAAGGCGGGATCGAAGCGGCCTATCGCGCCGAGCTTGAGGCGTCTTCCGACCCGAAGAAGCTGCTCTCCGAGATCGAAGAGCGCCTCAACCGCTTCCGTTCGCCGTTTCGTACCGCCGAGACCTTCATGGCCGAAGAAATCATCGACCCGCGCAGCACGCGGCCTCTGCTTTGCGAGTTCGCCAATCTCTCGGCGAAACTCCGCAAGGCAGGTCCACGCGCGGCGGCGATGCGTCCCTGATCAGCGGAAGAACAGAAACGTCGCGATGATAAAGAGCGGCACGAGGATCACGCCCGACCACAGCATGTAGCCGAAGAAGCTCGGCATTTTCACGCCGCCGTTCCGCGCGATCGCGTAGACCATGAAATTCGGCGCGTTGCCGATATACGTATTCGCACCCATGAACACCGCGCCTGCGGAAATCGCGGTGAGCGTAAGCGCGCCTTTGGTCATGAGCTGCTGCGGGTCTCCGCCTGCGAGTTCGAAGAACACCAGATAGGTCGGCGCATTGTCGAGGAACGAGGAAAGGATGCCCGTCATCCAGAAATAAGCGATGTTATTCGCGCTGCCGTCAGGATTGGTGACAAGCGCGACGAGCGGCGCAAACGCGCCGTTGTTTCCCGCCTGCAGCATGGCAAGCACCGGAATGATGGTGACGAAAATGCCGGCGAACAGTTTCGCGACTTCCTGAATCGGTCCCCAGGAAAAGCCGTTTGCTTTGTGGCTCGCCTTGGGCGTGAAGCGCAGCGAAACGAGCGTGACCACGATCATCGTGAGGTCGCGCAGCACGTTCTGGATCGCAACTTCGGTGCCGAGGATCGTGAAGGTGCCGAGCTTCACGCGCGCGCTGAGCAGGATCGCGGCGATGATGACGCCGATCAGGATGAAGTTGATGCCGCCTTTCACGCGGATCGGCCGATCCGGCGTGGGATCCTTCTTCAGGTGTCCTTCGCGCCGGTAAATGATCGTATCGAGGACAAAGAACCCGGCGAGCAATACGGCAGCGCAGAATGCCGTTTCAGGCAGCAGATGCGTCGTGGTCCAGAAGAAATCTACGCCGCGCAGGAAGCCGAGGAACAGCGGCGGGTCGCCGAGCGGCGTCAGCGAGCCGCCGATATTGGAGACGAGAAAGATGAAGAAGACGATGACATGCACGTTGTGCTTGCGGTCGTCGTTCGCGCGCATGATCGGGCGGATCAGAACCATCGAGGCGCCGGTCGTGCCGATGATGCTCGCGAGGATCGTGCCGATTCCGAGGATCGCCGTGTTCGTCGTGGGCGAGCCATGCAGGTTGCCCGAAACCACGACGCCGCCGGCAACGGTGAAGAGCGCGAGCAGCAGAAGGATGAAGGGGATATATTCCAGCAGCGCCGTGTGGGAGAGCGCGTGGACCGCGGGCGAGGTGCCGAAGACCAGAGCGAGCGGAATAACGACGAGAGCCGCCCAGAACGCCGAAATCTTTCCGAAATGATGTTCCCAGAAATGCGGGGCGAGCAGCGGGAAGACTGCGATCGAAAGCAGGATGCCTGCAAAAGGAAGGGCCCAGACGAGGCCGAGCGTAGCTCCGTTCATTTCCGCAGCGGTAGCCTGCGGTGCGCTCGCGGCCAGCAGCGCCATACCAAGCGCGGCCGTGCCGAGCTTGCGATTCAGTTCGTGCATTTCAGTCCCCTCCCCCGAAGGCGCCTCTTATATCGGCGCGAACCCTATCCGCGAATGTAAGGCCTCACAACCTTCCGCCTTGCGGCACGCTGTCCTTGCAGGTGGACAACTACGTCCAAACTGTTTGAATCGCGCGACAGGGAGGAACGGGAAATGAAATCGCCATTCGACATCGCAGGCAAGGTCGCGCTGATCACCGGATCGAGCCGCGGCATCGGCCGTTCGATCGCGGAGACGATGGCGGGGCTCGGCGCCAAGGTCGTCGTCTCGTCCCGCAAAGCGGACGCCTGTGAAGAGGTTGCAGAGGCGATTCGCGCCGACGGCGGCGAGGCGAGCGTCATTCCCTGCAACATCTCGCGCAAGAACGAGGTCGAGGCGCTCGTCAAAGGCACCAAGGATAAATACGGCCGCATCGATATTCTGGTCTGCAACGCGGCGGTCAATCCCGCTTACGGCCCGATGAGCGAAATCACGGACGACGCCTTCGACAAGATCATGGGTTCGAACGTGAAGAGCAATGTCTGGCTTTGTAATCTTACGATTCCGGATATGGCGAAGCAGGGCGGCGGCTCGATCATCATTGTCTCTTCGATCGGCGGTTTGCGGGCTTCCCCAATGATCGGAACGTACGGAATTTCAAAGGCCGCGGACTTCGCGCTCGCCCGCAACTACGCGCAGGAGTGGGGCCACAAGAATATCCGCGTGAACTGTATTGCGCCGGGCCTCATCAAGACGGATTTCGCGAAGGCGCTCTGGGAGAACGAGCAGCTCCGCAATGACCGCGAGAACAAAACGCCGTTACGCCGTCTCGGCGAACCGCACGAACTCGGTGGCGTCGCTGCGTTTCTGGCGTCGCCGGCAGCAAGTTACATTACGGGCGAAGTGATCGTGGTGGATGGCGGCGTGACGATTGCGCCGTAGGACTTCAAAGCCGAACAGCTGACGTCATGGCCGGGCTTGTCCCGGCCATCTCGTTCTGAACTCGCTGCCTTATAAACGAGATGCCCGCGACAAGCGCGGGCATGACGATCGTTATTGCTGTTGCCGGTGAGTGCGCTCAGCGCGTATTTCCGCCGGTCGCCATGTATTTCTTCAATTCCATCTTGGCGATGGTCTCGCGATGCACTTCATCCGGGCCGTCGGCGAGGCGGAGCGTGCGGTTGCCGGCCCAGGCTTTGGCAAGCGGAAAGTCGGGCGAGACGCCCGCGCCGCCATGCATCTGGATCGCGCGATCGATCACGCGCTGCGTCATGTTCGGCGCCACCACTTTGATCATCGCAATTTCCGCGCGCGCTTCCTTGTTGCCGAGTTCGTCCATCTTGTGCGCGGCGTAAAGCGTGAGCAGACGCGCCTGATCGATGTCCATGCGCGATTCCGCGATCCAGTGCTTGTTCACGCTGTGCTCGGCGAGCTTCTTGCCGAAAGCGGTACGGGATACCGAACGCTGGCACATGAGCTCGAGGGCGCGCTCCGCGGAGCCGATCGCGCGCATGCAGTGATGGATGCGGCCGGGTCCGAGACGGCCCTGTGCGATTTCGAAGCCGCGGCCCTCGCCCAGGAGAATGTTGGAAGCGGGCACGCGCACGTTCTCGAACACGACTTCGGCGTGGCCGTGCGGCGCGTCGTCATAGCCGAAGACGTTCAGGTGACGCAGCACCTTCACGCCCGGCGTTTCCATCGGCACGAGGATCATGGACTGACGCTTGTGCGGATCCGCGTTCGGATCGGTCTGACCCATGAAGATCGAAATCTTGCAACGATGGTCGTTCGCCCCCGACGTCCACCACTTGCGGCCGTTGATCACGTAGCTGTCGCCATCCTTTTTGATCTCGGCGCGGATGTTGGTGGCATCCGAGGATGCAACCGCGGGCTCCGTCATGGCGAAGCAGGAGCGTATTTTGCCGTCCATCAGCGGTTCGAGCCACTGCTTCTGGTGCTCCTTGGTGCCGTATTTCAGGATCACTTCCATGTTGCCGGTGTCCGGCGCGGAGCAGTTGAAGCTCTCCGGCCCGATCGGCGAACGGCCCATGATCTCGCAGATCTGGCCGTATTCGTAATTGGTCAACCCATCTTCATGGTGGGCTTTCGGCAGGAAGAGATTCCACAGGCCCTGCGCCCGCGCTTTCTTCTTCAGTTCTTCCATCACCGGCGGGCTCTTCCAGCGGTCGCCGCTTTCGCTCAGCTGGCGCGCATAAACCGGCTCCGCCGCATAGACGTGCTCGTCCATGAAGGCGGTGACTTTCTTCTTGAGTTCGGCCGCGCGTGGCGACAGCGGAATGAACATTTTCTTTCTCTCCCTTATTCTTTTGCTTGTGCGGCGGGTTCGAAGCCGCCCATGTTTCCGAATTGCTCGAGATGATAGTCGGCGTCGCCGAACTGGATGTCGATGGCGGTCGCCCGCTTGAACCAGTGGCCGGTCTTCAGTTCCATCGTCATGCCGATGCCGCCATGAAGCTGGATCGCCTGCTCGCCGACGAATTGCGCGGAGCGGCCGATCTGGGTCTTCGCCGCCGACATCGTCTTGCGGCGCGTGACCGCATTCTCCTCGTTGACCATCATGGTTGCGAGAAAGGCCATGCTTTTTGCCTGTTCGGCGGCGATCAGCATTTCCACGTTGCGGTGTTGCAGCACCTGGAACGAACCGATGTTCACGCCGAACTGTTTGCGCGTGCGCAGATAGTCGGTGGTGGCTTCCGTCAGCGCGGAAAATACGCCGACCGCTTCGCCGCAGAGTGCGGCGATGCCGTCATCGACGATCCGCTCGATGAGGGGGTATGCCGCACCGGGCTTGCCGATCACTTGATCTGCGTCAACGCTTACGCCGGAAAGCTGAATTTCCGCGGCCGTTAGCCCATCCTGCGTGCGATAGCCGCGGCGTGTCACCCCCTTCGCTTTCGCATCGACGAGGAAGAGTCCGAGGCCATCCTTATCGCGCTGGCTTCCGGAAACGCGTGCGGTGACGATGATGAAATCGGCCTGATCGCCATTCAGCACCACACTCTTCTGTCCGTCGAGCGTGAAACCGCTGCCGGCGGGCTTCGCGGTCGTTTTCACGTCGAACAGATCGTAGCGCGACTGCCGTTCGGTATGCGCAAACGCGCCGGTGATTTTACCTTCCGAGATCTGCGGCAGGTACTTGTTCTTCTGCGCGTCGGTGCCGAAGCGGCGGATAAAGCCGCCCGCGAGCACGACCGTCGGCAGGTATGGCTCGAGCGCAAGTGCGTTACCGATCGCGCTCATCACGATCATGGTTTCGACCGGCCCGCCGGAGATTCCGCCGTGTTCTTCGGAGAAAGGCAATCCGAGCAGACCAAGCTCCGCATACTGCTTCCAGATTTCGCGGCTCCAACCGTCGGGGCTTGCCAGAATCTTCTTCCGTGTTTCGAAGTCGTACTTGTCGCCGAGCAGGCCTTCGATGCTGTCCTTCAGGAGCTGCTGCTCTTCGGAAAACTCAAAATCCATACGCTTGTCTTTCTTTCCCCCGCCCCGGCCTTAGAGGCCGAGGATCGCTTTCGCGATGATGTTCTTCTGAATTTCGTTCGATCCGCCGTAGATCGAGACCTTGCGGTAGTTGAAATAGATCGGTGCCAGTGGACCCGCGTAATCGGGCGCGACAGGCAGTTCGTTCGACCCGGCGACGTCGTCTTCGTCCGCATAGGGCAGGGCGAAGGGACCCACCACTTCGACGAGGAGATCCGTGATGTTCTGCTGGATCTCCGAGCCTTTGATTTTCAAAATTGAAGACGCCGGATCCGGCTTGTTGTCGCGGCGCTTACCTTCGGCTGCGACGACGCGCATCTGCGTCATCTCGAGCGCTTTCAGTTCGACCTCGACCGCAGAAATCTTCGCGCGGAAGCGCGGGTCATCCATCATCGGTTTGCCGCCGGAAACTTCCAGCGAGGCAAGTTCCTTCAGGCGGCGGATGCGCTCCTTCGAGATGCCGACGCGGGCGATACCCGTCCGCTCGTTTCCGAGCAGGAATTTCGCGTAATCCCAGCCGCGGTTCTCCTGACCGACGAGATTCTCGTAAGGCACCTTCACGTTATCGAAGAAAACCTCGTTCACTTCCTTGCCGCCGTCGATCAATTGGATCGGGCGGACGGTGATGCCCGGCGTTTTCATGTCGCAAAGAATGAAGGAAATGCCTTCCTGCTTCTTCGCTTTCGGGTCGGTGCGTGCGAGCACGAAAATCCAGTCGGCATATTGCGCGAGCGTGGTCCAGGTCTTCTGGCCGTTGATGATCCAGTGATCGCCCTCGCGGACAGCCTTCGTGGAGAGGCCGGCGAGATCGGAGCCGGCGCCCGGCTCGGAGAAGCCCTGGCACCACCAGTCATCGAGGTTCGCGATCCGGGGCAGGAAGTGTTTCTTCTGCTCTTCGCTGCCGAAGGTGTAGATCACCGGCCCGACCATGCTCACCGCGAACGGGAGCGGATCTGGCGCGGGCGCGCGCTGCAGTTCCTCCAGGAAGATGTACTTCTGCACCGGCGTCCAGCCGGTGCCGCCGTATTGCTTCGGCCACTGATAAACCGCCCAGCTTTTCTTGTTCAGAATGCGCTGCCAGTCGACGATGTCGGACTTCTCGAGCTTGCGGCCTTCGATCAGTTTCTTCTTCGTCCCGGCAGGAACGTTTTTCTTGAAGAAGTCGCGTACTTCGTCGCGGAAGGCGATCTCTTCCTTGGTGAAATTCAGATCCATCTCGCGCTCCGCTCAGTTGATTTCGAACAGGCCCGCGGCACCCATGCCGCCGCCGACGCACATCGTGACCACACCGTACTTCGCCTTGCGGCGCTTGCCTTCGATCAGCACGTGGCCCGCGAGACGCGCGCCGGTCATGCCGTACGGATGGCCGACGGCGATCGAGCCGCCCGAGACGTTGAGCTTTTCCGGATCGATGCCGAGCTTATCGCGGCAGTAGATCACCTGCACCGCGAAGGCCTCGTTCAGTTCCCAGATGTCGATGTCGTCGATCTTGAGACCATGACGCTTCAAGAGGCGCGGGATCGCGAACACAGGGCCGATGCCCATTTCGTCCGGCTCGCAACCGGCCGCGACGAAGCCGCGGAAAATGCCCATCGGCTTGAGGCCCTTCTTGGCAGCGGTTTCTGCACTCATGATGACGGCGGCACTCGCGCCGTCGGACAGCTGGCTCGCGTTGCCGGCGGTGATCGAGCCGCCTTCGCGCACGGGCTTCAGCGATGCGAGACCTTCCGCAGTCGTTTCCGGACGCGGGCCTTCATCCTGCGAGAGCGTGATGTCCTTGTAGGAGACTTCCTTGGTCGCCTTGTCCATCACCGCCATCTTGGTGGAAATCGGCGCGATTTCTTCCTTGAAGCGGCCGCCTTGCTGCGCGCTGGCCGTGCGGCGCTGGCTCTCCAGCGAGTATTCGTCCTGCGCTTCGCGCGAAATGTTGTAGCGCTTGGACACCACTTCAGCGGTGTCCAGCATCGGCATGTAAACGTCGCCCTTCATTTCCTTCAGCGCAGGATCGACGGCATGGAACATGTTCATGTGCTCGTTCTGCACGAGGCTGATCGATTCGCCGCCGCCGCCGACCGCGATTTCGACGCCGTCGAAGATCACCGAACGCGCGGCCAGAGCGATCGCCTGCAAGCCCGAGGCGCACTGACGGTCGATCGTGGTGCCCGCGACCGTTACCGGAAGACCCGCGCGCAAGAGCGCCTTACGCGCGATATTGCCGCCGGTTGCGCCCTGCTGGAGCGCGGTGCCCATCACTACATCCTCGACTTCGGCACCATCGATGCCCGCGCGCTTCACGGCATGCTCGATGGCGTGGCCGTAGAGGGTCGCCCCCTCGGTGTTGTTGAAGGCGCCGCGATAGGCCTTGCCGATCGGGGTGCGGGCGGTAGAGACGATAACGGCCTCACGCATTTTCATTTCCTCACTGTCTGGATGCGCCTGCGGAAGCAGGCGTGTTCTGTTGTTTCGAAGCCTGGTATTTGCGGCGCTCTTCCTCGACCAGCTCTTTTTTGGAGAGCTTGCCGACCGAAGTCATCGGAAGCGCGTCGCGAAGCTCGATGGCCGCGGGCATTTCGTGTTTGCCGACCTTGTCGGCGAGAAATTCCTTGACGGCTTCAAGGGTGAGCGGCGCCGCACCCTTGCGCATCTTGATGAAAGCCTTGGCCGCCTCGCCGCGATAGTCGTCCGGCACGCCGATCACGATTACGCCTTCGATGTCGGGATGCTCGAACAGCGCGTGCTCGATCACGCTCGGATAAACGTTGAAGCCGCCTGATATGATCATGTCCTTCTTGCGGTCCACGAGATAGAGCCAGCCGTTCTCGTCCATGTAGCCGATGTCGCCGGTGAGGAAATATCCGTCATCGACGAAGGCGGCTTTGGTTTCTTCCGGCTTGTTCCAGTAGCCCGCGAATACGTTCGGGCCCTTGATCCGCATCTCTCCGGTTTCGCCGAACGGCAAAGTGCGCGAAGGATCATCCAGCGCGACGATATCCATATAAAGTCCGGGCAAAGGAAGCCCAATCGTGCCGGGCGGCGTGTCGCCGTCATAAGGCTGGTTGGTGCCGGCCGGCGCCGTTTCGGTCATGCCCCAGCCGCCGCGAAGAGAGATTCCCGTTATCTTTTTGAAACGGTCGAAGATTTCGACGGGAAGCGGCGCGCCGCCGGAGGCGCACATTGAGAGCGAAGAAAGGTCGCGCTTCTCCAGCCCCGGCGCTGAGACCAGCGCGATCCACATGGTCGGCACACCCGGAAAATAATTCGCCTTCTTTTCCTCGATGTCTCGCAGCGTGGTTTCCACGTCGAAGCGCGGGCGTAGCATGCACTCGTTGCCCTGATCGATCGCCCGCAGGAACACCGAACTGAGCGCGTAGATGTGAAAGAGGGGAAGAACGACGATGACCTTCTCGCCGGACTTCAGTTCGCGTTGCGCGGACGCCCAGTTCTTGTAGATCGAATTCGTCGAGGTGAGGTTGCGGTGCAGGAGCATCGCGCCTTTCGGCAGGCCAGTGGTACCGCCGGTGTATTGCAGGAGCGCGATGTCGCTTTCTTTCACCTCGGGCCACGTCGCCGGAGGCGAGGCCAGCGACAGCAGGTTCTTCAGCGTAATCGTGCGGCCGTTCGCCGGGATCGGGTCGTACTGGATCGGCGCGGGGCCGAACTCGGCATCGTCACCGATGATCAGGTGATCGAGCAGGCCCTCGGCGTCGAGCTTCAACGCGCGGGTGACCATGCCCGGAAAATTCGTGGTCACCATGATGCGCGCGCCGGAATCTTTCAGCTTGTGCGCAAGTTCGCGTTCGGCGTCGAGCGGCGACATGTGAACGACGCGTCCGCCCGCCTTCAGCACTGCGAAGAACATCACCGGATGCACCGGCGTATTCGGGAGATAAAGTCCGACTGCGGTTCCCGGCTTCACGCCGAGCGAGACAAGCCCCGCGGCGGCACGGGAAACCAGATCGCTCAACTCCTTATATGTTGTCCGCCGGTCGCGGTATTCGAGCGCGTAGTTGTCCGGGTAGGCCGCGACGGCGCGATCGAAGAGTTCGTTCACCGTGCCCGCACGGATCGGCGCCGCCGGATCAACGCCCGCGGGATACGACTTTTCCCAAGGATAAGGCCGGCTATAGGTCATGACGCTTTCTTCATCTCATTGGCGAGAGACGCGAAAGTCTTGCCTTCGTTTGCCAGACGGTCGAGGAGCTTTGCGGGCTCCAAGGTCTTGTCGCCCGACTCTTTTGCGTAATGGGCGAGGCGGTCGCGCACGTGCTTCAGGCCGACTGTGTCCGCATAATGCATCGGGCCGCCGCGCCACACTGGCCAGCCGTAGCCATAGAGCCAGATCACGTCGATATCGCCGGGACGCGACGCGATGCCTTCCTCGAGGATGCGCGCGCCTTCGTTGATCATTGGGTAGATCGTGCGCTCGATGATCTCCTGCTTCGAGATCGGGCGGCGCTTGATACCCTTCTTGGCTGAGGCGTCGAGAATGATCTTCTCGACTTCCGGATCCGGGATCGGCGTTCGCGAACCCTTCTCATATATATAGTAGCCCTTGCCGGTCTTCTGGCCGAAGCGTCCGGCCTCCGCGAGCGTATCGGCGACCTCGTTGCGCTCGCCGCGCGCGCGGCGGATGCGCCAGCCGACATCGATGCCGGCAAGATCGCCCATCGCGAACGGACCCATCGGGAACCCGAATTCGGTGGTGGCCGCGTCCACCTCCTGCGGCAACGCGCCCTCGAGCACGAGGCGGTCGGCCTGCACGCCGCGGCGATGCAGCATGCGATTGCCGACAAAGCCATAACAGACGCCGACCACAACCGGCACTTTCGCGATCTTGCGGCCGATCGCGATCGCGGTCTGGATCGCGTCAAACGCCGACTTCTCGCCGCGAACGATCTCGAGCAACTTCATGATGTTTGCGGGACTGAAGAAGTGCATCCCGATCACATCCTGCGGACGGGAGGTAGAATTCCCGATCTCGTTCACGTCGAGCGTAGACGTGTTGGTGGCGAGCACCGCGCCCTTTTTTGTGATGGTGTCGAGCTTGCCGAAGATTTCTTTCTTAAGACCCATCTCTTCGAACACAGCCTCGATCACCATGTCCGCGTCTTTCGCGGCTTCCAGGCCGACCGCGCCGGTAATCAGCGCCATGCGCTTCTCGACGTCGGCTTCGGACAAGCCGCCACGCTTCGCGGTGTTTTCGTAGTTGGTGCGGATTTTCGCGAGTCCGTTCTTCAGGAATTCGTCGGTGGTTTCGATCAACGTCACCGGAATTCCGGCATTCGCGAAGCACATGGCGATACCGCCGCCCATGGTGCCGCCGCCGATCACAGCCGCGCGCTTGACCTCGCGCGCCTTGGTATCAGCCGGCATATCGAGTACCTTACTCGCCTCGCGTTCGGCGAAGAAGGCATGGCGCTGCGATTTCGATTCGTCGGTCATCAAGAGTTCGATGAACATGTTGCGTTCGCGCTTCACCGCTTCCTCGAACGGGACGGAAAGCGTCATCTTCACGGCCTCGACCGCCGCCATCGGCGCCTTCAGGCCCTTGTTGCGGCCGACCGCTTTCGCGGCAAGTTCGTTGAACTTCTCGGGGTTCTTGCGAAACTCGGTAAGCTTGTCTTCCATCCGGCTCGCGCGCTTCAGCGAGAGCTGCTCGCTGGCCAGCCGTTTGGCAAAAGCAATCGCGCCGGTGAGAAGATCGCCTTCCACGATTTCATCTACGAGACCATCTTGCAGCGCTTGCGAAGCCGGAATCGGATTGCCTGAAAGAATGATCGGCAACGCCTTGTCGATACCGATCAGCCGCGGAAGCCGCTGCGTGCCGCCCGCGCCGGGAATGAGGCCGAGCTTGATTTCCGGCAGGCCCAGCTTCGCGTCTTTGCTGGCCACGCGATAATTGCAGCCGAGCGCGACTTCGAGACCGCCGCCGAGTGCTGTGCCGTGGATCGCGGCGACCGTCGGCTTCGACACGTTGTCGATGTCCGTGATCGCCTCGATCAGGCTCGGAGCCATCGGCGGTTTGCCGAATTCGGTAATGTCGGCGCCGGCGATGAAGGTACGGCCCGCGCAGGTGAGTACGATCGCTTGCACGCCGGCATCGGCATCGGCTTCTTTGAAATATTTCTGCAAGCCCGCACGTACTGCGTGCTTCAGCGCGTTCACGGGCGGGTTGTCAACGGTGATAACGGCGATTACGCCTTCGCGGCGCAGCGTGACTGGATCACTCACTTTATATTTTCCTTGGCGCTTCCTCTTGCCCGCAAGCGTAGCGGATTTTTGCCGCGCGGCGAGCCGTTCCTACTCAAGACACTGTTGCAGCGCCCAGAGGGCATTTCCGCTACGCGGAACATCGTTCTGCATTCTTGACCCGAAAGCTAGAAAGTGGTGCGATTGAAGTCAATCAGTCCGCCCGGAAAGAACAGGGGCTTTGGAAGTGCATAGTCCGAGTGCAGCGTCGAAACGCACTGACAGTCAGTTCTCCGAACTCGACGATGGCAACGATCGCAAGTTCGTGGTGGCGCTTGCGCGCGGCCTCGACGTGTTGCGCGCCTTCACGCCGGGCGAATGGCTGCTCGGCAACAATGAAATTGCCGAGCGCACCGGCCTGCCGAAGACCACGATCTCGCGGCTGACCTACACGCTCACCAAGCTCGGCTATCTCACGCATGTCGAGCGGCTTGGAAAATACTCGCTCGCGCCGGCAGCGCTTTCGATCGGCTACTCGACGCTTGCGAACCTTCGTATCCGCCAGGTCGCACGCAAGCAGATGCAGGAATTCGCGAACTATGCCGGCGCTTCGGTGGCGCTCGGCAGCCGCGACCGCATGCACCTGATTTACATCGAACATTGCCGCTCGAAGTCGGACGGCCTGCTGCGCCTCAATCTCGGCTCGCGCATTCCGATCGGGACTACGGCCATGGGCCGCGCGCTTGTCGCCGCCTTGCCGGAAGATGAGCGCGACTGGCTCATGGGCCACATCAAGCGCCATGCCGCCGAAAACTGGGCGCAGGTGAAGGCGGGTATCGAAAAAGCGATCCGCGATCTTGCCGAACGCGGCTTCACCACTTCGTTCGGAGAATGGGAAAAGGACGTTTACGCCGTCGGCGTGCCGCTGATCCCGCCGGACGATTCCGGCGTCTACGCATTCAACTGCGGCGCCAACGTGTACCAGACATCGCGGGAGAAGCTCGAAGGGGAAGTCGGGCCGCGTCTCGTCAATCTCGCAAAGAACATAGAAGCCGCGATAGGCGGCGGTTGAGGGAAGAAACGCCGAACACAAGACACAAGCAGGGGAAGGCTCGTGAGCAGTAAGGGAAGACTGCATCATCGCTTTAGCGCGCGATGATGGATATGCGTGTAGCCGGGAATCCGGCGCGGGGAAGTGCGCGGGCATCGGCATCGTCACGGCCGCTCCTGTCGGTGGAGAACGTCGGTGTCCGCTTCGGCGGCATCGTTGCACTCGACGGAATATCTTTCGATCAGCGCGAGGGTACGATCCTCGGGCTGATCGGGCCGAACGGCGCCGGCAAGACCACGATGTTCAATTGCCTGAGCCGGCTCTACACGCCGAATAGCGGCGAGATTGCCTTCGACGGGAAATCCATCCTGAAGCTTGCGCCGCATCAGATCGCGAGCCTCGGGATCGCGCGGACCTTCCAGAATCTTGCACTGTTCAAGAACATGTCCGTTCTCGAAAACGTCAAGGTCGGCTTTCATCCGGTCACGAAGAGCGACTATTTCAGCGATTCTTTCCGCCTGCCGTGGGTAAGGCGGCAGGAGCGCGAGATCGACGCGCAGGCGCGCGCGATCATCGACTATCTGGAACTGCGGAAAGTTGCGGACACGCTCGTTTCCGGTCTTCCGATCGGCACGCAGAAGCGCGTGGAACTCGCGCGCGCCCTTGCCGCGAAGCCGACGCTTCTCCTTTTGGACGAGCCGGCCGCGGGGCTCACGCATCACGAGGTCGGCGAACTCGGCGATCTCATCAAGCAGATCAGGGACGAACGCGGCGTTACCGTGCTCCTGGTCGAGCATCACATGAGCCTCGTGATGTCGATCTCCGACAAGGTGGTCGCGCTCGATTTCGGAAAAAAGATCGCCGAAGGAACCCCGGCACAAGTGCAGCAGGATCCGGAAGTGATCCGCGCCTATCTCGGGAGCGGCAAGAAATGAGCACTCCGCTTCTTTCCGCGAAGAATCTCCGCGCCTTTTATGGTCCGACGCAGATACTTTACGATATCGATTTCGACATGCATGCCGGCGGCATCACCACGTTGCTCGGCGCGAATGGTGCGGGCAAAACAACCACGCTGCGCGCTCTCTCCGGCATGGTGAAAACCGCCGGCGAAATCCGCTTCGACGGCAAGCTGATCTCGAACAAGGAGACGGCGGATATCGTTCGCCTTGGTGTCGCGCATGTGCCCGAAGGCCGCGGCACTTTCGTCCGGCAGACGGTCGAGGAGAACCTGCAACTCGGCGGCATCACCCAGCCGGCAGGGCAGATCGCGGCCGACATTGATCTCGTCTTCACTTACTTCCCACGGCTCAAAGAGCGCTTTCGTCAGCAGGCCGGCACGCTTTCCGGCGGCGAGCAGCAGATGCTCGCGATCGGACGCGCGCTGATGTTGCGGCCGAAGGTGATGCTCCTCGACGAACCGTCGTTCGGGCTCGCGCCGCTGATCGTGCAGGAGATGTTCGGCATCCTCCGGCGGCTCAACCAGAAAGAGAAGGTCTCGATGTTCCTGGTCGAGCAGAACGCTTCGCTCGCGCTCGAACTCGCCGACCACGCCTATCTTTTGGAAACCGGCCGGGTCGTGATGTCGGGTCCCGCCAAAGAACTCAGCCAGGATGAGAACATCCGGCGCGCATATCTCGGATATTGAGGAAGAACGATGGAACAGGTCGTACAACAAATCGTCGGTGGACTTGCGACGGGCGCGATCTACGCCTGCATCGCGCTCTCCATCGTCATGATCTACCAGGCCATCGATCATCTTAACTTCGCCCAAGGCGAGATGGCGATGTTCTCGACCTATATCGCCTGGCAGCTGATGCATTGGGGAATGCCCTATTGGGGCGCATTCTTCCTCACCATCGCAATCTCTTTCGTGCTCGGTTATGCGATCGAGCGGATTGTCTTCAAGCCGGTGCATAACGCTCCGGTGCTCAGCCACATCGTCATCTTCATCGCGCTCTTCGTCATCATCAATTCGATGGCGGGATTCATCTGGGAGTTCACGATCAAGCCGTTCCCGACGCCATTCGGCACCAAGCCGGTGCTCGGCGGCGGCATTCTCAGCGCACACGGAGCCGGTATGATCGCGGTGACCGGCATCATGCTGGTCATGCTTTACGCGTTCTTCCGCTACACGCGCGTGGGCCTTGCGATGCGCGCGGCATCTGCAAATCCCGATTCCGCGAGGCTGGTCGGCATTCGCGTGGGCTTCATGAACGCGCTGGGCTGGGGCATGGCCGCGGCGATCGGCGCGGTTGCAGGCATCATGATCGCGCCGGTCGTGTTCCTCGAGCCGAACATGATGGTCACTATCCTGCTCTACGGCTTCGCGGGTGCGGTCGTCGGCGGATTGACCAGCCCCGGCGGGGCGGTATTCGGCGGCTTTGCGGTCGGCGTGATCGAAAACCTTGCGTCTTTCGTCCCGCAATTCGGTGCGGAGATGAAGCTCACCATCGCGCTCGCGCTTATCATTCTCGTTCTGACCCTGAAACCGAACGGCTTGTTCGGCCGTAAGATCGTAAGCCGGGTGTAGTCATGAAAACCACTTCACCCGTCACCGTTCTGATCGCCGCAATCGGCGCAACCGTGATTACGCTTGCGCAGAACTGGAAGCTTGCAGGCTTTATTTTCATCCTCATCGTGGGCGGCCTGTTTCCGCTGATGGCGTCCGGCGTATTCACGTTCCAGATCACGCAGCTGCTGATCTATGCGATCGCAATTGCCGGCCTCAACCTGCTGACCGGATTCAACGGCCAGTTTTCGCTCGGCCACAGCGCGTTCTACGCGATCGGCGCCTATGTCTCCGCGGTCCTGATGACGCAACTCGATATGCCGTTCTATCTGACAATCCCGATTGCCGCTGCGGTCTGTTTCGTCTTCGGGTTTCTGTTCGGACTTCCGGCGCTGCGGCTGGAAGGAATCTATCTCGCGCTTGCGACCTTTGCTCTGGCCATCGCGACCCCGCAGATTCTCAAGTTCAAGCCCATCGAGCATCTCACCGGCGGCGTGCAGGGACTTGCGCTCTTCCACCTGAAACCGGAGGCGCCCTTCGGCCTGCAACTGGATCAGGATCAGTGGACTTTCTACGTGACGTTCGCCGTGACGATCCTGATGTTCTTTTTCGCCTTCAGCCTCGTGAACAGCCGCTCGGGCCGCGCGATGAAGGCCATCCGCGACAACCACATCGCGGCCAAGGTCACGGGCATCAATCTCTCGCTGTTCAAGACCCTGACGTTCGGGGTGAGCGCGCTCTTTACCGGGGTCGCCGGCGCGCTGAGCGCGATGCTGATCGCTTTCGTCGCTCCGGACAGTTTCCAGATCACGCTTGCAGTTGCGATCTTCGTCGGCATGGTGGTCGGCGGCGTCGGCTGGATTCCCGGCGCTTTTCTCGGCGCGTTGTTCATCCTGTTCGTGCCGAACATCGCCGAACACATTGCTTTCGGCCTTGCGGCTTTCTTCGACTTCGTCCGCAAGTTCATTCCTTTCTTTCCGACAATCGGCGAGCAGAGCTCGAAGGGACTCACCGGCACCGTGTACGGCGTGTTCCTGATCCTGCTCATCTACGTAATGCCGTCCGGCCTTGCCGGATTGCTTCGACTGGCCGTGCAGCGGCTCGCGCAGGCGAGAAGCTGAACGGTCATTTTCCCAAGGGAGGTAACAATGACGATCAAGAAATACGGAATTGTCTCGGCGCTCGCGCTGGGCTTCGCCGTAACGATGGCCGGCTCCGCCCCTGCGCAGACGCCGGGCGTAACGGACAAGGAAATCAAGATCGGCAACATCAATCCGTATAGCGGGCCTGCCTCCGCTTACGGCACGATCGGCAAGTCGATCGCCGCTTACTTCAAGATGGTGAACGCCGAGGGAGGCATCCACGGCCGCATGGTCAACTTCATCTCTTACGACGACAGCTACTCGCCGCCGAAAGCGCTGGAGCAGACCCGTAAGCTCGTGGAATCCGACAACGTGCTCCTCGTGTTCCAGCCGCTCGGCACGCCGGGCAACACCGCGATCCAGGGCTATCTCAACGGCAAGAAAGTGCCGCAGCTCTTCGTTGCGACCGGCGCCACCAAGTGGGGCGACCCGAAGAAGTTCCCGTGGACCATGGGCTGGCAGCCGAACTACCAGAGCGAAGGCCGCATCTATGCGGATTACATTCTGAAGAACTTCCCGAATGCCAAGATCGGCGTTCTCTATCAGAACGACGACTACGGTAAGGACTACGTGAAGGGCCTGAAAGACGGTCTCGGCGCAAAGGCCAAGACCATGATCGTGTCCGAGCAGCCCTATGAAGTCGCCGACCCGACCGTCGACAGCCAGATCATCGCGCTGAAGGCATCGGGCGCGGACGTGCTTTTCAACGCGACCACGCCGAAGTTTGCGGCGCAGTCGATCAAGAAAATGGCCGAGATCGGCTGGAAGCCGGCTCACTTCCTCAACCAGGTCTCGAACTCGGTTGGCGGCGTGCTGAAGCCGGCCGGCTTCGAAAATGCAGAAGGCATCTTCTCCACCGGATACTTGAAGGATCAGAACGATCCGCAGTGGAAAGACGACGCCGGTATGAAGAAGTGGTTTGCCTTCATGGACAAGTACTATCCCGAAGGCGACAAGACCTCGAGCTTCAATGTCTACGGCTACACCGTCGCGCAGAACCTGCATAAGGTGCTGCTCGCGGCCGGCAAGAATCTGACGCGCGAAGGCGTCATGAAGGCAGCCGCCAGCATGAAGGATCTCGAACTCGACCTGCTTTTGCCCGGCATCAAGGTGAACACGAGCGCGACGGATTTCTATCCGATCGAGCAGAACCAGATGATGCGCTTCAAGGGCGGAAGATGGGAATTCTTCGGCCCGATCATTTCCGGCGAAGTACGCGGCAGCTAATCGCCGCGCGCACTTTCGCAAGCACGAATGGAAACTCCCCGCCGCAAGGCGGGGAGTTTATCTTTTTCCGCAACGTTTCGTTAGCCTTAACGAACCCGGAATCGTTACCGAAGTCGCAGTCTGTGCGGGCAACAACGCTAACAATTCGTAGCCGGACAGTTAGCAGCTTCTTCAACAATCATCGCTAAAAAGTTCCCGAGCAAAATGCGTCTCGCGCGGATTCAGCAACGAGGCGCACGGTAGCGAAAAGAAGAATGATGCCGCTGCATGCGGCGAGGCCAGGGGACTACGTTCGCGAATGTCGTTGATCGTCATCGTCGATGACCGGATTACGAACCGGAATATTTTTGCGAAGCTCGCGACTTCCATCGAGGAAGGCGTGGCTGTGCGCGCGTTTGGCGATCCGGCCGAGGCGATCGAGTGGATCAAGAACAACACGCCCGATCTCGTGGTAACCGACTACAAGATGCCGGTCATGGACGGCGCCGAGTTCGTCCGGCGCTTCCGGCAGATTCCCGAGTGCGCCGACGTACCCGCGGTAGTAATCACCGTTTACGAAGAGCGCTCGCATCGCATGAAGGCGCTGGAGGCGGGTGCCACCGACTTCCTGCAAAGTCCGGTCGATCATCACGAGTTTCTGACGCGCGCCCGCAACCTTCTGAAGCTCCGCAAGCAGTCGCTCGTCATCAAGAGCCGCGCCACAGAGCTCGAGCGCGAGCTCATGGACAGCGAGCGCTTTCGCAAGGAAGTGCTGCGCGACAGCCGCGAGCGCCTCGCCCAGGTCATCGACACCGTTCCCGCGCTGATCTCGGCAACCGACCGCGACGGACGCTGCGTCTTTCTCAACGCTTTCACGGCGAATTTCTATGGCGTCGATGCGACGCAGGCCGGCGGCAAGACCGCGGCGGAAATCTTCGGCTCGCATTTCGGCCCGCAGAGCGCCGGCCTTGACCGTGTCGTCTTTGAGAACGGCAAAGGGCTGCCGAGCTATGAAGAAGAGATCATCGATCGCGCCGGAAATCGCCACGTCTTCCTGACCACGAAATCGCCCCTGCGCGACCGCGCCGGGAAGATCATCAACGTGCTGACGACCTCGCTCAACATCACCGAGCGTAAGCAGGCCGAGGAGCATCTCCATCATCTCGCGCATCACGACCCGCTGACGGGGCTGCCGAACCGCACCTACTTCCACGACAGCGTCCGCAAGCAGATCGCCCGCACGCGCCGCGGCGACAAGCAGTTCGCGCTGCTGCTGCTCGATCTCGATCGGTTCAAGGGCGTCAACGACGTGCTCGGCCACCAGCAGGGCGATCAGCTGCTGCGGGCGGTCTCGCAGCGGTTGTGCAGGACGGTGCGCGAAACCGACATCGTCGCGCGCCTGGGCGGCGACGAATTCGCGATCCTGCAGACCGAGATCGGCCGCACCGACGACGCCGTGACGCTGGCGCAGAAGGTGATCGAGGCGCTGGAGCAGCCTTTCGAGCTGGAAGGCCAGGAGATCAATACCACTGCCAGTATCGGCATCACCGTACATCCTACCGACGGCGTCGACGTGGACGCGCTGATAAAGAACGCCGATCTTGCGATGTATCAGGCGAAGGCCGAAGGCAGGAACGCCTGGCGCGTGTTCGCCTCCGATATGCACACGATCGCGCGCGAGGCGATCGTGCTCGAAAGCGATCTTCGTCAGGCGCTGGCGAAGAAGCAGTTCCTGCTCAACTATCAGCCGCAGATCGATCTTCGCACGGGCCGCATCATCGGCGCGGAGGCGCTCCTGCGCTGGCGGCGACCGGGCTCGGGTCTGGTGCGCCCTGCCGAATTTCTTCCGCTCGCGGAAGAAAACGGACTCATCGTCCCGATCAACGAGTGGGTGCTGCACGAAGCCTGTCAGCAGGCGAAGATCTGGGCGAATGATCACGGTACCTTCAGGATCGCGGTCAATCTCTCGCCGGTGCAGTTCCGGAAGCAGGATATCCGCCAGCATGTACTGGATACGCTGGAAAAGACCGGCCTCGATCCGCGTTCGCTTGAGCTCGAACTGACCGAAAGCATCCTGATGCAGAACCCGGAAGCGGTCGCGCAGGACGTCCGGTTCCTTCAGGAGAAGGGCATCACGTTCTCGATCGACGATTTCGGCGTCGGCTATTCGTCTCTTTCCTATGTGAAGACCCTTCCGGTCGATCGCCTGAAGATCGACCAGGGCTTCATCCGCAACGTAAACACCGATCCGAACGACGCCGCCATCGTCCGGGCGATCATCAATCTCGGCCACAGCCTCAACCTGAAGATCATGGCGGAAGGCGTGGAGACCGCGGAGCAACTCGCTTTCGTCCGCAGCGAAGGCTGCGACGAAGTGCAGGGCTTCTACTTCAGCCCGCCGGTTCCCGCCGAAGACTTCGCCTTCCTATTCAATCAGCAGAATCTAATGGCGCGGACTGCATGAGGGCTACCCGATGACAGCGGCGGCGAAGTCCCACTTCTCTCTGATCGGCTTTCTGAAAAGCCGACTCAAGAATAGGCCTGATGGCGAGCACGAGATGGTCGTCAATCGCGTCGTCATCAGTGCGCTTATTCTGATCTATCTCGGCGTTGCTTCGCTGTTCGGCGTAGAGGTTCCCTACGAAGCCGTTCTGCTTACTTCGCTGTTCTTCGGCATTTCGTTCGCGTTCCTTGCGCACATGCTCTACCAGCCGGGCGTATCCGTGCCGCGGCGCGTCATCGCGATGTGCTCGGATCTCGGATTTCTGTCCTGGGGCATTCATGCCGGCGACGAAGCGCTTTCGTTGCTCTATCCGATTTATCTTTGGGTCATTTTCGGAAACGGCTTTCGCTTCGGCCTGAAGTATCTCTTCGGCGCCATGCTGATCGCGGTCGCCGGATTTTCGGCCGTTGTTGCGACCACCGAGTATTGGGCGCTTCACACCAAGCTCGCCTATGGCCTGCTTGGCGGCCTCGTGATCCTGCCGCTCTATGCAGCGACACTCATCAAGAAGCTGCAGGCGGCCAAAAACGAGGCCGAACAGGCCAACAAGGCGAAAAGCCTCTTCCTTGCGAGCGTGAGCCACGAGTTCCGCACGCCGCTCAATGCCGTGATCGGCATGAGCGATATGCTGCGCGACACCAAGCTCAATGCCGAGCAGCTCGACATGACCCAGACGATCCGCGGGTCGGCACGCGCGTTGCTCGCGCAGATCAACGACATTCTGAATTACTCCCGCATCGAAGCCGGCCAGATGCCGGACCACTCGGTCGATTTCGATCTGCACGCGGTATTGGGACAGGTCCGTTCGATGCTGGTCGCGCAGGCAAGGGAGAAGGGCGTCCGCCTTTCGCTGCATGTCGGCCCGCACACGCCCTATAAGCTGCATGGCAATTCGCGCGCGTTGCAGGATGCGCTGACCAATCTTACGGCGAATGCCGTCAAGTTTACCGAGCGCGGCAGCATTGCGATTGCAGCCGGTCTGATCGAGCAAAAGGACGGCACGGCGCGGATCCGGTTCGAAGTGACCGATACCGGGATCGGCATTGCCGAAGAAGCGCGCGAGAAAATTTTCCAGAGCTTCACGCAGGCCGACGAAAGCATCGTCGACCGTTTTGGCGGTACCGGGCTCGGCCTTGCCATTGTGAAGCAGCTTATCGAACGTCAGGGCGGCACGATCGGCGTCGACAGCAAGCCCGGCGAGGGCAGTACGTTCTGGTTCGAACTGGGCTACCAGATCGGCACAAACGAAGGTGCCGGCTCGATTCCGGATCTCTCGGATACGCGCGTCATACTCGTTGCGTGCAACGATGACAGCGCCACCGAAATCACACGCATGCTGGAAGATTCGCGCGCAACCGTCGGGGTCGCGCGTACGGCAGACCAGGCCTGCGATCAGTTCGCTGTACCGGAAGCCAGCGGCATACGCCGGACGATTGTGATCGTGGATGGCGATCAACTAGAGCCTGATTCCGCTTCGGTCGGTACGACGCTGAACAAGATGAATGGCGGCGCGAATCTTTCCGTTGTTCTGCTGACGGCAGAGCCGCTAACCGGGTTGCTGCCGCTTCCTAACCGGTTTGACTTTGCCTCCGTCATCGCCAAGCCCGCTCAATCGTCCACGTTGGGCGCTGCGTTGAGAATCGCGAAGGCCGGAGATGCAGCCGGCATCGACGAGGAAGGCAAAGTCGATCATGAGCAGCCTGCGCGAAAGCTCTCCATTCTCGTCGCCGACGACAACCGCACCAACCAGAAGGTGATTGGAAAGATTCTGGAGCGCGTCGGTCACGATGTCAGCATTGTGGAGAACGGCGAGCAGGCGCTCGACGCCATGCAGGTCAAGGCGTTCGACATTGCGCTGATGGACGTGAACATGCCGGTTCTGAACGGCATCGAAGCGACCAAGCTCTACCGCTTCGCCTCGCTCGGCAAGCCGCGGCTTCCTATTGTCGCGCTGACCGCCGACGCTACGCCGGAAACCAAGCAGCGCTGTGAGGAAGCGGGTATGGATGCCTGCGTTATCAAGCCCATCGAACCGGCGCGGCTTCTCAGCATCATCAACTCGATTGTCATCGAGAAGCAGGTAAGCGATCAGGAAACATTCACCGAAAGCGAAACCGTCAAGCGGATCGCCTCGCATCCGAAGTTCAAGGCGTCGGATGTCTCGCCGATCGACGTTCGCGCGCTCACCGATCTCGAAGCGCTCGGCGGCACCAAGTTCGTGGATGAACTGATCGCTGATTTCGTTCGCGACACCGAAACGCTGCTCGAAGAACTCGAGCAGTCCGCGAAGTCATGCGATGTGAACGCATTCCGGGAGCAACTGCATGCGATGCGCAGCGGCGCCGCGAATATCGGTGCCCGCCGAATCTACAAGATGTGCCTGTCGTGGCGCCACATCGGCGAGCGCGAGCTTGAGCAGCGCGGCACGGACTATCTGGCGAAGCTGGGCGACGAATTCAGTGCAGTCCGCGCCGCGCTGAAAGCGTATTCAGCGCGCGGGCGCTCGGATCATCTTCCGCAGCAGGCTTAAGCGCGGCTATCCGTAACCGGACGCAGGGCTCCGCCGGCCTTTCTGCGTTTGTCCTGCGCGGCGACCAGACGTTCCATCTTGCGCAGATCGATCTCCTGCAGGCGCAGCGCAGTATCGACCCAGATCTCCACGATATCGCGCAGTTCGTCGTATGGCAGCGGCTGCGCTTTGCGGCGCGCTTCATAGACTGCGCACTGCGACGTGAAGCGGCGGCCGCGGCCCGCAAGGTACTCGCGCAGCGTGGCTTCGCCCTGTCCCGGTTCGGTCAGGATGTTCACGATGCCCATGTCGTAGAGTTCTTCGGCCTCATACACTTTCCCGGAAAGGATCATGCGTTCGGCGCGCGCGGCGTCGAGCCGCCGGCTCAGCAGGCTGAATGCGCCCATGCCCGGAAAGAGATTGAACAGGATTTCCGGGAAGCCGAACTTCGCGTGACGCTCCGCCACGATGAGGTCGCAGGCGAGAGCGGATTCGAAGCCGCCCCCGAGCGCGTCACCCTGCACCAGCGCCACCGTCATGAGCGGGACGTCGAGTCCCACTGCGTTTCGATGCAGCACATCGATGCATGCCCGTGCGTAGGTCATCAGTCCATGCCGGTCCTGGCTGCGAATATGACGCGCAAGCAGCGTCAGATCGCCGCCGAGATTGAAGATGCCGGGAATTTTCGAAGCGAGCACGAAATACTGTACCGGCGCTTCGCCGTTCGCGCGGGCCTCGCTGCTCTCGCTCTTGATCGCCTGCTGCAGCGTGTCGAGGTCGCGCAAAAGGCCCGGCGTATAGCTCGGCCGCCCGTTGGGTTTCATGAAGCACCAGCAGGCGCGGGTCTTCTGCTCGAACTCGACCTGCAATTCGGAGAAGCGTTGGTTCGGAAACTTCGCCTGCGACGGCGGCAGCCGGTAGGCTTCGCCATAATTTTCCGGCGGCACGAACCAGGGGTTCGAGATCAACGTGTACTTCGGCAGGCTCATGGCCACGCCTCCCCATACGCAACGATCAAAAGCCCGGTGGACGAAAATGGCCCTCGAAACAGGGCCCTAGATTTCAGAACGCTGAAAGTCGCCGCGATCCGCCGCCGGACAGCTTCATATTAACTCGCTCTTCACCATAAAAGTGAGGTTTCGGGTTCTATGGTTAATATGCATTAACCATACCAGCATGACGGCCTCTTCACCCGCTTGCAGTACGTCCGGCCTCAATGCGCCGGTGAAGCGCCGTTTTGGTCGCCCCGGAAATTCTTCGCTATCGTGAATGATTTGCGAACGCGATCCCGCACGCTTTCTTCTGCGGAATCGGGCGCCTTGGCAGGAGCAGTCCCACGCCCAGCGATTGCCCCCCATTCTAGATCAAATGCGAGCAATTATTTCACCGGAATCCATACCCGGGCGATGTTCACTGCGGCAACAAGAATTCGTCTTCGTTTCCGGGGTACATCGTCTTGCGTATCAGCGCAGTTCTCATGATCGTGGTCGCGCTCATTTTCGGCGCGCTCGCCGTTTTTGTGGCGCAGTCGTGGCTCAACAGCCAGAACGACGCGCGCATCAGAAATGTGCCCGTGCCGGTCGCGGTCAAGACGCGCACCATCGTGGTTGCCACCGCACCGATTCGTTTCGGCGTTGAGTTGAACCAGCGCAATCTGCGCGAAGTGCCGTGGCCGGAAAACGCCATCCCGGACGGCTCCTTCGCTTCGATCGAATCCCTGCTTTCCGCCGGCAAGCGCATGGTGCTGACGGCGATTGCGGAGAACGAGCCGATCCTCGCGAGCAAAGTGACCGGCCCCGGCCAGCGGGCAACGCTTTCCGCGGTGCTTACGCCCGGCAAGAAAGCGGTGACCGTGCGCGTCAACGATATCGAGGGCGTGGCGGGCTTCGTGCTGCCGGGTGACCGCGTCGATATCTTTCTTACACGCAACGTAAGCAGCGAGCGCGGCGCGAACACGACCAGCAGCTCCGACGTCGTGTTGCAGAATGTCCGTGTGCTCGCGATCGATCAGATCGCCGACGACCGCCTGGACAAGCCGGCCGTCGTCAAGGCGGTGACACTCGAAGTCGAAATGACGGAAGGCCAGAAGCTTTCGCTGGCAGCGTCCCTCGGCACGCTCACGCTCGCGCTTCGTCAGGCCGGAGACATCAAGGATCTCCCGTCGCGGCAGATCACCGCCGAAGATCTCGGCAAGCCACAGAAGAAGACTGGCACGAAATCGAACTTTTCGACCATAACCGTGATGCGCGGACAGAAGAAGGAAAACTACAGCGTGCCTGCCGAAGCGGCGGCGGGTGCCTTGACCAACAGCGCGATCCCGCAAGGCGCAACACAATAAGCCGAATAGGCATGGGCAAAAGGGGTCTCTCGTCGTGAACAACATGAACTCCAGCGGAATCGGCTGGGCTCTCCTCAGGCGCGCGACGGTCTCGTGGTTCCTCGCGCTCGCCACGCTTTCGGGCCCGCTGGCGGCGATGACTTCCGGCGAAGTGCAGGCGCAATCGAAGAAAATGCAGGTCGTAAAGATGTCGCCGGACAGACGCACATCGCAGGTTCTAGTGCCGCTCGGCAAATCCGAAAACATCCGCACCAGCACCGGCTTCGTGGATGTTATCGTCGGCGACCCTGAGATCGCGGATGTCATCCCGCTCACGGATCGCACGCTCTCCGTGCTCGGGCGCAAGGTCGGGCTTACCCGCATTTCGGTCTATGGCGAAGGCAAGCAGCTTGTCGGCGTGTTCGACGTCGAGGTTTCCCACGATACCAACGCAATCTCGGCCGCGATCCGCGCGCAGTATCCTGAAGCGAAGGTGCGCGTGACCACGGTGAACGGACGGATCATGCTTTCGGGCATAGTGCCGGATGCCGTCACGCTCGACAAGGCGCTGCAGTTCGCGAAGCAGTTCAGCCCGGATGTCATCAACTCCGTAAGCGTCGCCGCTCCGCAGCAGGTGCTGCTCGAAGTCCGTTTCGTCGAAGCCTCTCGTAACGCAGGCCGCGAGCTCGGCGTGCAGTGGGAGGCGGTCGGCAACAACATCTCCGCGGCGGCCGGCACTGCGGGTCTCATTTCCGGCACGATGCCGTTCGGTGCCGTGCTCGGCAGACTCGTGGATCGCGGCGTCAAGGTGGACGCCATGATCAACGCGCTGGAGCAGAAGGGCGTGGCGCGGCGTCTCGCTGAACCCAATCTCGTGGCGCTTTCCGGCGACACGGCAAGCTTTCTCGCGGGCGGCGAATTTCCCTTCCCCGTAGCTTCGCAGTTCAACCAGGTCACGATCCAGTTCAAGAAGTTCGGTGTCGGCCTCGCATTCACGCCGACCGTTCTTTCGCACGGACTCATCAATCTCAAGATCGAGCCGGAAGTCAGCCAGCTCGATCCGACGAATGTCGTGCAGGTCGGCAACATTGCCGTTCCCAGCCTGATCGTCCGCCGCGCGAGCACCACCATCGAGCTTCGCGACGGGCAGAGCTTCGCGATTGCGGGCTTGCTGCAATCGACCAGCAGCACCGCGGCGGATCAACTGCCGTGGATCGCGGAGGTGCCTGTGATCGGCTCGCTGTTCCGTTCGGCCTCGTTCCAGAAGCGCGAGACCGACCTCGTCATCATTGTGACACCGCGCCTCGTGCGCCCGGCCCGGCCCGGCGATCTTCTTCGCACGCCCCTCGACGCCTCCGTGCCGCCGAACGACAGCGATCTGTTCCTCTATGGCAAGCATGAAATGACGCGCCACGAGATTCGCAAGACCTATGGTCCTGCTGCGCGCCGTCCGCATGTAGGCCATCAACTCGACACCCCTGAGGTTGCCGTCAATGCAAACCAATAAACTAAGCCCGTTTGCCGCCGCCACCGCGTTTTCGCTGCTGCTCGCCGCGTGTTCGGATGTCCATTACGACCGGCGTGATGCGATTCATCTCTCGGTAAGCGACGCCAACGCGAGCAATATCGCCGTGCAGACGATCGATCCGTGGCCGCGTCACGCCGCAGAGCGCGATATCCTGATGAACGGAGAGAAGATTCAGCCTGCAATCCAGCGTTACAAGGAAGGAAAAGTGACGCCGCCGCGCGGTCTCGGAACCAGCTCTGTCGAGATTTCGGCGAGCCCGGGTTCGGAAGAAAAAAAGTAACGCACTCCTGAACAATGGAAACGGCCGGCCCGTCCGCGTCATCGCGGGCAGGTATTTTCATTAAGGCCCGATCAGGCCGGTTCCTAAAGTTCTATTCAATTCAATCGCTCAATTTCATTCGGCCGAAAGGCGCGGGCGCTAGAAAAGTCGCACAGTTTCGCGGCATCGCCGCGCACGACCCGGGAAGTTGGCGGCACAAACTATGAGCGAGCAAGGCAAAAAGGGCGGTACGACGCACGTCGTCACGATCTCGTCCGACCGGCAGTTCCGGAAGATGGTCGAGACCACATTCTCGTCGCAGCTTCAGATATCGCTGGATATGCAGGAAAGCGATCTGGCGCAGATCGATAGCAGTGCTTTCGATGGCGCCGCTGTCGTCATCATTGATCTCGACGCGACGAACGAAGCGCAGATTGCGGCACTCTCGCATCTGACGTCCAAGCCGGGCAGCCCGCCTGCCGTGGTCGTCACACAATTCTTCGATCAGAAGGTCGCGCGCCGTCTCTTGCAGGTTCGCGTCGCGGATTTCCTGGTGAAGCCGGTCCCGCCGATCGAGCTGGTGCGGGCGTGTGCGCGTGCCGCGAAGAAACCTTCGCAGGACGAAGCTTTGACGGAAGCCGAAATTTTCACGTTCCTGCCTTCGGCAGGCGGCGTCGGCGTCACCTCGATCGCAATTCAGTCCGCCCTGCTTTTGCAGGGCTCGACGCGAGGCGGATCTTCGACCTGCCTCGTCGATCTCGATTTTCAGCATGGTGCCGTGGCGGATTATCTCGACATCGAACCCCGTCTTGATCTGAGTGAAATTGAGCCGCGTCCGGAGCGGCTCGACCGGCATCTGCTCGAAGTGATGCTCACGCAACATTCCTCGGGCCTGTCCGTCATCGCGGCCCCCAATCGTCCCGCCGAGATGCGGTCGTTTGATCCGGTCATGGTGACGCGCCTGCTCGATCTGGTCTCGTCGCATTTCCGCTATGTCGTGATCGACATGCCGCGCACCTGGTTCCCCTGGACCGACAGCGTGCTGCTCGGATCGAACAAACTCTACATCGTGAGCGAGATGACCATCCCCGGCCTGCGCCACGCAAAGAAGCTGGTCTCCGCAATCGGCGAACGGCTCGGCGAAAGTGCGAATCCGCAGGTGATCGTCAACCGCTTCGAGTCCCGTCTGTTCGTCCCCGGGCTGCGGCTCACGGACATCCAGAGTGCGCTTGGCAATGCGTTCGCGGGCTCTCTGCCGAACAACTTCCGCGTCGTGCGCGAGGCGATCGACCGTGGAATTCCGCTTGAAGAAGTGAAACCCGGCAACAACGTCGTGCTTGCGCTCAAAAAACTGATCCTCCCTTCAGCGAAAGAGTCGAAGCAGCCGGGTTCGCTTTCCCGTCTGTTCAATAAGGCAGGGTAAGGACCATGGCCGTACTCGGACGTTTCAGCGCGCGTGCTGCTGCGGCAAGACCATCGCCGGAATTGATTCCGGCGATCGAAGCACCGCGCCTCGAACCCTCTCTGTTGGACGATCTCGCCAACACGCCGGAGCCTGAGCCCGCAGGCGCGCAGAATCTGTTGCTCAGCAGCAAGATGCTCGATGCCAAGGTTCGCCTCCACCGGAAGGTCATCGAGGAACTCAATCTCTCTGCGATGGATAAGCTGCCGGAGGCGGAAGTCCGCCGGCAGGTCTACACCATGGTTTCGCAGTTCACGAAGTCCGAGCGGATCGCGCTGAACGCGAACGAGCTTGACGACTTCGTCAGCGAAATCATCGACGAGATGACGGGCCTCGGCCCGATCGAGCCGCTGTTGAAGGATCCGACCATCAACGACATTCTGATCAACGGGCCGGAATGCGTCTTCGTCGAACGTCTCGGCATGCTCGAACCGACGCCTGTGCGTTTCAAGGACGAACCGCATCTTCTGCGCATCGTGAACAAGATCGTGTCCGCAGTGGGACGCCGCGTCGACGAATCGCATCCGCTGTGCGACGCGCGTCTGCTCGACGGCTCGCGCGTCAACGTTGCGATCCGTCCGATTGCAGTCGATGGGCCGCTGGTCTCGATCCGCAAATTCTCGAAGAAGCCGTTCAACCTGAACAAGCTGATCGACATCGGGGCGATCCGACCGCCGATGGCGGAAGTGCTCGCCGCCGCCG
>JAGXQU010000059.1 GCA_018335895.1 Hyphomicrobiales bacterium | reverse complement strand
GTCATACGCTGGTCTGGGAAGACAACATCCACGGCTGGCGAGCGACAGTGATCGGCGGGAGAGCCGGCATCCATTTCGATTTGCATGGCAGTGCCTGCGGTCTTTCCGGCGCCGAACCCTGCAGCCAGCGCTACCTGTTCGAAGGCGGGCGGCTGGTCCGCTCCCAGTAAACTTGTCCCAGATCGCACGCATCGCAGAAATCGTACTGCCGGTCTTCGGCGTGATTGCGCTCGGCTATGTCTCGGTGTGGTCGAAGTTGCTTTCCGAAAAGGCGGGCGAGGGCCTGAACGACTTCGTTTTCGTCATCGCGATTCCGATCATGATCGTGAAGACATTGCTCGGCGCCGCGCTGCCGGAAGGCAGCCCTTGGGGTTACTGGCTCTCCTATTTCATCGGCGTCGCGATCGTGTGGTCGTTCGCGCAACTCGTGACGTGGCAGATTTACGGCCGGCCCGGCCGCGAAGCCGTCATCATGGGCTTTTCGTCGGCGCAGTCGAACATCGTCTTGTTGGGCATTCCCTTGGTGCTCACGGCTTACGGCGAAGCCGGCGCGGTGCCGCTCTTTCTCCTGATCGCGGTGCATCTCCCGCTCATGATGCTTGCGGCAACCGTGATGATCGAAAGCGCGGATGCCGGGATCACGCGCGAAGCAATCTTCAAGCTCGTCAGGAATCTCGTCACCAACCCGCTTCTGATCGCGTTCGCCACGGGTTCGCTCGGGCGTATCGCGGGCGTGCAGCTTGGCGGAGTGCCAAAGACCTTCGTCGATATGATCGCGCTTGCGGCCGTGCCCTGTGCGTTGTTCGCGATGGGCATGGCGCTCCGCAAGTACGGTGTGCTCGGCGATCTGAAGCTTTCGCTGTTCATCGTCGCGGCGAAACTTTTGCTGCTCCCGCTCGTGGTCTACCTGCTCGCGAAATATGTGTTCGCGCTGACGCCGGTGTGGCATGGCGTTGCCGTGATTTTCGCGTCGATGGCGGTCGGCATCAATTCGTATCTCTTGGCCGCACGCTACAAGACGGGTGTTGCGACGGTTGCGGGCGCAGTCACGCTCTCGACTGCGCTCTCGCTGTTCACCGTTTCGTTCTGGCTCTTCGTGCTCGGGATCGGGTGAACTGCATCGCGCGCATTTTTTATTGTCGAAGTCGGATAAATCCGACTTTGACTGGATCGGCTAGAGGCCGATCGCTTCCCTGATCTGCGCAACGCTAATGCCGCTTGCGCGCAAATCGCGCAGCGTGGTCGATTGATCGCGTTTGGAAAGTTTCTTGCCGCTCGCATCTACAAGCAGGTGATGGTGCCGGTAAATCGGTGCGGGCAGGCCGAGCAGTTCCTGCAATAGCCGGTGCACGGCGGTCGCCTCGAACAGATCCTTGCCGCGCACGATATGCGTGACGCCTTGCAGGGCATCATCGAGTACGACTGCAAGATGATAACTCGCCGGCATTTGCTTGCGGCCCAACACGACATCGCCCCATCGCTCCGGATGGGCTTCGACCTGCTTGTCGACTTCGGTCCAGAACAGCGGCGTCTCGACGCGCGAAAGTGCCTGCTCCATATCGAGACGCAGCGCATAGGGCTCGCCTGCTGCCTCGCGTTCGGCCGCTTCAGCGGCCGACAATCCCTCTTCGCGCGAATAGCGCGGGCCGCCTTCAGGATCGCGGCCGGTAATTAGCCGGGCGAGATCGGCGCGCGTTTCATAGGAAGCGTAAAGGAGATGCTCCGCCTCCAGGCGGCTCAGCTCTGCTGCATATTCCTCGAAATGATCGGACTGGCGTCTCACCGGAGACTCCCAGTTGATTCCGAGCCATTCGAGATCTTCGTAGATCGATTCCTCGTACTCCGGCTTGCAGCGCGTCAGGTCGATATCTTCGATGCGCAGCAGAAAGCGCGCACCCGCACGCTCGGCCTCTCCGAAGTTGAGAATGGCGGACAGGGCGTGGCCGAGATGCAGATGCCCGGTTGGTGAGGGCGCGAAGCGGAAAACGGGGGCTGACATCGGGCTTCTGGTGGAATCGGGTTGCAATATTGTCCGTCTTGTAGATGGTTTCGCGCCGGAATGCCTGCCCGTATCGACACTGAAGCACACCTGAAGGAAGCGCTCGAGAAGCTCCTCGTTCTCGACCCGCGCTTTGGTGACGTGTTGGCGGTCGCGGGCCATCCGCCGATGCGCAGGCGCGAGGGCGGATTTGCGGGTCTCGCCCGGATCATCTGCGGGCAGCAGCTTTCGGTGGCCTCGGCGGCAGCGATCTGGGGACGGCTGGAAGCGAAATTCTCGCCACTCGACCATCACGCGATCCTGAAAGCCCGCACGCCGCAATTGCAGCGGATCGGATTATCGATGCCGAAGATCAGGACCTTCCGGCATATCGCACGCGCGGTGCGCGACGCGCATCTCAATATCGATGCGCTCGCGTATATGCCTGCGGAAGCAGCCCATGCCGAACTCGTAAAAGTGAAAGGCATCGGGCCATGGACCGCGGACATCTATCTGATGTTCTGCGTCGGCCACGCGGATGCTTTCGCATCGGGCGATCTCGCGTTGCAGGAAGCAGCGCGCATCATGTTGAACAAGCGCAAACGGCCCGACGCCAAGCAGCTTGAAAAGATCGCGCGGGTCTGGAAACCCTACCGCTCGGTAGCAGCCCGCCTGCTCTGGGCTTACTATGCCGCGATGAAGAAGCGCGACGGCGTGCCTGTCGAGCAAGGAGATTAAGACCAATGATCGACGGACCCCGCATCGCGCCGCGCTCCGGCACGGCAAAGCAGCTTGTGGTTTTCCTGCACGGCTATGGCGCAAACGGAAACGATCTGATTTCGCTCGGCCGCGAATGGCAAGCGCTCCTGCCCGACGCAGCCTTCGTTTCGCCGAACGCGCCGGAGCCGGTGCCGGGCTATCCAGCGGGGCGGCAGTGGTTCGGGCTCACGTTCCGCGATCCCGATGAGCGCTGGCGCGGGGTCACCAAGGCGCGGCCTGTGCTCGACGCGTTTCTCGATGCGGAACTTGCACGGAATAACTTGCCGCCGTCTGCGCTCGCGCTCGTGGGTTTCAGCCAGGGCACGATGATGGCCCTCCACACGGGTCTGCGGCGCCCAGCGCTGGCCGCCATCGTCGGTTTTTCAGGCGTGCTCGTGACGCCCACAAATCAGGAAGTGGCCGCTGCGGCCGCCTCGGAAATCACCGTGAAGCCGCCCGTTCTTCTCGTGCACGGCGATCAGGACGAGGTGATCCCTGCGCAGGCCCTCTTCCTGTCGGCGCAGGGGCTTGGCGGCATGGGGCTCACGGTGGAGTGGCACCTTTCACAGGGAATCGGCCACGGCATCGACGGCGACGGGCTCAGGCTTGGCGGGGCATTCCTTCACAAAGCCTTCGGGGGACGCTGACTTCGGCCCGCTTCACAAAGCCGACACGGTGCCGGTACTATATGCGCCAGCAAGGGCGGAGTGCGACCGCATGGACTTCGAAGGGAGTCGCGTTTGCACACTGCTATATCGTCCGGAGCTTCTCCCGGCTCGCTGTCGCCAGGCTCATGGCCCGCGTTGGTGCTGAACGCGGACTTCCGGCCGCTCAGTTATTATCCGCTGTCGATCTGGTCGTGGCAGGACACGATCAAGGCCGTGTTTCTCGACCGCGTGAACACGGTTGCGCTCTACGACAAGGCGGTGCGAAGTCCCACCGCCGAGTTTCGGCTTCCCAGCGTCGTTTCCCTGAAGACTTTCGTTCGTCCGTCGCGCCACCCGGCCTTCACCCGCTTCAACGTCTTCCTGCGCGACCGCTTCTCCTGCCAGTACTGCGGCACCAAGGAAGAACTCACCTTCGATCACCTGATCCCCCGTTCCCACGGCGGGCAGACGACATGGGAAAATGTCGTCACCGCCTGTTCGTGCTGCAATCTGCGCAAGGGCGGGCAGATGCCGGCGGCCGCGAATATGTGGCCGCATCAGATGCCGTTCCAGCCGAGCGTGAACGACCTGCACAAAAACGGCAGGCTGTTCCCGCCGAACTATCTGCACCGGAGCTGGCTCGACTATCTCTATTGGGACGCAGAACTCGAGGCTTAAGCGCGACGCGCGCCGCAGAATGCGATCAGCGCGGCAAGCGCCGAAATCAGCGCGTTGTAGCCCGCAAGCGAAATCCCGAAGAGCCGCCACGCCGCTTCGTCGCACGGCACCGCGCGCACCGGCTTCTTCAAGGCTTCGAGAATGTTGCCGACCGGCGCGGATGACGGAGCGCCCGCGGCGCAGGTGGTCGGGCCTTGCCACAGCTTCCATTCGACACCGGCATGAAAAACGCCGAGCCCCACGCTGACCACGAGAATCAGCGCGAGCAGGTAAAGCCCGTAGCGGACGGTTGTCCTGTTTCCGCCGCGCAATGCGAAGGCCGCGAGCAGAAGCCCGAGCGGAATCGCGAAGTAATAGGGAATGCGCTGCTGGTAGCAGAGCGGGCAGGGCTCGTAGTGCAGCACATATTGAAAGTACCAAGCGCCGCAGAGTGCCGCGAACATCAGAAAAGCTGCGGCCAAGGCGGCGTTGGCGGGTTTGATCGGTTTCGCGGTCATCGGCGTTGGCGTAACGAAGTCCCATTCCGGTGTCGATACCAAGGCGGCTTGCAGTGGCTCACATCGCCGTTATAACTGCCGCCGTTCCACGTGCCCCTATGGCGGAACTGGTAGACGCGCCTGACTCAAAATCAGGTGGTGGCAACACCGTGCTGGTTCGATTCCGGCTAGGGGCACCACTTCTTCAAGCTTGTTTTATGCGTGCCAGGCCGCCCACAAAAGCGCGGCGCCCGAGCAGGCGAGCATCGTATCCAACAGTTTTCCGAAGGTCTGGGCGCTCATGCGCATCACCAGGCTCTTGCCGGCAAAGGTGCCGAGCATGAGGGACGAGCCCACGATTGCGCCCCTGAGCAGGTTCTCCGCGGAGAGTGCACCGAAGGTGTGAAAAGTCGAAACCTTCGCGATGTAGATGAAGAGGGAAGCCGCGGCCTCGGTTGCAAGCAGCGCGCCCTTGAAAAGCCCCGCGGCGGCAAAGACCGGAACACTCAAGGGGCCGGTGGAAAGCACGATGCCGGTGAGAAAGCCGATCAGCGCGCCTGCAAGCGCGAGCTGCCACCAGCTCGCGCGCCATCCGCGCCGGTCGAGAAATCTCCGGCCCGGGATCATGCCGAGGAAGAACGCACCGAGCAGCGTGTCGATCAGAGCGGGCGGGAGCGAGATCAGCGTGCGCGCGCCCAAGGCGGCGGCGGGGATCGCAGGCAGCGCATAGGCGGCGAGCATGCGCCAGTCGATCTCGCGCCACCACGCCACCGCGCGGGCGAAGTTCACCATCACGGATGCCACCGCCATGATCGGCACCGCCTGTAGCGGGCCGAACGTGAACACCAGCACGGGAAGGAGAATGATCGAGGAACCGGTGCCCACGACGCCGCTGACCGCTCCGGCGAATACGCCGACGATCAGGACGAAGAGATAACCCGTCATGAGCTACGCCACGTAAATGGCTGCGACGATGCCCAGTATGAACAGGATCAGGAACGCGGTGAAGACGAGCTCCAGCCGCTTCTCGATAAAGTCCTTGGCCGGCGGACCCAGCCAATAGATCAGTCCGGCGACTAGAAAGAAGCGTGCGCCGCGTGTGATCAGCGACAGCACCGTGAACCAGAGCAGATTGTATTCGGCAAAGCCCGCGGTGATGGTCACGAGCTTGTAGGGGATCGGGGTGACGCCTTTGATCAGGATCACCCAGTGACCCCACTCGGCATAAGCCTGCCGGAAGGCTTCCGACTGCTTACCGTAGCCGTAGAGCTGGATAAGCCAGCTGCCCACGGATTCGTAGAGCAGGTAGCCGATCGCGTAGCCCACGAGTCCGCCGAGCACCGAGGCAATCGTGCAAACGGTGGCGTAGAAAAACGCCTTGTTCGGCCGGGCCAGGCACATCGGCACCAGCATCGCGTCCGGCGGGATCGGAAAGAAAGAACTCTCGGCAAACGAAACGCCCGCCAGCGCATAGGGTGCGGACGGGCGCGCGGACAGCGCGAGAATCCAATCATAAAGACGGCGCAACATTCGGCGGCCTGTCTAGGCACGGCGCGTGACGAAGTAAAGGCAAGAGCCTCCGCAAACCGTTCCGGCGGCTGAAACGGATTTCATGAACGCGCGTTCACTCCGGACAGTCGGATTTATGGAAGGAGAGACTTGCTCTTCGTGAGCGCTTGGGATTTGCTTCGTGCTGCGGCGAGAACAACGCGGGAAGCCGGATCACGATCCGGGCAAACCCGCGCCACACATCCGCTGCGGCGCGTGCCGATATGGACGCGTCAAGGAGACAGGATGAAAAACCGGAGAGCAGTTGCGCGCCTGTCCTGCGCGGGAAGCGCGCTATTCGCCTTCCTCGCAGCCGCGCTTGCGCTGTTCGCCGTGCCTTCCCTGGCGCAAGAAGAAATGCGCGTGCGCTTCAGCCTCGATCGCGCGGTCGACGGCACCATGGCGCCGCTCTTTGTCGCGATCGACAAGGGATATTTCAAGGACGAGGGGCTCGAAGTGGTGGTCGAACCGGCCGCTTCGCCCATGGAAGCGATCACCCGGCTCGCGCTCGCGAACGGTGCGACCGAGACGACGCATGACATGAGCATTGGCGATCTCAACGCTTTGATCCGCTACCGCGACCAGAATTTGCCGACCGGAATCCAGGCGGTGTTCATCGTTCACGACAAACCGGCTTACGCGCTTATCGGCCGCAAGAGCCGCGGCATTCAATTCGTGAAAGATACCGAGAATCGGAAAATCGCAGCACCCGCCGCCGATCCGTCGTCGCAGCTATGGCCGCTGTTCGCCCAGCTCAATGCGATCGATACGCAGAAGGTGACGATTCTCAACGTCGGCTTGCAGGTCCGCGTCCCCATGCTGGTTTCGGGAGAGGTCGATGCGCTGCTCGGGCAGTCCTTCTCGGCGCTCGATCTCAGAGATCGCGGCGTGCAGGCCGACGATATCATCGTGCTCCTGATGGCCGACTACGGTGTACAGCTTTATGGAAGCGCGATCCTTGCGAGCGCAAAGTTTCGGGCCGAGCGGCCGGAAGTGATCCGGGCTTTCCTGCGGGCCTATGTCCGGGGTCTGCGCGATACGATCCAGAACCCGAACGCCGCCATCGAGGTCGTGCTGAAGCGCATGCAGGGCGCGCGCAAGGAAGTCGAACTCGAGCGGCTCAAAATCGTGATCGAGCAGAACATCGGGAAGATCGACCCCAAGGCCGAAACCGTCGGCGGGGTCGATCCGGAGCGGCTGACCGCTTCCTTCGCGCAGATCGCGAAATTCTATACCTTCAAGAGCAAACTGAAGCCCGAAGACATTTTCGACGCGCAGTTTCTACCGGCGCCGCCCAAACCCGAACTGCCGGCAAAAAAGCAACCCCCGAAAAAGAAGTGAATATTCGGAGCTTCTCCCTCCGGCGATCCGGCGATATGTGACCATTGGTCAGAATCGCTTCCGCCCGCCATAATCAGACCCTCAAAGACCCGCAGAGAGCGCTCCGTTACGCGCCATGATGAGATTCATCCGCCTCTATTCCCGCGTGCTCGGCCTGCTCGGCCCCGAGGCCAGGCTCGGCGTGGTGCTTGCCATCGCCAATATTTTGCTCGCGGTCGCGGCCTTCGCCGAGCCGATCTTGTTCGGGCGGATCATCGACAGCCTGATTTCCAGCCAGTCGAAAAACGAGATGCCTTCGCTTACCACCCTCGGGCCGCTGCTGGCGGCATGGGTCGGCTTCGGGCTGTTCACGATCGGCGCGGGCGTGCTGATCGCGCTGCATGCCGACCGGCTCGCGCATAAGCGCCGGCTCGGCATCGTCACCGGCTATTTCGAGCACGTGCTGCAGTTACCGCTCGCCTATCACGGCGGAACGCATTCCGGCCGGCTGATGAAGGTTATGTTGCAAGGCGCCGACGCGCTCTGGGGTACGTGGCTTACGTTCTTCCGCGAGCAATGCGTGGCTATGGTCTCGCTGGTCGCGCTGCTGCCGATCGCACTGGTGCTGAACTGGCGACTCGGGCTCCTGCTCGTCGTACTCGTGATCATATTTGCGATTCTGACCAGCTACGTCATCAACCGCACGATCACGTTGCAGCAGAAGGTCGAAGGCTTTCACACCGATCTCTCCGCACGCGCCGCCGACGCACTCGGCAACGTCGCGCTGATCCAGAGCTATGCGCGCACCGAAGCGGAAGTTTCGAGCATGCGCAGCGTCGTCGAGAAGTTACTCGAGAAGCAGCTGCCGGTGCTTGCGTGGTGGGCGGTGGTCACGGTTGCGACGCGCGCAGCCACCACGATCACGGTGCTTTCGATCTTTCTGCTCGGCGTCTGGCTTTACACGCAGAACCTCACCACCATCGGCGAGATCGTCACGTTCGTGAACGTCTCCGCGCTTTTCATCGGCAAGCTTGAGCAGTCGGCGAGCTTCGCAAACCGGCTGGTCACCGACGCGCCGCGCCTCGAGGAATTTTTCGAGGTGCTCGATTCCGCGCCGTCGGTATCGGACAGACCGAACGCAATCGAGATGCCGCGGCCGCGCGGCGCGGTCGATTTCGAGCACGTTTCGCTGTCCTATGACGGCAAGCGCGCGGCGGTGGACGATATTTCGCTGCACGCGGACGCCGGCGAGACCATCGCGCTCGTGGGTGCCACGGGCGCCGGCAAGTCGACGGCGCTTGCCATCATGCATCGTGCCTTCGATCCGCAGAAGGGCGTGGTGAAGATCGACGGCGTCGATATTCGCGACTACAAGCTCGTATCGTTGCGCAGGAATATCGGCGTCGTGTTCCAGGAAGCGCTCCTGTTCGACCGCTCGATCGAGGAGAACCTCCGGGTCGGCAAGCCCGACGCAACCGATCAGGAAATCGAAGACGCACTTCAACGCGCGCAGGCCAGGGACTTCATTGCGCGTCTGCCGGAAGGATTGAAGTCGAATGTCGGCGAGCGTGGCCGCTCGCTATCCGGCGGCGAGCGTCAGCGGCTCGCGATCGCACGCGCGCTTCTGAAA
>JAGXQU010000058.1 GCA_018335895.1 Hyphomicrobiales bacterium | reverse complement strand
CCGCTCCTTCCGTGACGAGATCGACCTGATAGTCGCCCGCCGGAGCTTCCACGTTCGTCACGTCGAGCCGAAGCGTCGATCTGTCGTTTGCAGCAAGGAACCGGGGCAGCGTCGCCTGCACGACGACCGGGTCGCGTACGATCACTTCGGACGCGGCATGGCCAATTTTCTCCTCGGACCATGCAACCGCCATCACGCGCACGCTGCCGTCGAAGGCCGGCACGTCGAACTTCACGTTCGCCTTGCCGTCCTTGTCCACCGCCACGATGCCCGAATAGAGCACGAGCGGCGCCTGCGACGGCGGGTTACCCGCCAGTTCCAGCGCATTGGCGTCACCGCCCGCGCGGATTCTTCCGCGCGTACCCTGCATGCCGTCGATCAGTGCGCCGTAGAGATCGCGCACATCGCCGGCAAGCCGCCGCTGGCCGAGATAATAATTATCGGGCGCGGGCGACTTGTAGTTGGTCAGGTTGAGAATACCCACATCGACTGCGGCGACCACGATGCGTGCGTTGCCGCCGCTTATGCCGCTCACCGTCACCGGAATATTCCAGTTCGTGTTCGGGCGGATCTGCTTGGGCAGGTCCATCTTCACGTTGAGCGTGCGCGCGGCGCGGCCCACGCCGAACCATGCGACACCGATCGCGCGGCTCGGCATTCGGCTCTTCTGCACGTCGAGCGGACGATGATGGAAAGCAACGACATAGGCGCCCGGTCCCCAATCCGCGCCGACGCGGAATGTGACGCGGCCTCCGTTCGCCGGTACCTGCACCTGCTGGGTCGCGTGCACTTTGTCGCCAACGACCATGACCGTCGCTGCGCCCTCGACGCGCGGCGCAATCGACACGGTCATGGTGTCGCCTTCGGCGTATTCGGTCTTGTCGAGCGAGACTTCGAGACGATCCGGCGTATCGGCGGAAGTCTCGCCGTACCAGCCGGCATCGAAGGTATAGCTCGCGGCCGGGCCGTTCGCTTCCGGCGACGTCACCTCAAGCCGGTAGCGTCCGTAGGGCGCTTCCGCCGAGAACGCGACCGGCTTATCGGCCGATGTGTTCAACGTGCCTTCAGCGATCTTGCGGGTCTGGCGCACCGGCTCGAAATCCCATGAGCCGGACACGCGATACCATTGGTAGCGTGTTTCGACCTTGTAGATCGCCCACTTCATGTTGCGCTTGGCGGCAAGCTTGCCGTCGGGATTGACGAGCACGACATCGAAGCTCGCCTTGTCGCCGTCGCCGACCCGGCCCTTGAATTGCGGACGTATGCCGACGGACGGCGCAGATGCCGCGATCGGAACGACGATGCGGCGCTCGATGGCACGGCCACCCGGCTCCTGCATGCGGATCGTGATCTGCGATTCCAGGGGACGCGTCGAGCGCGGCAATTCCGGAAGCGCGATCGAAAGATCTGCGTGTCCCTTGTCGTCGGTTTTCGGCAGGTCCGAAAGCGGGCGGCGGATTGGCGTGAAGGGTTCTTCGCCGAGACCGAAGCTAAAGCCTTCGAAACCGCGGCGGGTCTGCGAAATACGGATTTCGATTTCGCCCTCAAGATCGAGCGACGCCGCGGGCGGCCCGAACAGGTAGCGGCCGTCCACAACCGCCTGCGCGGGTTGATCGACGGCAATCTCGGTGGTCTTCGCCTTCAGATCGAATTCGATGCGATCCGGCACATAGTCTTCAACGAGGAACGCGACTTCTCCGACCGGCGCTGCTTTCAGGTCGGCGTAAGCGCGCAGACGCCAGGTTCCGGTCGTCGCACCGGACAAGAGTTGCATGTCGAAGCTGCGACCGCCGGCATCGCTCGAGTTGATGACGATACGCCGGTCTTCCGCGCCGTCGGGCCGCGACAGCACGAAGGTCAGCGGCACGCTCATCGCCTTCGCCTTGGCATCGCGCAAGAGCGCCGTGACGTGAACGGTTTCGCCGCCGCGGTAGACGCCGCGTTCGGTGTATACATAAGCGTCAAGCGGCCCCGGCGTGACCCGGCCCGCGACGCCGCGATCCGCGAGATCGAACGGGGCTTCAGTCAGCGACAGGAACGCATAGTCCGTGCCCTTGCGCTCCGCGATCAGGACGGCGGGTGCAAGACCTCCGGTGCCGCGCACGAGGCCCACGTCGAACTTCGCGAAGCCCTGCGCGTTGGTCTTCACCATACCGAGCACTTCGTTGTTCTTCGCAAGCAATTTGAGTTCGGCATCGGCGACCGGCTTTGCGTCGCCGAGATCGCGCACGAACACATGCAGGCCGTCTTCCGCCGTGATCGCGGTAACGCCGAGATCGGAAACGACGAACCACTGCGTCGCGAGATTCGAATACTGCTCGCGGCCAGTGGCGTCGGCCGGAACGGCGGTCATTACATAGACGCCCGCGCGCAGATCCTTGATCGCTTCGTCGACCGGGAACGCGGTCGTGACTTCTTTATTCAGCTCCGAGTTCACGTCGAGTTCGCCCTTGAAGGCGTGCGCGCCCTGATTCTCGGCGAGCTGGTTGATTTCATAGCGCGACAGCGACTGGCGGAACTGGGCGTCGAGCGCTGACGGGATGAGCGAGCGCTCGCCGATGCGCACGATCTGGATGTTCAGCTTTTTCGTGTTGACCGAAATGACGGGGATGCCGCGCTGGCCGGTACGCGGCAGCACATAGGCGCGGCCCGTGAAGCGGGCGTCGGCCTTGCGGTCGCGGACATAAATCTGAAGTTCGGCGGCGTTGCCGAGGCTTTCGCCATTCTTCGCCGGAATGCCGCGGCGCGCGGTCACGGCGTAGGTTTCGCCGTGACGCAGGCCTTCGATACAGATCTGCTGTTCACTCGCGGTTACCGAAGGCTTGTCGATGCCCTGCACCGAGATGAACGGTGCGAAGTCGGCCTTGGCCGCAAGTGGGTCGGAGAACTGGATGCAGGCGCGGGGCGAGGCGACGTCCGCATCGACCGAATAATCGAGCACCCGGAAGCCGTGTGTTTCGCGCAAGCTTTCGTAGAAGGATTTCAATTCCGCAGTTTCGCGGCGCTCGATCGCGAATTTCAGCGTATCAAGCGCAGGCCGCCAGAGTTCGCGGTCAGCGTAGATGCGGCCGACGATTTCGAGCGCTTCAGCTTCCTGGGCGCGGTTAGCTGCCCGCCGATAGGCGATGTAGGCGGCAGCCGACGTGCGGTCGCGGATGATGTTGCGGTCGGCGGTGTTCTGCGGCCGGATTTCGCCGAGCGCCCGCGCATAGCGAAGCCAGAGCGATGCATCCTTCTCAGCGTTGATCGCCAGTTCGCCAAGGCGCTGCGCATGCGTCCGCGCGTCGTTCGCAGTGCGTGCCGCGTCCGCTTCCTTGCGCAGTTCGGCAGGCGAGCGCGGGCGGCTTGCAAGCTCCCTCTGGAGTTGCGCTTCGAGCCTTGCCGCCCCGGCGGAAAGATCGGAGCGCTGAAAAGTCTTTTCCTGAGACGACGCGGAGACGGGAACGAACAGTAACACCAAGGCGATAAAGCCAAGGAACGGATTGCGCATCGAGTTCTCCCCAGAGATGCAAGCGAACGCTCATCGGCGCCAACGCGCCGGGCTTCAGGTTTGCATGTTACTTGTGTAATCGCGACCGCTTCGTGGCGCGCCAGCCCGGCGGATACAACTTTTCGTTATTCATAATCGAATTCCCGTGATTGCTCTCACGCTTCGCTCCTGCAGTAATGGCCGCTGACTCCAGTACCGGGAGCCGAACATGAAGAAATACCTCGCCATCACTGTCGCCGCTGCGGCCGCTTTCTCGGCGTTGTCGCTTGTATCGCCCTCCCCGGGCGAAGCCGCTTATTGCGAAGCGCGCAGCCGTTTTGCCACCGGGTGGGGCTCCGGCTCGCTCACCAACGCACGGCGGCGGGCACTTTATGAATGCGCGCGCCGTACGCCGCGCGGATACACCTGCTACATCACCCGCTGCCGCACCTAGAGCTTCCGCCCGGATATAAAGAGCCGGAGCCGCGGCAGGCATGCTGCCCGGCTTCCGCGCGGCGGAATGCAGTTGCGAACGCTGCGGCAACCGCCCCTTGCCGCGATACCCGCCCGAACAGACTTCCCGCCCTGATACGAGCGCGCTAAGAACGGCGGCATCCAGCCGGAGATCTCACGATGCCGCTCGAAACCTTCCGCAAAGAAACGCGCGAGTGGCTCGCGCAGAACTGCCCGCCTGAAATGCGCAAGCCCTCGCGCGGCGAGCCCGATATCTGCTGGGGCGGACGCAACTGGCAGTTCCACTCCGACGCACAGAAAATCTGGCTCGAACGCATGGCCGGCAAAGGCTGGACCGTGCCGATGTGGCCGAAGGAATACGGCGGCGGCGGTCTTTCGCGCGAGGAAGAAAAAATCCTGCGCGAGGAAATGCGCGCGATCAACGCGCGCTCGCCGCTGGAAAGCTTCGGCATCTGGATGCTCGGGCCGGCACTCCTGCAATTCGGCAACGAAGCGCAGAAGAGAGAGCATCTGCCGAAAATCGCACGCGGCGAAATCCGCTGGTGCCAGGGATATTCCGAACCGGGTGCGGGCTCCGACCTCGCCTCGCTGCAGACCAAAGCCGAGGACAAGGGCGACCACTTCCTCGTCAACGGCCAGAAGATCTGGACATCCTACGCGGACAAAGCCGACTGGATTTTCTGCCTCGTCCGCACCGATCCCGCCGCGCCGAAGCACAAGGGCATCTCGTTCGTACTGTTCGACATGACGACGCCCGGCGTCACGACGAAACCGATCCTGCTCATCTCCGGAAAGTCGCCGTTCTGCGAAACCTTCTTCGACAACGTGAAAGTACCGAAGGAAAACCTCGTCGGCACGTTGAACGACGGCTGGACCATTGCGAAATACCTGCTCACGCATGAGCGCGCATCCATCGGCTCGGGCCTGTCGCTCGCAGGCATGCGTTCGCTTCCTGCGGAGGCGATCAAGTCTTTCGGCCGCGATGCGAACGGGCGACTCGACAACCCGTTCGTCCGCGAGGAAGTGATCCGCGCCGAAATCGACGGCCGCGCGCTGCTCGCCACCATCGAGCGCTACCGCGCCGAGGCGAAAGCCGGTCAGGGCGTCGGTGCTAAGTCCGCAATCCTGAAATATGCCGGGACAGAGTTGAACAAGCGCCGCTACGAAGCCTTCATGACGATCGCGGGCTCCGATGGACTCGAATGGGAAAGTAGTCGCTCCGACGAAGGCACGCTCGCGCGCGAATGGCTTCGCACCAAGGCGAACTCCATCGAAGGCGGCACATCCGAAATCATGCTCGGCATCGTCGCCAAGCGAATCCTGAATCTGCCGGAGGCGTAAGATGATCGCGCTCGACGAAGACCGGATCATGCTGCGCGATTCCGCGCGCGAGTTCCTCACCGACAAGTCGCCCGTTTCGGAACTGCGCCGGTTGCGCGACACGAAGGACAAAGACGGGTTCAGCCGCGAACTCTGGCGCGGCATGAAGGACATGGGCTGGACCGGCATACTCGTCGACGAGGCGCATGGCGGCTCGGACTTCGGCCATGTCGGCATGGCGCTCGTCTGCGAAGAAATGGGCCGCACGCTCGCAGCCTCGCCGTTCCTTTCGACCGCGGTCATGGCCGCGACTGCGATCCGCCGCGGCGGCTCGGAAGAACAGAAGAAAAAGTGGCTGCCAGCAATCTCGGAAGCCAAGGCCATCATCGCGCTCGCGGTCGACGAAGGACGCAAGCATGCGCCGGAGAAGACCGCGCTCAAGGCCGAACTCGCAGGCAATGCCTTCAAGCTGAACGGCGACAAGACCTTCGTCGTCGACGGTCACATCGCTGACCAGATCATCGTCGCCGCGCGCAGCGAAGGAGAGCCCGGCGACAGGAACGGCATCTCGCTGTTTCTGGTCGATGCGAAAGCGCACGGTATCTCCATCGAGCGCGTGATCGGTGTCGACAGCCGCAACAGCGCGCGTATTAAATTCGAGAACGTCACGGCGGTCGATGCGCTCGGCGAAGCCGGCAAAGGCTTCGCGCTGCTCGAGCACGCGCTGAACGCCGGGCGCGCCGGCGTATCCGCCGAACTTCTCGGTGTCGCGGGCGAAAGCTTCGACCGCACGGTCGCCTATCTCAAGGAACGCAAGCAATTCGGAAAGCCGATCGGCGCCTTCCAGGCGTTGCAGCATCGCGCAGCCCACCTGTTCGGAGAGATCGAGCTTCTGCGCTCGCTCGTGCTTGCGGCATGCGTCGCACTCGACAAGTCGCCGGATTCGGCCGGCTCGGCCGTCAGCGCCGCCAAGTATAAAGCATGCGAGGTCGGCAAACTTGCCGTATCGGAAGCCGTCCAGATGTTCGGCGGCATGGGCATGACCGACGAGGTCGATATCGGCCTCTTCATGAAGCGGGCGCGATCCGCACAGGAACTTTTGGGCGATGCCTATTTCCACGCCGACCGCTATGCGCAGAGCCAGAAGTTCTGATCTCAAAATCAAGAAAAGTCCGAAAGGAACACAATGACCATTCGCTTCGACAATCGTGTCGCCATCGTCACCGGCGCCGGCAACGGCATCGGCAAATCCCATGCGCTTGCACTCGCGGCACTCGGCGCGAAGGTGGTCGTCAACGATCTCGGCGGCGCACGCGACGGCTCAGGCGGTTCGCTATCCGCTGCCGAGACCGTCGTCCAAGAGATCAAGGCGAAGGGCGGCGAGGCGATCGCGAACGGCGCGAATGTCGCGAAGTACGATGAAGTCGAGCAGATGATCGCGGACGCGAAGAAAAAGTGGGGCCGCGTCGATATCGTCGTGAATAACGCGGGCATCCTGCGCGACAAAAGCTTCGCCAAGATGGAGTTGGACGACTTCCGTCTCGTGCTGGAAGTGCACCTCATGGGATCGGTGAACTGCTGCAAGGCGGCGTGGGAAACCATGCGCGAACAGAATTACGGCCGCATCGTGCTAACCTCGTCGTCCTCCGGACTGTTCGGAAATTTCGGCCAGTCCAACTACGGCGCCGCCAAAGCCGCGATGGCCGGCCTGATGAACGTGCTCCATCACGAGGGGCAGAAGTTCAACATCCGCGTGAATACCCTTTCGCCGACGGCCGCGACCCGTATGACGGAGGAACTGCTGCCGCCGAACGTGCTCAAGTTGATGCAGCCCGAAGCGATCACTCCGGCCGTGCTTTATATGGTAAGCGAAAACGCCCCTTCCCGCACGATCATGGGCGCGGGCGCGGGCGTCTATTCGGTGATCCGCATCGTCGAGACGCAAGGTGTCTACTTCCCGCCCGAAGAACGCACGCCGGACGCAATTGCTGCGAAGTTCGCGGAAATCTCAGATATGAAGACCGCGCAGGCGCTCGAAGGCGCGTTCCAGCAGACGCAGAAATATGTCGCGATGGCCGCGAAGGCTGCCGGGATCGACCTGTCGCAGAAGTAAGACGCCGTCATTCGCTTTCGGGAAAAGCTGCGCTAGGCTCGAAACATGAGCCGGACTCAGCATTTCGACGACGCGCAGAAACTCGCAGACGCGATTGCTACCCGGATCGGCCGGGAGATTACGCTCGCGCTACCGCTGGGGCTCGGCAAAGCGAACTCGGTTGCGAATGCGATCTACCGGCGTGCAGCGGCTGAGACCTCGCAGAAACTCAGCATCTTTACCGCGCTTACATTGCAGCGGCCGGTCGTATCGGGTCTCGAAGCGCGCTTCATCGATCCGGTGCTCGACCGGCTGTTCGGCGGCTACCCGGAACTGGAATACGCTCGTGCCTTGAGAAGCGGAACGCTTCCGGAGAACATCAAGGTCAGCGAGTTCTTCTTTCTCGCAGGGCGCTGGCTCGGCTCCGCGCTCGCGCAACGCAACTACATCTCCGCGAACTACACCCATGCCTATCGTTACGTGCTCGACCGTAACGTCAACGTAATCGCGCAGCTTGTGGCAAAGCGCGTCGTGAATGGAGAGACGCGCTACAGCCTTTCCTGCAACACCGACCTCACGCTCGATCTCCTGAAGGCTCGAGCGGAAGGCAAGGCGGATTTTCTGCTCGTTGCGGAAGTGAATTCCGAACTTCCTTTCATGCCTGGCGACGGAGACCTTCCTGAGAGCGCTTTCGACTACGTCTACGAAAACCCAAAAACCGATTTTCCGCTGTTCGCACCGCCGAAGCAGCCTGTCCCGCTGACCGCCTATGCGATCGGTCTTCACACGGCGACATTGATCGAGGACGGCGGCACGTTACAAATCGGCATCGGCGCGGAGGGAGATGGCGCCGCGAAAGCGCTCATCCTGCGGCATCGAAAGAACACCGCATTCAACGAAATGATTGCGGCTCTTTCCACCGCCGCACCGGCGCGTTTCGGCACGTTCGAAACCGGCCTCTATGGCGCGAGCGAAATGTTCGTGGATTCGTTTCTCGACCTGATCGACGCGGGGGTCGTGAAGCGGGAAGCCGAAGGCGCGCTCCTGCATGGCGGCTTCTTTCTCGGGTCGAAGAATTTCTATCGCCGCTTGCGCGAGATGGACGAACAGAAGCGCGCAAAGCTACAGATGAAGGCGATTTCCTTCGTCAACGAACTTTACGGCGGCGAAGAGAGTAAGCGCGCCGCGCGCGTGAAGGCGCGTTTCATCAATAATGGCATGATGGCAACGCTGCTCGGCGCTGTCGTTTCTGACGGACTGGAGAGCGGACTTGTCGTGAGCGGCGTCGGCGGGCAGTACAATTTCGTGGCACAGGCTTTCGCCCTCGACGGCGCCCGCTCGATCATCTGCGTAAATGCAACGCGTGGTAGCGGAAGGAAAACCGCGTCCAATATCCGCTGGTCCTACGGGCATACGACGATCCCGCGGCATTTGCGCGATATCATCGTCACCGAGTATGGCGTCGCGGACCTGCGCGGAAAATCGGACGAGGATGTGATTGCCGCAATGCTGGCGGTCGCGGACTCGCGCTTTCAGCAGGAGTTGCTGCACGAAGCCAAAAGCTACAACAAGATCTCAAAGAATTTCGAGATCCCGGCGCAGTTTCGCAACAATACGCCTGAGCGGATCGCAGCCGCGCTGCGCCCTGCGAAAGAGCGCGGGTTGCTGCCCGATTTCCCGTTCGGCACGGATTTCGACGACGTCGAGTTGCGGCTGATTCCGGCGCTGCAAAGGCTGAGGCAGAAGCTCGCTTCGCCGCTGTCGCTCATTCCCGTGCTGCTGCGCGGACTGACAGCGCCTGCAAATGTGGAGGCGGAAGAATGTATCGGACGGATGGGTTTCGCGAATGCCGCTTCGCTCAAAGACAAGGTCTATCGTGCCTTGCTGCGCGGCGCGCTCCGCAACTGATTATTTGCAGAACTTGTTATAGCGCTCGATGCAGGTCTTCAGCACCTGTTCGCCCGGTTTCTTCCACCAGTCCGCGGCGGAGAAAATCTCGACTTCCTGCGGGCCGAAGAAACCCGCGCCCTCGATCATCCTGCGGAAGCCTTTGAGATCGATCACGCCGTCGCCCATCATGCCGCGGTCGAGCAGGAGGTCCCTGGTCGGCACCAGCCAGTCGCAGATGTGATGCGCGAAGATGCGATTTTCGCGGCCGGCGCGAGCGATCTGCTCGGCCAAGCCGGGCTCCCACCACACATGATAAACATCGATGGCGACGCCGACATCCGGCGCAATCTGCCCGGCAAGGTCGAGCGCCTGTTTCAGCGTGTTGATACAGGCGCGGTCGGCGGCATACATCGGGTGCAGCGGCTCGATCGCAAGCGGCATATTCGACGCGCGTGCATGGTCGAGCACAGCGGTAATTCCTTCGGCGACCTGAATCCGCGCGCCCTCGATATCCTTCGAGCCTTTCGGCACCCCGCCGACGACAAGCACCAAACAATCGGCGCCGAGCGCAGCCGCTTCGTCGATCGCACGCTTGTTGTCGTCGATTGCCGCAGCACGGCCCTTCGCGTCGGGCGCGGTGAACATGCCGCCGCGGCAATAACCGCTGACCTGCATGCCGTTATCCTTGATGACCGTGGCGGACTCGCTCAGCCCAAACTTTGCAACCTGATCCCGCCAGGGATCTACGGCCTTGATTCCGAGTTTGGCGCAGGCCTCGACCGCCTCGCCGAGCGTCCACTGTTCGCGGACGGTGGCGAGATTGATCGAAAGGCCTTCCGCATTCATCAAGTCAGGAGATTCCGTGTACTGCCAAGAGTTTCTTCATGCGCGAAGCGGCGAGTTCCGGATCGTGCAACACGCGGGCTTTATCCGCGAGTCGAAAGAGTTCCGCAAGATGCTGGAGCGAGCGCGTGCTTTCCTGCCCGCCGATCATCAGGAAATGATCCTGCTGGCCGTTGAGCCACGCCAGAAAAACGATCCCGGTTTTATAGAATCGGGTCGGCGCCTTGAAGATGTGGCGCGAGAGGGGGACGGTCGGCTCGAGAATGCCGTGGAAACCCTGCAGGTCGTTCTTTGCGAGCCGCGCGAGGCCGGCGGACGCCGCCGGCGCAATGCCGTCGAAGATACCCAAGAGCGCGTCGGAGTAACCTTCTTCGTCGCCCGCGATCAGTTCGGCATAATTGAAATCGTCGCCGGTATACATCCGCACGCCTTTGGGCAGGCGGCGGCGCATCTCGATCTCTTTCTCCTTGGAGAGAAGCGAAATCTTCACGCCGTCCACCTTCGCGGCGTTGCGCGCGATAATGTCGAGGCAGACATCCATCGCCGCTGAGTGATCGTCCGAGCCCCAGTAGCCCTTGAGCGCGGGGTCGAACATTTCGCCGAGCCAGTGCAGGATCACGGGCTCCTTCACCTGACCAAGAATGCGGTCATAGACGCGCTTGTAGTCTTCCGGACTTTTCGCAGCGTTGGCGAGTGCGCGGCTTGCCATCACGATCAGGCGTCCGCCGAGCTTTTCGATGACTTCGATCTGTTGTTCATAGGCGCGGATCACGTCATCGACGGATACATCCGGCCCCGGCGCGATGTGATCGGTTCCGCAGCCGCAGGCGATCTTCACGCCCAGACGCGACTTCGCGGCGTCGAGCGCGCGGCGGATCAGTTCCTGTGCGCCGTTCCAGTCGAGGCCCATGCCGCGCTGCGCGGTGTCCATCGCTTCGGCGACACCGAGACCAAGATCCCAGAGATAGTGACGGAACGCGATCGTGCGCTCCCAGTCTATCGCCGGATCGATCCAGGGATCGTTATTCGCGAGCGGATCGGCAACGACATGCGCCGCCGCAAACGCCACGCGGTTGAACGACGCGATCTCTTCCTTCGAAGGAAACCGGATCGGTTCGCCGGTCGTGTAAGACGATAGCTTGCGGTCGATACCGGGCAGCGAGAGCGTCGCCATGCGTCACACCTTCAGTTCGGGAACGTCGAGCCAGCGGCGCTCGGCCCAGCTTTTCAAACCGAGTTCGGCAAGCTGAACGCCTTTCGCGCCTTCCAGCAGATCGAACTTCCACGGCGTATTCTCGACGAGGTGGCGGATGAAACCTTCCCACTGCACCTTGAAGCCGTTGTCATACACGGTGTTGTCCGGCATCTCTTCCCACTGCTCCTGAAACTTCATGGTCTGCGGCTCGTCCGGATTCCAGACCGGGCGCGGCGTATTCACGCGATGCTGCGTGTAGCAGCGCGTGAGGCCCGCAACCGCCGAGCCGTGCGTACCGTCGACATGAAAGGTCACGAGATCGTCGCGCTTCACGCGTGTCACCCATGACGAATTGATCTGCGCGATCACGCCGCCCTCGAGTTCGAAGGTCGCGTATGCCGCATCATCGACGTCGGCCTTATAGGTCTTGCCGGCCTCGTCCACGCGCGAGGGAATGTGCGTGGCGCCGAGGCAGCTCATCGTCTTCACGTTGCCGAACAGATTGTCGAGCACATAGCGCCAGTGGCAAAGCATATCGAGAATGATGCCCCCGCCGTCGGCCTTGCGATAATTCCAGCTCGGGCGTTGCGCGGGCTGGCCCCAGTCGCCTTCGAACACCCAGTAGCCGAACTCGCCGCGCACCGAGAGAATTTTTCCGAAGAAGCCGGACTCTTTCAGGAGCTGAATCTTGCGAAGGCCCGGCAGAAACAGCTTGTCCTGTACGACGCCGTGCTTGATGCCTTTTGCTTTGGCGAGTTTTGCAACGGCGAGCGCCTTGTCGAGCTGATCCGAAATCGGCTTTTCGCAGTAGACGTGCTTGCCGGCGTTGATCGCCTTGGTGAGGAGATCCGTTCGCATCTGCGTGGTCGCTGCATCGAAGAATACCGTGTCGTCCGGATTCTTGAGCGCAGCGTCGAGATCGGAGGTCGAGCGCTCGATGCCATATTGCTTCGCGAGTGCGGCAACCTTCTCCGCGTTGCGGCCGACGAGGATCGGATCCGGCATTACGCGATCACCGTTCGAAAGCAGGACGCCGCCCTGCTTGCGAATCGCGACGATCGAGCGCACGAGATGCTGGTTCAGCCCCATGCGTCCCGTGACGCCGTTCATGATGATGCCAAGGCGCTGCGTGGCCATAATTCGCTCTCCCCGGAATTTCCAGAAGGGCCGTCTTGCTTGCGGCCGTAAGTAACCAATTAGTTACAAGTACGATGGCGCCAGTATTCCGTCAATAGTCCGCTCATGGGCGCAGGTAGCCGAGCACGACCGCGGCCAGATGCTGGCCCCTCGCTTTGATGTTTTCCGGAGCCGTCAGGTCGCGGCCGAAGATCGTCGAGAGCGTGTGGCGGTTGGAAAGATAGAAAAATCCGAGGGCTGCGATCGAGATATACAATTCGACCGGGTCAACATCCTTGCGGAAAACCTTCGCCTTCGCCCCGCGCTGCAACAAATCGTCGATCATGCCGACCAGCGGCGAATGCAACTCACGGATTTTCTTCGAGCGCTTGAGATAAGCCGCCTTGTGGAGATTTTCCGTCGCCAGCAGGCTGAGAAACTCGGGATGCTCGCGATAGTAGTTCCATGTGAATTGCAAAAGCTCGCGCATGCCTTCGACCGGGTCGCGCTTGCCGAGATCGAGCTTAATTTCCTCGGAGCGGATTTCCGCATAAGCAGCCTCGAGCACGGCGAGATAGAGACCGTCCTTGTCGCCGAAGTAGTGATAGATCATCCGCTTGTTCACACCCGCGCGATCCGCGATTTCGTCGACGCGCGCGCCGCCCAGACCTTTCGCGGTAATTTCCGCAGTCGCCGCGGCGAGGATCACGGCGCGCGTGCGCTCCGGATCGCGTGCGTTTCCGTTTGCTCGCCGTAGCGGGGCTTTTTTTTTCGCAGCGTGAGCGGTTGCCATTACTGCAATGCCTTCAATCGTTCTGAAATGGACGGCGGCGCCCAATCGGCCCTTATACCGAGGTCGGCAAGGATCACCTGCGCCGCGTTGTAGCCGGGCAGGCCGGTGACGTTGCCGCCAGGATGGCTGGAAGAGCCGCAAAGATAGAGTCCGGGAATGTGCGCGCGATAGTTTCCTGCGCCGGGGAACGGACGGTCGTGGCCAACCTGCCCGTTCGTAAACGCTCCGATCAAAAGATCGGCTTCGCGCATGTTCGGAAGTTCCCGCTCGACATCGAGCGGAGAGCGCGTGAAGGAGTCGATCACCGCACCCTCGAGGTTCGGCGCGTGCTTCTGCCAGAGCGCAAGCATCTTCTCGCCGTGCTTATCCTTATAGGCGTCCCAGCTCTTTGGATCGCCGTTCAAGCGATATGGCAGTTTCTCCCACATGAAGGCTGTGTGCTTCCCGGAAGGCGCCTGCGAAGGATCGAACAGCGAGGGTGTCGCGCCCCACATGACCGTATCGGGAACGGTTCCGGCCTCGTGATGGCGAACGATATCGGAGAACTGGTCGACATGATCGAGACCCATGATGACCATGAAGGCTTTGGCGAGCGCCGGATTGTTCTTCGTCGCAGCGTATTGCGGCGCTTCGTTCAGATTAAGATGCAGCGCGAACAGCGGCGCGAGCAGGTTGTACTGGAACTGCGACGCTAGATCGCGGATTTCGCGCGGCACGAGATTCTCGTCCAGAAGATCGAGAAAGGTCTGCTGCGGATTCAACGCGGATGCGACAAAGGATTTCGCGCGCAGCATCTCGCCCTCCCGGGTCTCGACGCCGACGGCCTTGCCGTTCTCGACGACGATGCGCCCGGGCTCCGTTATCAGCCGGATTTCTCCGCCGCTTTCCTTAACGGCATTCTCGAGCGCACGGGCAAGCGCAGCCGTGCCGCCGCGCGACATTTGCGCCTTCGCGGGCAATGCGAGCAAGGCTGCAATATGGTGACCGAAGCCCTTCACGCGCAGATCGACTTCCCTGAGGCCGTTGAAGAAGAGAAGCCCCGCCTTCACCGCAGGGTGCTCGAATTCCTGATGCACGAATTCGAGGGGCGACAACGCGCTGACTTCGAGCAGCCTGCGACCGGCCGCGCTCTTTTCAAGCAGCGTACGGCGCTCCTTCGCCGGCAACGGCGGAGACTTCGCCTCCCACGAAAGGATGTCGCGCACGATCGGCACGAAGTCGCTCTGCCAGCGCTTCAGCGTCTCGGCATCTTTTTTTGAGAACTTCTCGAAGGATGCGGCGGTGCGGTCGATATCGGTCCACCATTCGAGTGCGCGGTCGCCGCTTGTGATCATCGCCACATTGAGTTCCGGCTCGATGTAGCGTGCGCCATGACGTTCCAGCTCGAGGTCGGCGTACCATGGCATATTGGTGATCGCGCGCTGGAAGAAGGCGTGCGTATTGTGAAGGAAGCCCGGCCGGCGCGGATCTTCCATCGTGGACAAACCGCCGCCTGCGATATGCCGCCGGTCGATCGACAGAACCTTCAATCCGGCCTTGCCGAGATACGCCTGCAACACGAGTGCGTTGTGACCCGCACCGATGATGATGCCGTCCCAGCTCATTCAATTCCCAGAAGCCGGTAAATCCGGCGCGAGTATTCTCCGAACTTCTCGGTGTTGCGCATGTCCAGCGTACGCGGCATCGGAATATCGACCGTGAAGTTATCCGCCATGCGCGCGGGGCCCGCGGTCAGCACCACGACGCGGGTGCCGAGAAACACGGCCTCGGTGATGCCGTGAGTCACGAAGATGATCGTCTTCTTCGACTCACCCCAGATGCGCAGCAATTCGAGATTCATTTTTTCGCGCGTCAGCGCGTCGAGCGCGCCGAAGGGCTCGTCCATCAAGACGAGCTTGGGATCGTGCACCAGCGCACGCGCGATCGAAGCGCGCTGCTGCATGCCGCCGGAAAGCTCGTAGGGATACTTGTCCTCATGGCCCTTCAGGCCGACGAGATCGAGAAGCTCGTAGGCGCGCTTGCGCGCGGCAGCCTGCGGCAATCCCAGGATTTCCGTCGGCAGCATCACGTTGTCGATGATACGGCGCCACTTCAGGAGAAGCGGCTGCTGGAACACCATGCCGATATCGCGGGCAGGATTGAAAGGCTGCGACGGCGAGCCGATGCGGACCTTGCCGGCATCGTAGCCGTGCAGGCCTGCCAGAATCTTCAGTAGCGTGGTCTTGCCGCAGCCGGAAGGACCGACGAGCGAAACGAGTTCGCCCTGCTCGACATCGAACGTCGCCTCGGAAACCGCGAGGAAGTCCTGCCCGCGGGTCCGGTAGACCTTCTTCACACCGTCAAGATGAATAAACGCTTCGCTCATGAGGGTGCCTATTGGATCCGCGCGTCTTTGACGACGAAGTAGCGCTCGGCTGCGAGTACGAGGCCGTAGAGCACGCCGCCGATCAAAGTGATGAGAATGACCGCCATGAACATGGCGGCGGTATCGAGCGTCACCTGCACCTGCAACATCAGGTAGCCAAGACCGCGCTCGGAGCCGAGGAACTCGCCGACGATCGCGCCCGCAACGGCGAGAATGGCGGCGACCTTCATGCCGGAGAAGATGTAGGGCAGCGCGCCGGGAAGCTGGATCTTGACGAACAGCTGCCAGCGCGAACCGCGCAGCGTGCGGACGAGGTCGAGGAGATCGGGCTCCACTTCGCGAAGACCGCGCGCGGTCGTCAACACAATCGGGAAGAAGGATATCGCAAACGCCATCAACGTATTCGGCCAGATGCCATAGCGGAACCAAACGATCATCAACGGTCCGAGCGCCACTTTCGGAATCATGTTGAGGCTGACCAGGAGCGGCATCGCGAACATCTCGAGCCAGCGGAACCACGAAAACAGGAGTGCGGTGAGAATTCCGAAGATCGCGGCGAGCAAGAAGCCGCCGAAGATTTCGATGCTGGTCGCGGCGATGTTCTCGAGCCAGCGGTAATTCGGAACGACCAGTGCGTGAATCGTGTCGTAAGGCGACGGCATTACGATCTTCGGAATCTTTCCGTAGACCACGAAGGAATGCCAGATCGCAACGAGTATCAAGTGGCTGAGAACGGCCAGCGCATAGCGCTGCACCTGATCGTTACTTCCGCTCATGATGGTTCTCCCTTCCCGCCCCGACTATCCGGGAAGCGCCGTGTACTCGCAAGCCGCAAAAATACTTCATGCCAACCACCGCGGAAGATTTTCGCGAACGAACGCGTCGTCGTTGAGATGCGGATAGGCCGCGTAAATTCTGTCGATCTCTTCCTTCTGGCCGGGGCCGAGGGATTCTTTCGGATCGAGGCACCAGATGCCTTCGAGCAGGCCTTGCCGGCGGAGAATCTCGTGACAGCCGCAGATCACGCCGTGAAAATCGTTGGCTACGTCGAAGATCGCAGCGTTGCAGTCGGTCACCTGCGAGTCGAGCGCAAGCATTTCCGCGGATACTGCTGGCTGCGCCGCTTCGCATTGTGCACGGCCCAGCAACTCCACCGCGCGCTGCACCCAGCAGCTCCAGTGCCCGAGCAATCCACCCCTAATCCGAACCGTCACCGGTTTGCCGCCGCGCATGACGACGAACGGCGTCACGAGGTCGAGTACGATGTGATCGTCGTTGCCGGTATACAGCGTGATGCGGTCTTCCGCGCCCGCCTCGACCACGCCGCGGATGACATCGAGCGTGCGATAGCGGTTGAATGGCGCCATCTTGATCGCGACGACATTCTCGATCTGTGCGAAGCGCTTCCAGAACGACGCCGGCAACACGAGCCCGCCCACCGCCGGCTGCAAATAAAATCCAACAAGTGGAATTTCGGCGGCGACCTTTTTCGCGTGTTCGATCAGTTCGTCTTCGGACGAACCTTTCATCGCTGCCAGCGAGAGCAAACCTGCGTGATAGCCGATACCACGCGCAGTCTGCGCCTCTTTCACCGCCTGCGCGGTCTTGCCCGCGAGGCCCGCGATCATCACGAGCGGTTTGCTGGCCGATTCCCGCGCCGTCTTCATCGCGAGCGAAAGCACCGGCTCATAGAGCCCCACTTCCCTGATCGCGAACTGCGTAGTGTGCACGCCAACCGCAAGGCCGCCGGAACCCGCGTCAATGTAATAGCGCGATAACGCGCGCTGCCTGCGCTCATCGAAATTGCGCGCGGCGTCCAGCGCTAGCGGGTGCGCCGGAATCACCGCGCCTTTCCGCAAAACCGCCAATATTTCCTTCGGCAGATCGTTCCAGCGCAACGCCACGTGTTTCTCCCCGGGGCCTGTCGTCGCGATGCGAAAAGCGATCCGCCCGCGCTCGTTTTCGCGCCATTTGACAGGCGCTTTGGCCGCTCATATCGTCTAGTAACTAGATAGTTACATCGAAACTTTGCTGCGTGTCGAGAACCGGAATCACCGGCCCGCGCGGCGATAGGCTACGGGAGGAAGTCAGAATGAAAATCACATTGAAACTTGCGTCCGCGATCTTCGCCGCAGCCCTCTTGGCTCCGGCGACTGCTTCTGCGCAGAAGGTAACCCTGACCCTGAACTGGGTGGTCGGCGGCGATCATGCGCCCTATTTCTATGCGCTGAAGAACGGCTGGTACAAGGAAGCCGGCATCGACCTCGATATCGAAGCAGGCCGTGGTTCGGCAGCCTCCGCCCAGAAAGTTGCGGCGGGAAGCACGCAGATCGGCCTGACCGACATGGCCGGCGCGCTACTCTTCAACGGCAAGGGTGCAAACCTTGTCGGCGTCATGAACATCTACGCCAACTCGCCGCAGGGCATGTATTGGAAGAAAAGCTCCGGCATCAAAAGCGTGAAGGATCTCGCTGGCAAACGTATCGGCAATCCGGCCGGCGACGGCGCACGCACGATGTGGCCGGCGCTTGCGAAAGCGAACGGCATCGACCCGAATTCGGTGATCTGGGTCAACATCGACTCGAACTCGAAGCTCGCCGCGCTGAAATCCGGCGCGATCGACGCGACCACCTCGTTCTACAACCTGCATCACGTCTTCGCCCGCGAACTCGGCGAAGACATGGGATTCCTTGCCTGGCGTGACGGCGGCCTCAACCCGTACGGCAATTCGCTCGTCGTCCGGGCGGACTGGCTGAAGGACAACAAGGCCAAGGTCGCGGCCTTCGTAAAGGTGACGCAGAAGGCCTTCGCCGAATGCGCGAAGAAGCCCGAACCCTGCGTGCAGGCGATGGTCGACATGAACGGTGCACTCAAGTTCGACAACGAGATGACCAACTGGCACCTCGTGACGATCCTCATGAGCGATGAAATCTCCAAGAATGTCGCGCTCGGCTGGCACGACGACAAGCGCATGGCCGCCGACTACAAGCTCGTCGACGAATACCTGAAGATGGAAAAGGCCTACGACATCAAGGCGGCCTACACCAACGAGTTCCTCGACAAGAATATCAAGATGCCGGCGATCAACCCGCCGAAGCTCTACTGATCGAGCGATAACCGAAATACCAAAGGGCCGGCTGATCGCCGGCCCTTTTTCGTGTCAGCCGAGTTCGGGCCCTGCCACCGCGAAGGTGCGCGACAACTCCTGAAAACTTTCCGAGCGGTCGAGCATCATTCGCGTATACGGGCGCTCGTGGACGAAACCGGCAGCTTTCAGTTGCGTGAGAGTTTCCTGCTTGTCGCTCATGACGTCGATGTAGACTGGCGCCGCGACCGCGTTGATCGCGTGATCGAGCAGTGCCGCTGCGATTGCGCCGTCATCGGCGACCAAGGGGCCGATCTGCCCGGCTCTGCGCCCCGTGCGGCCAAGCAGAAAGCCCGCGATGCGGCTATCACTGCGCACCAGCCCTTCGGCTTCCGGCAGCCGCCCGCGCAGGCGGGACAAAACGGCGCTTCGATCCGCGCCGAAAATTCCTGCGTCGTAGGCGCATAGCGCATTCCAGTCGCGACCCGTAACCGGCTCGACGCGGAGGGATTGCGCGGGATCGCGCGATTCACTGCGCTCCTTCAGCAGCATGCGCTGGAACGGCCAGGAGTCCCGAAAGCCGAGCCCGCGATACACTTCGCGTCCCGCTGGCGTGGCATCGAGGACGGGCACCAGTCCGGAAGCGGTCAGACTGGCAATGCAGCGCTCCATCAACCGCGTTGCCAATCCGCGGCGACGATATTCGCCTGCGATCAGCACCATGCTGATCCAGCCGAACCTACCGCCGTAGGGCAGCGTTGCGGCCGTCGCGATCACCCTGCCTTCATCCCGGATCGCGAATACGGTGCCGAGTTCCAGAAAAACGCGCCAGTCGGCTTCGGATTGGTTCCAGCCCGCCTCCTTCACCAAGGCGTCTGCATCGCCAAGGTCTTCGGCACGAAGCGTGCCAATCTCGAATTCAGAAGCTGCCATCGCGGGTATCGTAATGCGTTTCCTTGCCCAAGCTGCGCGCGCCGCGCGAGATCCAGTCGGCAGTCCAGCCAATCATTCGCTCCAACGGCACCGCGGGCTCGCCGAGAAGCCTGCGCGCTTTTTCGGTGTTCACGAGCCAGCCGTCTGCGGCTTCCTTGCCGGCAAACTTCGGCTCCTTGCCGAAGCGTTTGCCGAATTCCCCGGCGAGCCAGCGTATGCTGATGGTTTCGGGACCGCTGATATTGATTGCGCTCGTTGGCGTGGTGCAATGCGCGAGCATGCGCAGGATCATGGCATTGGCATCGCCCTGCCAGATCACGTTCACATGACCCGCGGCAAGTTCGATGGTCTTTCCGGAATACACTTTCGAGGCCACGTCATGCAGCACCCCGTAGCGCATATCGATCGCGTAGTTCAGACGGATCGTCCGCCCCGGCGTACTAAATTTCCGCGAGAAGTGTTCGAACATCGCTTCGCGCGCAACGCAGGAATTCGCGTACGCGCCGGGCGGCGGGACCGCAGGCGTTTCCTCGGTCGCCCCGCCTTTCGTGACATCGACATAGGGATAAACGCAGCCGGTCGAGAACGCGACGATGCGCGAGTCCTTGAAATTCTCAGCCACCATCGCGGGCACATGTGCGTTCATCGCCCATGTCAGATGTTCGGCCCCGCTGGAGCCGAATTTGCGACCCGCCATGAACACGACGTTCGGCGATTGGGGAAGCTTCGCGATGCCTGCGCGATCCAGAAGATCGGCTTCGATGCATTCGATATCCCAGGAGCGGAGCTTCTTGTGCAACCCCTCCTCGCTGAAGCGCGCGACGCCGATCACGCGGCGGGAAGGATCGGCGCGCTTGGCGAGCCGCGCGAGCGTCGGTCCCATCTTGCCGCCCACGCCGAGTATCAGAATATCGCCCGGCGCTTTGGCGAGATCGGCACGCAGCAAATCCGAAGGCTGCGTCATGAAGTCTTCGAGGTCCGCTTCATCCCGAAAACTTTCCGGCAGCGCTCTTGCCGCAGCGTCCATGGCGTATTCCCTTCGTTCGTTCTTGTTGGCGCTTGCCTGACGGGCACGCTATAAGTAACTAGTTAGATACTTACGATCTTAGGGCGCGAAAAGACGCCCGGCAACCGCCGCCAATGCAGTACAGGGAGTGAAGCCATGTCAAATGCAGCGCGAATTCTTACCACCGTCGTCGGCTCCTATCCGGTGCCGGAATGGCTCATAGCGCTTCCCTCGGAGCAGGCCGTGATCGACGCGACGCGGGTCGTGCTTCATACGCAGGAGCAGGCCGGCATCGACCTCGTCTGCGACGGAGAGCTTTCTCGCTTCGACGTGAACCATCCCGAGACCAATGGCATGATCGAGTACTTCGTGAAGCCGATGGCGGGCATTCGCACCGCGATCACGTTCGACGAACTCGTCGAATATCGTGCGAAGAGCACGATGCGGTTCCGCACGCGCCCGCCGGGCATCGTCGACGGCCCCGTCTCTTCCGGCACGCTGGACCTGCCGCAGGCCTATCAACGCGCCCGCGCGCTCACGCACAAGCCGTTCAAGTTTACGGTTACCGGCCCGCACATGCTTGCGAAGACGCTGCTCGACAAGCACTACAAAAAACTTCCCGATCTCGCCTTTGCGATCGCCGACGCGCTCGCGGCACAGGTGAAACACATTGACGCCGAAGTCGTGCAGATCGACGAAGCGAACCTTCCCGGAAGCCCGGACGAATGGGAATGGGCGGCGGAAGCGATCAACCGCGTGCTCAAGGCCGTGAAAACCAAACCTGCGGTGCATCTTTGCTTCGGCAACTACGGCGGCCAAACCATCCAGAAGGGCACCTGGAACCAGTTGATGAAGTATCTCAACGCGCTTCACACCGACCACATCGTGATGGAGAACGCACACCGCCCCGCGGAGGAGCTTGCCGCATTCCGCGAACTGAAACCGGAGATCGGTTTCGGGCTCGGGGTCGTCGATATCAAGTCGACCGTGATCGAAAACGCGGACTCCATCGCGCGCCAGATCGAGCGCGCCGAGACGATGATCGGGGCCGGCCGTGTGAAATATATTCACCCGGACTGCGGCTTCTGGATGCTGAAACGCTCGATCGCCGACGGAAAAATCCGCGCGCTCGTCGAAGGACGCGACCTTTACGAAGGACGCAAAGGCACGAAGGTCGCCTAGAGGCGCATCATCACTTCGCGGAAGCGCGCGACCGGCGCGGGGTTGCGGATCATGGTGAGCGGCATCGAGAAGTGACCGCGATCCCAGACGAAGCGGTTTTCGTCGGGCACGCCCCATGAATCGATCAGGCTCAAGCCGCTCGCGTATGGCGTGATGCGGTCGCGCTTGCCGAGTACGGTGACGATCCGCTCCGGCTTCACCGAAGGCAGCCGCGCGGGATCGAGCAGACCCAGTCCCGCTTCAATGCGCTCGCGGCTCCAGCCCTGCTGTTCTGCGGCAAGATCGACGCCGAGCAGATTGGCCATGTCGCCATGGAAAGTGGCGTCACTCATCCGGCCGGAATGCGTAATCAGAAACAGTCCGTCCGGCCGATGGCGCTCGTTCCGCTCGCCGATTTTCTCTGCGGCGAACTGCGCGATCAGCGCGCCGAGACTGGTGCCGCCGAAGGCGAGCGGCGCGTCGGATTTTTGCCTCGCCCAGTCGGCGATTACAGCCCATTCCTGCGCGGCGCCGGTGAAAGCATCGAACAGCCCGCCCGGAATGCGCGCCATCATCGGCTGGCCGCCGAAGCTGCCCTGAGGCCGGCGACGTCCGTGCCACGGCGCGACCGGACGGATGACGCGAAAGCCCTCCGCGCGGAGCGTGCGGGCTTCGTCGATCAGGCCGCGCCAGTGATCGAACTCGATGCAGATGCCGTGGCCGAAGATGATGGTCGGCGGGTTCTTGACGCCGTGCGGTTCCAGCACGCGCGCATAGACCGTATCACCCAACAGCGCGGACGGGCTTTGGAAGCGCAGCCAGTAGTCGACCCCGGCCTCGCGCTCGATGGTTTTCGATACTTCGACCGTCGTGGCGCCGCCGGCATTCCCTCCGAACAACAGACGTTCGAAGTTCGCGCCATAGATCGCGGCGATTTCCTCCGGACCTTGCGTCTCCGATTTGACGCGCGGCGGATCGCTTCGCAGCATGAGGCCGAAGTGACGCCGCGCGAGATTGTATGTGTGGCTCCC
>JAGXQU010000057.1 GCA_018335895.1 Hyphomicrobiales bacterium | reverse complement strand
GGCAACAGCAATGAATTTTCGGTTGTGCTGTCACAGGGAGGAGATTCAATTCGCTGCATGATCACCGTTGGCGATGGGAGCGATCAGGAAAAGCGTCGAGCCGCCCTCTGCAAAGCCAAAGCGCTTGCTAAAGCGTTGGACACCGCAATCGAGGATTCGTAACGACGACTCAAAGAGCCGCTAGCTCTCGAAAACAAGACCGCCACGCAGGAGATATGCAAAGAAGGAAGGGCGAACATAGCCTGCCGAGTTTGCGCCTGCCCTCGCAGCCTCTTTCGCGTCCTTTGCCGACAGATACCCTGAAGCATGAAAGCGATGGAACCCGGCACTGGTGCTCCATATGGCGGTGCATTTGAAATCATTGCCTATACCGTTTGGGCCGTAGGAATTATTTCCTGACATAGCTCGTGATAACAGGCCTAATGAACGTAAATAAGACTAGTCAGACCGATTAAACCCGCGAAGGCGCAATGCAGCCTCAATTGGGCAGCCTGCTCGTGCTATCACTGCTTTCTGCCTAGATATTTCTTTAGGTCGAACATGAAAGGTCATTTCCATGACCGACAAAATCATCCTTGCGGCCGACACGCCGAAGCCGGAAGTGAGTGTTCCGCCGGTGATGCCTGCGGCTCCCCAACCGGAAAAGAGCGCACCCCCTCCGGAAACACCGGCAGAGAAAAACACAAGCAGCAAGTAAGCTGCCGCTCGAAAGCCCGGCGCAAGCCGGGCTTTTTCTTATCGGGCCTTATCGAGAGGAAACGATGGAAAAGAGAAAATTCGGAAACAAGCTGAAACTGCCTTCCGTTGTGCAGATCAAGCACCAGATTCTGCTGCGCTGGCTCAAGGATCAAAAGCAAGTCGAGAAGGCGGAAGTGCAGGCCGCACGTGGCTAAGCGCACAGATTCTTTCGCAAGCTACATTACCCCGCCGCTCGTAATCCCGATCGTAGCGACCGCGATCATTCTTGCGCGTATCATACAAATTCATTGGTGAGAGAGCGCATGAGCACATGGATCACGCTGACCAAGACCGACAATCGTCCGGTCGATGTAAATCTGGATCGTGCGAGCACGGTGCTTCGCGACGAGCGCAACTATGGAACGCTGATCGTGTTCGGTCCTTCGGAATCGGTGACGGTGCTGGAAACGCCGGACGAGATTTTCGGCCGCGCTCCAAAGCGTGAAGGCATCAGGCGACCCGCGACGGCAAGTATCTGAACCCGCTCGATGGCGCCTGGGGTAGCGGCGAGAACGCGTGATCGGAAAGCCCGGCCTTCGGAGACCCGGGCTTTTTAGTTTGAATGGATTTGCGATATGTTCCAGCGCGACCCCGCAGCAGTAGACGATATAAAAAGGAACCTTTGGCGCGCCGGACGGCTCTTGGAACCATGAAACGCCTGTTCGATTTCTTTCGCCGCAAGCCCGAGGCCGAGGCCACCCCTCCTCCGGCGCAATTCTTTTGCCTCTACTGCAACGCCAAGTTCCCGTACGAAGAACTCGAGCGCGTGATGGCGCACCTGAAGCCGCATGCTTCAAGGGAAGAAGCGGAGGCGCGGCTTGGTCCGCCGCCGCACACGGAAGAATAAATCCAGTACCTAGACACGCCGCAGGAACCTTACGTGCGGCCACCGGTTGGACGGAAAGGCGCGCGGCGCGCGGCCGATCCCGAAAACTCGAACTGGAAGGAGTAGCCCGATGGGCCTGTTCTCGAAAGACATCAAGACGATGGACGACCTGTTCCTGCATGTGGTCCAGGACATCTATTACGCCGAGCAGCAGATTCTGAAATCGCTGCCGGACATGATCGAACTTGCGACCAATCGCGAACTTACCTCCGGCCTGCGCGCGCACAAAGAGGAAACCGAAAAGCAGATCAGCCGGCTCGAGGAAGTGTTCAAGGCGCTCGGCAAGGAGCCGAAGGGTACGACCTGCCCCGCGATCGACGGCATCCTCAAGGAAGCGAACGAACTCACCGGCGAAGTCGATGACAAGCAGGTGCTGGACGCTGCGATCATCGCCGCCGCACAGGCGGTCGAACACTATGAGATCACGCGCTACGGCACGCTGATCGCCTGGGCGAACGAGTTGGGCCGGGACAACATCGCCCGCCTGCTCACGACAAACCTCAACGAAGAAAAAGCGGCGGACAAGAAGCTCTCGACGGTTGCGGAATCGCGCGGCGTGAACCGCAAGGCCGCGAGCTAGTTCTCCTGCGACTTCAGCCCCGGCTTCCGGAAGCCGGGGCCCCTTTCTCGAGGACCGGAGGATCGATGGCTTACGACAGAAGCAAGCACGATGCGGCGGGCAAACCCATCGGTAGCCCGAACGATCCCTTGATCGGGATTGCGCCTGGCCAGACCACCGGCCCCGGCGGCAAGGGCCTGAAGAAGCGCCCGCAACAATCCCCGGAAGAGGAAAACTCGGACAGCGGCGAAGTCGGCCAGGGAAAGTAGCCTCATGCACGGCAACATGTATCTGCGGTTCGGGGCGATGACCGTGCTTTCGTTCATCGCAATGTACATCCTGATGTACGCGATGGTGGACCGCTTCGAGAACGTGTTTCCGAACACGAACCAGATCTACATGGCGGGGCTGATGACCGCGCCGATGGTGATTTTCGAACTCGCACTGATGGGCGCGATGTACCGGAACCGCGCGGCGAACATCGCGATCTATGCCGTATGCGTGATTGCACTGGTCGGCTTCTGGGCCGCGATCCGTACGCAGGCCGCGATCGGCGATACGCAATTTCTGAAAAGCATGATCCCGCACCATGCCGGCGCGGTGCTGATGTGCGAGCGTGCACCGCTCCGCGATCCGGAGATCAAGGCGCTCTGCGCCACCATCATCAAGGGCCAGAACGAGGAAATCGCGCTGATGCGGAAGCTGCTGGAGACGCGCTGACCGCATCACGAGCCGCCGCGCCGCGTTTGATCGCAGGCAGCACATGGCGCTGCATGAGAACATCCACGGTTTCGAACTCGCGGAGATAACACGCGTCGTTGCCGCCTTCGCATTTCTTCGAGCGGCGGCAGTGTTTCTTGTGACAATGCGGCGGATGGTTTGCCGCGCGGGCGATTTCCTTCGCGAGCTTTTGCCAGCTTTCGTTTTGCGCGAGCGAGCGGCCGCGCGGGCGGATGGGTGGCGGAGTGAGGTCAAAAGAAACGGTTTTCTTCTTGTCGTCCGCTTCCCTTCCCTCGTCATTACCGGGCTGCATTGGCCCGCCCGTAAGCGCGGGTTGCCGATGCGGGACCCGGTAATCCATGCAGGGCTTCGACCCGTCGCAACGCTTCATCGGCAAAGACGAGGAGGAGGATTCCTTCCTCATCATCTTCGCCACTTCGGAAGAGTGCATGAGCACGCGGCGGCCCTGTTGCCAGCAGGTGACCATGTTCTTTGACGCGAATGGCCCAAGGGCCAAGCGCGATTGGCCGCGCTTGGCCGGATTTTCGAGGGTGTCAGTGATCGGCGGTGACAAACGATTCATGCAGGCAAGCTCCATTATTATCACGCGACGATCGCGCGACTTGAAAGCCTCCCCTTTTGGATTCGCCCCGACTTTTTGTTGTCGCGAACCGCGTAAACGCGGCGCGCGATGGTGGGGCCGGCGAGCGCCGTAAAGCGCCTTCGGTATTCCTGCCGCGAAGCACGGCGCTTCGCGTGACGCCTTACGGCGCTCGCAGGCGGCGTTTGTTAAACCTCAGGACCGTGCTTCCGAAACTTTCTGCTTCGGGGTTTCTCCGAAGCGTCCGGTTTCCATTCCAGCCGTCACGAGCGAAGCTCGCGCCCTGCAAGGGATCGGCGGCGCGTCGTAGTGCGCGCGGACGGTGACCCGAGGCCTCCCGGTATCCGTGGCTGCGAACCACGAACAGCGGGCGCCGCACCCTTCCCTCCTCAAGCAACGCCTCGCGAGAGCGGCCCCTTGATGGAAAGGCAATAGGAATATAATCCGCTTATGCGGGAAAGTCAAGCAATTCGTGCGCGGCATGCGGCGATGGTTCGGGTGCCGGCACGCCAATACGCAAACGCCGAGGCCGCAGGCTTCATTTGCAGACGACGCTGGTCACATCCAGCAGGGTGCCGGAGAACGGCCCGCCCGCGGGCACCGCTCTTTTCTCGGTGCCGCTCACCGTCCAGATTGCGCCGAACTTGCAGTTGGAGCCTTGCGCGTTGATCAGCTCCGCGGACATCCAGAGCGCGATCAGGCCGCACTGCTCCCGTTTGAGTTTTACGATGATGCCTTTCGGCCGGAACGGAAACCCTTCCTCCGTATCGGCGTCGAATGTGACGGTGCTGCCAGAGCCGCAGCTCTGCGCGTGGGCGCCGGAAGGCACGAGCAAAGTAAAGGCGAGAGCAAAAAGAGCGAAGCGCATCGGCCCTCCTGAAAACAATCCAGCCACCGCGACAGCAAATCAAGCCTGGCGCACGATAGCAAGGCGCTCGGCAATAGCGGCCTGCTGCGGGAATTGCGAAGGGATGTGGGCGCGCGCGGCGCGGCGGAGGCAAACAAAAAGCCCCGCTTTTCAGCGGGGCTTTTCGCATTCGTGCAGCTTCGCTTAGACGTTCTGAAGGTTCGCCGCGGCGTCCTTGCCGCGCTCGTTCACGACATCGAACGAGACCTTCTGGCCTTCGTTGAGCGTGCTCATGCCCGCGCGCTCGACGGCCGAGATGTGAACGAACACATCCTTCGAGCCGTCATCAGGCTGAATGAAACCAAAACCTTTTTGGGTATTGAAGAATTTTACGGCGCCGACAGGCATATGCAGTCTCCAGATCGCCATCAGAGGCGAGGTTGTTTTCTCGATTCAGCGATGTCTTGGAGAAAGCTCTCTTCGCGAGCGACAGCCAGTACAGCAGCAGATCGAACATGGGGGATATGCGGGTAAATCCGCGAGATAGCAATGGCGTGGCTGAGTGCGCAATTCCGCTCACCGGCCTGCCCCTCCTTCGTCAATACACGGCTTTTGCCGAGCATGGCGAGTGCATTTTTCCGGTGACGTTCAAGGGCATCAAGTGCGGCAGCAGGCGGCGGTGCTTAGGTAAATTATTCAATCTTACTCTTTATCTACTTCAGGACGGATTTTTGCCATGTCATCAGGAAACAACTCGCCAACGTGTCGTAACTCTTCAGCATAAACGTGCATCATAAAAACATGCAGCCCCCACATCTTGCTACGATTCTGGTGCCAACTCTCCATAAACGACCTAACACCTACTTGATCGATTACTTGTGCGGCAATCTCCATGTCTGCCGAACCAGCTATGAAATATGGAATGCGCTCAAGTAGGCTGTTGTCGATCCCTTCAGCCTCGAAATCCCTGCGCACTCTTGAATCTATTTCCTCTGCTTGCCTTCCTCCAAAGACTCGCCAATCTTCCAAAGTCTGAATGACTAGAAAGATAGGAAGATTGCGCGGTTTCCAATGGGGATATGATCCCTTAAGTGCGTCAGCTATCGTCCTGTACCCTTGAAGAACGAAACCAGCCATCTTGTCCAAGTCGGCCGATATATCGCCGTCCGCTGCGAGACTAAGTTTCGAATCGAGTCGAAGTTTCTTCGTCTTTGATTCGATAAAGATATCAGCATCTACGCCCGAGATAATCCAATCAATACTATCTTTGCGATTCTTCCCGACATTGAATGAATGCTCTGCAAGAACTTCGAACTTGTCAGACTTGTTTGCAGCTAAAAATACTTCTCCCACATATGATTGAAACGATCGACCAAATGCTGCGTCGAAACCTGGCTGATTGCAAATGTCATAATAGACACCTTCGGTGAATCGCCAGAGCAATAAAGTCGGCATTGGAGATAGCAAAACGCGACGATTCTCATCGATGACCTCGATTAGAGGTTTAGCCCTTAGCGGGTTGAAATTGTACGCATAATTTTGATCATAAGATTGATGCCTTGAGATTTTCTCTTGTAAATCTCCAAGTGAGCTGGAAAACACTTTAACGACTACGTCTAAGTCATTTTGCGTGACGCCTATGTCTCCGGGCGTGTATGGGCCGTTGAAGTTTATTCGATCTAGGAAATGTCCGACAAACCCCATTCCCAATCGGTATAAAGAAATCGGAGACAGCCCGAGCGCGGCCTGCAATATGTGACTTACATCGCCGTCACTTAGAATTTTAAAATAGCGTAGCAACAAAGCGGTATTGTTGCCGTGCTGCCAGATAAATTGCCGATGCGCAATTCGATGCAACTCAAAAAGTATGTTGCCTTTAAATTCTTTTTACCCTGAGATGTGATTCTCAAAGTCTCGAAGTCGATTTAGTGCGCCTGCTAGATCATTCCAATTTGTCAAACTTCTAGTGCCGAAAAGTGATCCGTGGAGAAGAACTTCCTTAGTTAGAAGTTCAAGCTCCCAAAGGTGCGGGCGGCTACCAAGCGCTTTTTCATCATATAAAACGTCGTGTCCCTGAACGTTAGGAGGCAAAGGCGTCCCATGTTCAAGCAGTTGCGAATAAGCATGTATTGCTATCAAAGAATCTAGCGTACGAAGACTGGAGACATAGCTTTTAAGTTTTCGATATCTCCTATAGATCGTCATCAGTAGCGACCTACCTCACCAACTCCCGCATCGCCTCGTCTTAGCTTCGCGCTTTGCTTCCTTGCGCATCCGCTTCCAGAACTTGCGTTTCGCAAACTTGCGCTGTCCTGCGCGCCAGCGAACATGCCGTTTGTAACGAGTGAGCGCGTCATTTTCGAGACCGCTCTTGAGAATTTCACGAGCCATGTGGCCCTCCATGAGAGTTATCTCATGGCGGCCACCTCGCTCTTTGCACGTGGCGTAAGCATCAGCGCACCAACTCCCGCATCGCTTCGTCCAAGCCTTCCAGCGTCAGCGGATACATGCGGTCCGAGAACAGCTGCCGCATCATGCGGATCGATTGCGTGTAGTCCCAGTGCTCGCGCGGCACCGGGTTCAGCCACACCGCATGCGGATAGGTGCGCGTGACGCGCTCCATCCACACCTGCCCGGCCTCCTCGTTCATGTGCTCGACCGAGCCGCCCGGCATCATGATCTCGTAGGGGCTCATGCTCGCGTCGCCGACGAAGATGATTTTGTAGTCCGACGGGAACTTGTGCAGCACGTCCCAGGTCGGCGTGCGTTCCGAGTGCCGCCGCACGTTCTGCTTCCACACGCTCTCGTAGAGGCAGTTGTGGAAGTAGAAGGTCTCGAGATTCTTGAATTCGGTGCGCGCGGCGGAGAACAGCTCCGAGCAGAGCTCGATGTGCCAGTCCATCGAGCCGCCGATGTCGAGGAACAGGAGCACTTTGACGGCGTTGCGGCGCTCGGGCCGCATCTGCACGTCCAAGTATCCGTGGTTCGCGGTCTCGCGGATCGTGCCGGGCAGATCGAGTTCGTCCGGCGAGCCGGTGCGCGCGAATTTGCGCAGCCGCCGCAGCGCGATCTTGATGTTGCGCGTGCCGAGCTCGACGCTGTCGTCGAGATCCTTGAACTCGCGCTTGTCCCAGACCTTCACCGCGCGGTTGTTGCGGTTCTTGTCCTGCCCGATGCGGATGCCTTCGGGGTGATAGCCATAGGCCCCGAACGGCGAGGTGCCCGCGGTGCCGATCCATTTGTTGCCGCCCTGATGGCGGCCCTTCTGTTCTTTGAGCCGCTCGGCCAGCGTCTCCATGAGCTTGTCCCAGCCCATGGCCTTGATCTGCGCCTTCTCTTCTTCGGTGAGATATTTTTCGGCGAGCTTCCTGAGCCACTCTTCCGGGATCTGCGCGGTGCCCGCGGCATCCGACATGAGGTCGAGGCCCTTGAAGACATGGCCGAACACGCGGTCGAACTTGTCCAAGTTGCGCTCGTCCTTCACGAGTGCGGCGCGCGACAGGAAATAGAAATCCTCGACCCGCCTATTCGCGAGATCGGCGTCGGAATTGAGCGCCTCCATCAGCGTGAGGTACTCGCGGACGGTGACCGGCAACCCCGCCGATTTCAGTTCGTTGAAGAAGTTGATGAACATCGGCGCTTACTTCCCATACGGCTTGCCGCCCGCGATCGCGCGGAACTGCGCAAAGCGGCGGCGGCTATACCACGCCAGGAGCGTCCCGATCACCGGCCCGGCGATGGTGGCCAACCCTCCGGAGACGAACCAGCCCTGAAACGCCGCGTTCCGCGCAGCGGACGGCGCGGGATAAAGATCGTGGAAGATGTAGGTCAGCAGCAGGATCGAAACCAGCATCACGCTGAAGACCACCGCGATGGTCTTCAAGACGCCCGCCTTCCGCCACAGGAGCGCGAAGGACGCGATCAGGTTCGCGATGAAAACGGCGCCCACGATCTCCATCATGATACCTCTGGCTCGAAATCTGCCCTGTAAATCTACCGCCAAACGGGGGCTGCGTTAAGGTTAGCCAGCAATTAAGCGGCGCTTCGGCTGGGCCGCAACCAATAATAAGGCGCACGGAGGCTAGAGTCGGCGTCGGTCAACAAGAACAGTTCGCGCAACGAGAAACTTGGGAATGCCGGTCGAACTCGCCTTCGAACTCGCTGCACATCTGGAATCCTGCCCCGAAATCGCCGCCGCTTTCGGCGAGGGCCTGCGCCGCGCGGCGAACCCGGAACAGGCGGCGGGCGAAGCCGAGATTTTTTCAGGCGCCGAAGCATTAGAAGCCGTGGCAGCCGACTGGCGCGCGATCGAGCGCGAGGGCGCGCTTCTCACCCCTTTCCAGTCTTTTGCCGTCGCGGCGGCGGCGCTCCCCGCGCATCTCGAACACGGCCAGGTGCCGCACATCATCGTCGTGCGCGAGCATGGCGAGACAAGAGCGATCCTGCCGCTGGTGGCGACCACCATGGCAGGCTCCCGCGTGCTGCGGTTCCTCGGCGACCCGCTCATCCAGTATGGCGACGCGATCCTGCCCGGCGCGGGCAACGAGGCGCATCTCATGCAGGCCCTGCTCGCCGCCGGGAAACTCGGCGCGGATGCGGCGCTCTTCCGCAAAGTCCGCACGGACGCAAAGATCGCAGGCGTCCTCTCGCGCCGCGCGCACGTCTCGAATGTCGAGGAAGCGCCTTACGTCGATCTCCGCCGCGAAAGCGGCCTGCCGCCCCGCGACATGCGCGAATTGCGCCGCTACCGCCGCAGGCTCGGCGAACAGGGCGAAGTGAAGCTGCACATCACCCGTGGGCCGGAGGCGCTTCCTTGCGTGAACCGCGCGCTCGAGCTGAAGCGCGACTGGCTTGCGATCAAAGGCTTTTCGTCCTCCGTGATCGGCGACCCGCATTGGGAGCGTGTGCTCACCTCGCTCGTCACCGGACACGCCGAATTGCTCGCCTGCGCGCGGCTGGAAACCGGCGGCAGGCTCGCCGCCATCGAAGTCGCGATCACGCACGGCAAGCGCTGGCATGCATTTTTAGGGGCGATCAATCCGGAGTTCGCGAAGTACGGCCCGGGGCAAGTGCAAATGGCCGACACCATCGAATATGCCCGCGAGCACGGCTTCCTCGCCTACGATCTGCTTGCGCCTGCGGACCCCTTCAAGCGCGTGATTGCGACCGGCGCCGTCGCCGTCTGCGACTACGCGCTGCCGCTCTCCCTGCAGGGGCAGGTCGCGGCCCGTGCGTTCCGCTTCGCGCCGCAGGCGAAATCGCTGCTCGGCAAGCTCCCCGCTCCGCTGCGCAGGGCGGCGAAGTCGATCCTGCGCTTGCACTAAAGCCGCAATTTGCCGGGCACTTTCGAAGCTCAAAATAATTTTTAGGTTCCTGTCGATCTTCACTCTGCCCGTTCGTCGTCCGGGTAGAAGCCGGTACCATCCGCGGAACCGGCGGGAACTTATGAGGAGAAGTCCAATGCGCGTCATGGTCATCGTCAAAGCCAGCAAGGATTCTGAAGCCGGCGTCATGCCCTCCGAAGAGCTGCTCACCGCCATGGGCAAGTTCAACGAGGAAATGGTGAAAGCCGGCATCATGCTGGACGGCAACGGCCTCAAGCCGACCTCGAAAGGTGTGCGGCTCACCTTCGACGGCAACAAGCGCACGGTGGTCGACGGGCCCTTTACCGAGACGAAGGAACTGATCGCCGGCTATTGGCTGCTGCAGGTGAAATCGCTCGAAGAAGCCATCGAATGGATGAAGCGCTGCCCCAACCCGCATAACGACGGTGGCGAACTCGAGATCCGCCCGCTCTATGAACTCGAAGACTTCGCGCCGGGCGAAGGCATTCGCATCCACGAAAAGCTGCGCGACGAGTTGAAAGGCAAGTAAGAAGGGCAACTAAACTTGCCTCTGCGGTGACGCTGTGGTCGGTAGCCACATGGCTGCCGACCCGCACCGCTCGATTGCCGCTCTCTTCAGTATTGAGCGACCGAAGCTGATCGCATCGCTCATGCGCATCACGCGCGACGTCGGCATGGCGGAAGAATTCGCGCAGGACGCATTCGAAGCCGCGCTCGCGGACTGGCCGGGAAAAGGCATACCGGAAAAGCCGGGCGCATGGCTGATGCTGACGGCAAAGCGAAAAGCGCTCGACGCGCACCGCCGCAAGCAAGTCGCCGCCACGAAATACGACGAACTCGGCCGCGAACTGCGCGAAACGGAGGAAACGCCACCGGATTTCGACAGCGCGCTTGACGATGACATCGGCGACGATCTGTTGCGCCTGATCTTCACAGCCTGTCATCCGGCGCTCTCGCAGGAAGCGCGCGTTGCGCTGACCCTTCGCCTGCTCGGCGGATTGACGACGCACGAAATCGCCCGCGCGTTCATCGTACCGGAGCCGACGATTGCGCAGAGGATAGTCCGCGCAAAGAAAACGCTCTCGGAAAGAAAAGTCGCCTACGAAGTCCCGCACGGCGAAGAACTGTCCGAACGGCTCGCGACCGTGCTCGAAGTGATCTACCTCATTTTCAACGAAGGCTATGCAGCGACTTCCGGCGAAAACTGGATGCGGCCCGAGCTCTGCGAAGAAGCGCTGCGGCTCGGCCGCGTACTGGCCGAGCTTGCAAAAGACGAACCGGAAGTTCACGGCCTCGTTGCCCTGATGGAATTGCAGATGTCGCGATTTAAGGCGCGCACGGACGCGAAGGGCGAAGCGATCCTGCTGCTCGACCAGAACCGCGCACGCTGGGACCGGCTGCTCATCACTCGCGGACTTGCCGCGATCGCGCGCGCGCACGAGGCCTGCGCGAAGCCATCGCGCCTGCCCGGCTCTTACCTGTTGCAGGCCGAACTTGCCGCCTGTCACGCGCGGGCCAATACGCCGGGCGAGACCGACTGGGCGAAGATCGTCGGCATTTATGGCGCGCTGGGAGCGCTCATGCCCTCACCCGTGATCGATCTGAACCGCGCCGTCGCCCTCGGCATGTTGATGGGGCCGCAGGCGGGTCTGGAAATTGTCGATGGACTGGCGAACGAGCCGTCGCTGAAACATTACTATCTGCTGCCTGCCGTGCGCGGGGACCTGCTGGCAAAGCTCGGCCGCAAGGAAGAAGCGCGCGCCGAATTCGAACGCGCTGCCGCCATGACGCAAAACGAGAGGGAGCGCGCGGTCATGTTGCGGCGGGCGTTGCTTGCCCTGTCCTAAGACGAAGCACGGATCGATTTCCTTGCTCCCGCGTTTTCCGTTCGGAGGGCCTGACACCAGGAGGTTGTCATGCGTCCGGATCAGGAATTTGATGAAGATCGGGCCTCGCCTGCGCTGGTCTGGGCGGGAGGCGCGGCGGTGACTGGCGGAATCATGCTGGCGCTCGCCATCGCCCAAACCGCGGCATAGCAGGGGCTTTGCGCTGTTCTCATTTTGTTCTAGTATGGCCAGCCCTTCGAATGGGGCCGGAAATACGGGCAAATGGGCCGCTTCAGCTACCTCACCATCGACTTCAATTCGTACTTCGCGAGCGTCGAGCAGCAGATGAACCCTGCGCTGCGCGGGCGCCCGATCGCAGTCGTTCCTGTGATGTCGGATACCACGAGCGCGATCGCCGCAAGCTACGAAGCGAAAGCTTTCGGCGTGAAAACCGGCACGAAAATCTGGGAAGCGAAGCGCATGTGCCCGGGCCTCGTGCTCGTGCCCGCACGCCACGAGCTTTACGTGGACATCCATGAGCGGCTGAAGGAGGAGGTGCAGAACCATGTGCCCCTGCTCTACACCGGCTCCATCGACGAGTTCACCTGCAAGCTGATCGGCGACGAATGTGCGCCTGCGAACGCGCGGCAGATCGCGCGGAATATGAAGGCGGGGATCAAGAAGAATGTCGGCGAGTGCCTGAACTCCTCGATCGGAATCGCGCCGACCCGGCTTCTGTCCAAGATTGCCTCCGACATGCAGAAGCCGGACGGGCTGACGCTGATCGAGAGTAAAGACCTGCCGCACGTTCTCTATCCGCTGAAGCTCACCGACCTTCCCGGCATCGCATCGAACATGGAAGCGCGGCTGCACAAAGCGGGCATCACCAGCATCGAACAATTGATGTCGCTGGAGCCGAAGGCCGCGCGGCATGCCTGGGGCTCGGTCGGCGGCGAGCGCTACTGGTACGAGCTGAGCGGAGTCGACGTTCCGAAAGGCGAAGACGGTCGCCGCTCGGTCGGGCACAGCCGGGTTTTGTCGCCGCGCCTGCGCAAAAAAGACGACGCGCGCTTCGTCGTTCGCTCGCTGCTTCTGAAATGCGCGACCCGCATCCGCCGCTACGGCCTGGTCGCCGGCGGCTTCGGGCTTGCCGTGCATCCGGATTACGGCAGCCGCAACCGCGAACCGCTCGTGCAGGAGAGCAAAATTTCGCCGACGCAGGATTCCTTCACGCTGCTCGGGCACCTCGACCAGTTCTGGAACGAGCTGCCGGAACGAAGCGGCCCGTTCCGCAAGGTTTCGGTCTGGCTCTATCGTCTGTCGGAAGAGAACAAGCGCGAGCGCGATCTCTTCGTCGAAACGAGGCCGGACGGCTTCACCAAGAAAGAAGTGCTCTGGCGTTCGGTGGACAAGCTGGTCGCCCGCTATGGCCGCGAGACGGTGACGCTCGCCTCGCAGAAGGATCTCGGCCTGCAATATCTCGGCGCCAAGATCGCGTTCACGCGCGTACCGGATGCGCAGGAATTTCGCGAATAACTCGCGCCCGTTAGCGCTTCGGCTTCGCGAAGCGCGGGTCGTAGCGAGGGTTCTGGTAGCAGGTGCCGAAATTCGTGCGCGAGGCCATGCATTGCTGATACGTGTAGGCTTGGCAGATCGTCACGGTATCGAACGGCCCGGGCCCGATGCGCTGGTCGCGGCACCACATGTCTGATGGCGGCTGACGCTGCGCGTAAGCCGGCGCGGCGAATGACAGCAAAGCGGCTGCCGCCGCGAAAAGCAAAGCTCTCATCGCAAACTTCCTGATGTTTCCCGCGCGTAGCACGCCGCGTTTGAACGCGGGATGAACAACGCGCCTTGCAAAAATTTAATCCAGGAAACCGCACCCCGCGGGAACCTGACGCGCGTTCGGCGCATTTACGTGCGTCTCATCGGGATATCCGAAACCCCGGCGCGGGCGACCGCGCTCGCACCGGAGTGCTTATGGCTTTTGTGCCGCTGCCTTATCTGCGCGTCTCACCTGCGATCATCGCCGCGTTTCTCGCGTCGATTCTCCTTTTACTCGCGCCCGCAATCTGGAACGGATTCCCGCTGCTCTTTTACGACAGCGGCGACTATTTCCTGCGCACCATTCTCGGGATGCTGAACAACGGCCGCTCGGTCGTCTATGGCGCGTGGCTTACCGCCTTCCGCTATCCGAATTTCTGGCCGGCAGCGGTCGTGCAATGCGCGATCACGACATGGGTTCTCTATCTCGTGCTCCGTACCCACGGGCTGAAAAACCACGCAGCCGGGCTGCCGCTCGCGCTCGTCGCCGTCGCAGCAACCCTTTCCGCCTGCACCGCGCTAGCCTGGATCGCGGGCATGATGATGCCGGATCTCTTCGCAGCACTCGCCGTGCTCGCGCTCTATCTCATCCTGCGCAAGCGCGATGAAGTCTCGCGGATCGAGCGCTACGCGCTCGTTGCGCTGATCGCGTTCTCCTGCGCCACGCATAACGGCACACTCGCCGTCGTGCTTGCGCTGCTCGCAGCAGCCCTCGCGCTGCATCTGTGGCGCGGTGCGCTCATCCCCCGCGCGGCCTTGCGGCAGGGCGGCCTTGCGATCCTGCTTGCGATCCTGCTCGTGCCTTCCGCAGGCTGGGTGTTTACCGGAAACTTCGCCTGGACGCCGGGCGGCGCGGGATTCGTCTTCAGCCGCCTCGTGCAGGACGGCATCGCGCATCGTTACCTCGCGGACAACTGCCCCAACCCGAAACTGAAACTCTGCCAAGTGCGTCACGCCTTGCCGCACACCGCGGACGACTTTCTATGGCATCAGGGCGACCGCGGGCCGTTCGCGCATATCGGCGGCTTCGAGGGCGGCGGCGACGAGATGAAGCGCATCGCGCTCGACAGTGTCATCCAGTATCCCGGACTGCATCTCTGGACCGCGATCAAATCGAGCGCCTTGCAGCTTTCCCGCGTGCGCACCGGCGACGGTGTCGTACACGACATCGGCTTCACCTATGGCGTGCTGGATTCCGACGCACCGGAAATGAAAAACGCGATGAACGCCTCGCTCCAGCGGCAGGGCAAGCTCAAGGCGATCTTCGACGGATTCAACCGCGTGCACGAGCCCTTCACGTTGACTTCGATGGCGCTCCTGCCGTTCCTGCTCCTGTTCGCGTGGCGGCGCGGCAGCATGCGCGACACCGACTGGCTCGCGGCCACCGTTCTGCTTGCGCTCTTGGCAAACGCTTTCGCGATGGGTGTGCTGTCGAACCCGAACCACCGCTACGGCGCGCGGGTCGCGTGGATGGCGCCGCTGGTCTGGAGCCTGCTCGCGGTGCAACTGCTGGCGGTGTCCGCCGGCTGGCGCAATGCAGTCGCGCGCATTTCCGCGGTCGCCCGCTTCGCTCCGAAACTTGTGAAGCAAGCAGGCTCTATGCAGGACAAGCGAAACTAGGATCTGGAGATCCCGTCGAGAATCTCCGCAAGCGCTTCAGGCGCGGTGATGTGCGGCGAGTGGCTCGCATCCATCTCGAAATACTGCCAGCCTTCCTTCTTCGCGCGCTCCGCGAAGGGACGGAACGGATCGCCGGGATTGTGCCGCTGCGCGTAGATATAAGCGCGCGGCATCTTCGGCTCGCCGTTTTCAAGGAGCAGCGGCTCCTGGAAGCACGCGAGCGGCTGATGCACGCGGCGCGGCGTAATCCATGCGATATCGCGCGGCGAAGTGTCGGGCGGCGGCGGCGAAGGCGGCAGTTTCCAGCCATCGATCACGCCGGACAGTCTGCGCTCGCGCTCTTCGGGCGTGACCAGATCGAACACGCTCTGCCCGTGCTGCGGCACGAAGGCGTCCAGATAGACTAGCTTCGCGATGCGGTCGGCCGCAAGATCGGCAACACCCGTCGCGACCATGCCGCCATAGGAGTGCCCGATCAGGATCGCGTCGCGCGAATCTTCCATCTGCAAGACCATCAGCATGTCCTGAATATGCGTCTCGAGGCCGATGGAGGAATTCGCAAGGTGCCCGCGTTCACCGAGGCCGGTGTAGGTCGGCGCGATCAGCTCGTGGCCTTTCGCGCGCATGAGCGGATGCATCTTCTTCCATGCCCAACCCGCGGACCAGGCGCCATGCGCGACGATGAATGTGGCCATGCTCTCCCCCTAGACGCCGAGCTTCTTCTGTAAACTCGAACTCGTCGTCGTGTACTGGAACACAAGCCGCTTGTCCGGGTAAATGATCCTATGCGCGGCCTGCGACATCAGCGCGGCCTCGTGGAAGCCGGAGAGGATCAGCTTCAGCTTGCCCGGGTAATAATTGATGTCGCCGATGGCAAAGATGCCGGGCTCGCTGGTCTCGAATTTTTCCGTATCGACCACGATGCGCTCCGCATCGAGCTTCAAACCCCAATTGCCCACGGGCCCGAGCTTGATCGTGAGTCCGAAGAACGGCAGCAGCGCGTCAGCCTCGATATCGAACGTGGAGTTGTCCTCGCGGCGCGCGATCACTTTACGAAGCACGCCGTTCTCGCCTTCGAGCGCGTGCAACTGCCCCAGTTCGAAGTCGATCTTTTTCGCGGCGACCAGCGCCTTCATCTTGTTCACGCTGTCGGGAGCCGCGCGGAATGCATCGCGGCGGTGCAGAAGCGTGAGCTTCTTTGCAAGCGGCGCGAGATTGAGCGTCCAGTCGAGCGCCGAATCGCCGCCGCCCGCGATCACGATGTTCTTGCCGCGGAACGTTTCCATCGAACGCACGACATAGAACACCGACCTGTTCTCGTACTGATCGATGCCGGCAAGCGGCGGCTTCTTCGATTCGAACGAACCGCCGCCGGCCGCGATCACCACGACCTTCGCTTCGATCGTGCCGCCGATATCGGTCTTCAGGCGAAAGCCGCCTTCGATGCGCTCGCAGCTCTCAACACGCGCACCGTATTCGAAGGTGGGATTGAACGGCTTGATCTGCTCGAGCAGGTTCGTGACGAGCCCCGCGCCCGTCACCACCGGCAGGCCGGGAATGTCGTAGATCGGCTTCTCCGGATAGAGCTCCGCGCATTGTCCGCCCGGCTTGTCGAGAATGTCGATGACATGCGCCTTGATGTCGACGAGGCCGAGTTCGAAGACCGCGAAGAGCCCGACAGGCCCCGCGCCAATAATGACGGCATCCGTTTTGACGATTTCACTCATAATTCCGGGATTTCGCTGTGGTAGGTCGGGAAAGCTGCACGGATATAGAGCCAGCCGCCGAAAAACCGCAACATCGATCAATGCACGGAAGCTACTCTCTCCCGCATGACGAAGCCCGAAACCCGCATGGATTATGGCCGCCGCATCGCGCGGGTTGCCGATCACATTGCCGCGAACCTCGACGAAAATCTGACCGTTGAGAATCTGGCAGCGGTCGCATTTTTTTCGCCATTCCACTTTCACCGCATCTATCGCGAAGCGACCGGCGAAACGCTTGCCGATACCGTGCGGCGCCTGCGGCTGCATCGCGCAGCAGTAGAACTCACGCGCGAGGAAGCGCCGCTCGAGCGGATCGCCAGGCGCGCGGGCTACGGAACGCTCGCAGCCTTCTCCCGCGCCTTCGCGGCGGATTACGGCGTACCTCCCGGCGCTTACCGGCTGCGCGGCAAGCTCTTACCGCCTGCACCGAAAAAGCCTTACGCCGTCAAGGCGGACTATCACGTCACCGTAGCGCCGTTCGAAGGCGTGCTGCTCGCCGCCATCGAACATCGCGGCGACTATCAGGCGGTCGGCAACAGCTTTGCAAAAGTTCAGATCTTCTTCGCGGCTAGCGGACTGCCGTTTATGCGTTCGTTCGGAATCTATTTCGATGACCCCGAAAGCGTTCCGGAAAGCGAACTGCGCGCCGAAGCAGGCCTCGCTACAAACGCAAATATTCCCGCGCACGCGAAGATCCGCGAAGTGAAGATCCCCGCGAGCCTGTGCGCAAGCATCCTGCACAAAGGGCCCTATGCGGAACTCGAACGCGTCTATCGCCATCTCTTCCGCGACTGGCTGCCCACGAGCGGTTATGAGGCCGGCGATTTCCCTTGCTTCGAAGAATACCTGAACGACCCGCGCGAACTGCCGCCTACCGAATGGCTGACGCGGGTCAACCTGCCCCTGAAAGGTGACCTATGAAGATTATGGACAGCTATCCGCTCATCACCGTCCGCGACATGCGCGGAAGCCGCGATTTCTATGTGAAACACTTCGGCCTCGGCGTGATCTTCGAATCGAGTTGGGTCACGATGCTCGGGAACGCGCGCTCGGGGAGGATCGCGCTCGGCCTGATGACACCCGATCACCCGACCAATCCGCCCGGGCCGGAAGTTTTCGGAGGCAAGGGCGTGATCATCACAATCCAGGTCGATGACGCCGCGAAGGCGCGCGCCGCACTGAAAGAACAAGGCGTCCACGTCTTCTACGATCTCACCGAAGAACCCTGGGGCCAGCGCCGCTTTACGCTCCACGATCCTTCCGGCGTGATCGTGGACGTGGTCGAGCAGACCGAGCCCGCGGCAGGCTATTGGGAGCCCTACATGACCGGGAATAACGCGGCCGCTTGAGGCCATTGCAAAGCGGCCCGGCAATCAGCAATCTTTCTTCGTGCAGAAGATTGCAGTCTGGACCGGCCTCAAGTTGCAGCACGTTGCGCGGCTGACGTTCATTCTTTTCTTGCTGACGATGCCTGCCAAGGCGCAGAATTTCCTCCGCGAGGAACTGCGCATCCCCCACCAGCAGGCAGGGCCGAAAGGCTTGCAGGCGCTCCTGATCCGGCCCGCGGGCGGCGGGCGTTATCCGCTCGCGGTCATCAATCACGGCTCGCCGAGAGACAGAACCGAACGCGCGAAGATGACGCCCGCTTCCTTCGTGCGACAGGCCGAAGAGTTTGCGAAGCGCGGCTGGACCACGGTGATCGTGATGCGCCGCGGCTATGGCGACTCCGCGGGCGAGTATGCCGAGAGCACCGGCTGCAACAACGCGGACTACGTCACCGTCGGAAGGGCGGGCGCCGCCGACATCCGCACTGCAATCGAGTTTCTGAAAAAGCGGCCCGATGTCGATCCTGAGCGCATCATCAGCGTCGGCCAGTCGGCCGGCGGGTTTTCTTCGGTCGCGCTCACCGAGAACGCTCCAGGCGGACTTGTCGCCGTCATCAATTTCGCCGGCGGACGCGGATCGCGAAAGCCCGATGAAGTCTGCGCGCCCGAACGCCTGATCGGCGCGTTCGCCGAATTCGGGAAGAAGTCGTCAACACCGATGCTCTGGATATACGCCCAGAACGACCGTTACTTCAGCGCCACTCTCTCGCGGAAGTTTCATGAGGCCTTCGTGAAAGCCGGCGGCAAAGCCGAATATTCGCTCCAGCCCGCCTTTGGCGATGACGGGCACCGGCTTTTCGCACGCGGAGTGAAATTGTGGACGCCAGTCGTAGACGAATTCCTGCGGAAGCAGGGTCTTCCGGCGCTGCCGCAGTAAGAGACCTCAGCCCTGCTGCTCGGGCGTCTTCACGATCAGCCCGTCGAGTTCGTCCGTCACCTTGATCTGGCAGGAGAGCCGCGAGGTGGGGCGAACGTCAAACGCGAAATCGAGCATGTCCTCTTCCATGGGCGAAGGCTTGCCGACCTTCTCGGTCCACGCATCATCCACATGCACATGACAGGTCGCGCAGGAGCATGCGCCGCCGCACTCGGCTTCGATGCCGGGGACTCCGTTTCGGATCGCAGTTTCCATAACCGTGCTGCCGGCTTCGGCATCCACGGTGCGGCTGGTGCCGTCATGCTCGATGAAAGTGATCTTGGGCATCTTCGTAGAAAGGTCTTCGCTGATTTGCGCTGGCCGCGCGGGAGGTGAGGCCGCACCCTATATAATGAGCCGCCACGAATTGCGAGTTGCGTCAAATCACGCGCGGGAAAGGTAGGAAGCTGCGGCCTTTCGCGCGTCCGCGATCCGCAAGCCGAGCCGCTCCACGGCGGAAGCATCCCCCTGCTCGATCTTCTCCGCCTCTTCGGCGACCGCAGCGGCGCCGATCCCGCGGGCGGCGCCCTTCAGGGCATGCGCGGCTTCCGCCTGCGCCTTGCCATCCGTCTGCCGGATCGTTTGCAGGAGCTTTTCCGCCTGCGCCTCGAACAGCCCGAGCACTTCACGCTGAAGCGCGCGGTCGCCGAACGTGGCGGCCTCGAAGTGGTCGAAATCGATCGGCGGTTCCATTGCTGCGGTTATCGCGCGAGGCGGTAAACGCCGCCTCAAGGCTTGGGCATGCGGCGGCGCTTGGCGGGGTCGATGCCAAGGACCCGATAGCCTTCGTCGGTGAGGCGGCACACCAGCCAATCCGGATGGATCGGATTTTTGCTCCAGGGTTCCGCCCAACCATGCTGGATGCAGGCGCGGATCGTGACTTTCGGGATTTCCTGGCCGTCTTCGTCGAACAAGGGCAGTTTCCCGCCCGGCTGGCTCACGCCGCGCTGGAGATACCGGCGCTGCGCGTCAGAACCCCCGGCATCGCTGTGCCAGGGCTTGGGGTCTTGCCCGTTGAGCTTCTTCCCCCGCGCCATTGCTCAATTCGTTTGGTGAACAAGACTTTAAGCCATTAACGATGTTTCGAGACGGAACCCGTTGGCCGTTCCTTTTTCACACGCCCGCGCGGTAGGATACCCCAAGCGGTGGACCGGAGTCCCGGGCGGCTGGCGTTTCTTATGTAATCAAGAAATTGCCGCCTCGGGACCAGTAGAGCGTGACGGTCCTTTCAGTAATTTCCGGCCCGAACGGCATTTTGCCGGTCGCGGTATCGAGTACGGACCGGAGGCAGTCGTGAAGAACAAGAAGACCCAAGACCCGACCGAAGCAGCGCTTTCCGCAATCGAGGACGCGCTGAACATCGGCAAGGACATTCCGGAAGTGACGTCTCCGGCGGCCGAGCGCGATCCCGCGCGCGGCAACGAGACCGGCACGTCCGAACCGGCAAGCGAAGTATTCGCGCAGCGCTCCCGCGGCACCCGCGAGCGGCTGCCGCGTTCCGCTGCCAACGACGACCGCCAATCGGTCGGCCAGATTCTGCAGGCGCTTCACCAGAAGCCTTCGCGCACGCCAATCTTTGCCGCGCTCCTCGGCTCGATGGCATGGGTGATCGGCGGCGCGCTGATTGCGGCCACGCAATACCGCACGGCCTCCGGCGCGGCGATGCGCATTTCCGAAATTACCGCGCAGCCGAGCTTCCTGCCGACGCTCGCCGCAATCCTGCTGCCGCCGCTTCTCTTCATCATGACGGCGATGCTGGTCCGCCGCTCGCAGGAAATGCGCCACATCTCGCGCGCGATGACGGAAGTCACGCTGCGCCTCGCCGAACCCGAAGGCGTCTCCGCCGACGCGATCGTTTCGGTCGGACAGACCATCCGCCGCGAAGTCGCGGCACTTGGTGACGGCATCGAACGCGCCGTCGCGCGTGCATCCGAACTCGAGTCCATGGTGCGGGGCGAGGTCGCAACGCTCGAACGCGCCTATGACGAGAACGAAAGCCGCGTGCGCGCCCTGATCGGCGAACTCAACAACGAACGTGACGCAATCGTCGAACACTCCGCGCATCTGCGCGACGCGATCGCGCATGCGCACGAAGCCTTCGCCTTCGACGTGCAGAACGTCGCCGACCGTGTCGCAAGCGCGCTCGACAGCACCACCGGCCGCATCACCGAAAACATCCTGATGCGCGCCGAAGACGCCCGCGCCCAGCTTACGGAAGCCGGCAATACCATTCTCGACAGCCTGTCCGAGCGCAGCGCGGAAGCGACCCAGCGCCTGACCGAAGTCGGCATCGAGATCGCGAAGGCCATCGCCGACCGCAACGACAAGGTCTCGGAGGCGCTACAGCAGTCGGCGAACGACATGCATGTGCGGCTCGGGCAGCGCGCGGACGAAATTTCGCGCGTGATCGCCCAGAGCGGCCAGACCTTCGAGAACACCATCGGCCAGCAGTTGCGGACCCTTGCCGACAACGTCACTACGCGCGGCAATGACATCGCGAACCGTATCGCCACGGATACCAGCGCGCTCAACCAGACCATGACGCAGAGCGTGCAGACCTTCGAAACCACCGTGCGCGGCCACAGCAGCAGCGTCATCAACGAGATGAAGACGGCGATCACGGGTATCGCGGAAGCCTCCCGCGACAGCCTTGCGGCGCTCGATCAGCGGGTCGCCGCCAAGATCGGCGAAGTCTCGGACGACCTCGACCAGCGCATCAATCGCATCGAGACCACGCTCGACGCGCGCGCGAAGTCGCTGAACGAAACGCTCGCCACCCGTACGCTCGAATTCTCGAAGACCATCGCCGAAGGCTCGAAGAGCGCCACCGAGGCGGTCGAAAAGAGCGTCGCCGGCATGGGCGAATACTTCTCCACAAAGTCCGCTGAAATGGCGGCGATGCTTTCCGAGCGCGCAGCCAAGATCGACGAGACGCTCGGCACCCGCGCTTTGCAGATGACCGAGACGCTGGATACGCGCGTCAACAAATTCGAGGAACTGGTCGTCGGCCGCCTCGAAAGCGTGACGAACTCGATCGAGCAGAAAGGCCTTGCTTCGGCCGACCTCCTGGTCGAGCGCGTGAGCACCGTCAACGATCACCTGCTCGGCACGGCGGAGCAGGTCGAGCGCCACCTTAACGAGCTCGCCGACGGCATCGCCAAGAACTTCGTCGAGCGCGTCAACAACATCACCGGCGCACACGAAACGCTGCGCGTCGAGGTTCGCGACATCATCGCGGAACTCGGCCAGACCCACGGCCTGTTGCAGGCGGCGATCGATACCGCCTCCTCCACACTCGGCCCGATCGAGAGCAAGGTCGCGGAAAAGGTCGCCGCTTTCCACAACACGCTGGAAAACGCGATCAACGCGACCCGCTCCACCGCCGAGCGCATGGATAACCAGATCCGCGAGCTGAACGAATCCTCGAACGGGGTCCTGCGCGACGTTTCCAACCTTGCGCTTCGTTTCGAAGAGCAGGTTCGCCTCGTCAACACGACCAGCGAAGCGCTCAGCCAGACTCACCAGCGCATCGACGACGGCCTTGCGCGCCGCCGCGACGCGATCGACGACGTCTCCAACGTGCTCGCGGAACGCACCACCGAGCTTGAAGAGCGCCTCACGCGCTTCAACAAGATGCTCGAAGACACGTTTGCGCACGCCCACGGCAAGGCGCAGGACATCGCCCGCGCGGTCGCCGAATCCACCGCGACTTCCACGCAGTCGATTGCGCGCCAGTACGAACTGATCCGCAACTCCTCGTCGGAAGAGCGCGAACGCACGAACGTCGCGTTGCAGGACACCTATGACGAGGCGATGAAGACGGTGAACGCCATGTTCTCCGAGACCAACGCGCGCTTCCTCGAAGCGTCGCGGGATCTCCGCGAAATCTCCGAGGACATCCAGCGCACGCTGGACACGACGCGCGAGGAAATCCGCCGCACCGTGTTCGAACTGCCGACGGAAACCAAGGAAAGCGCGAACGCGATGCGCCGCGTCGTCGCCGACCAGATCAAGGCGCTCTCGGAACTCAACGAGATCGTCTCGCGTCATGGCCGCCATGCGGACCAGGCGACCGTCGCCTACGAATATCAGGGTGAAGTCGCAGCCGTCGGCGGACGCCCGTCACCGCGCGGCGCGCTGCCGCGCCCGCAGCATGACGACGGCGCAGACCTGCCGCCGGCACCGCCTGCCCGCCCCC
>JAGXQU010000056.1 GCA_018335895.1 Hyphomicrobiales bacterium | reverse complement strand
CGAGGAACGGCTTGCCGCGGAAATCGGCATCGGTGACCGTCTTCCCGTCCTGATCGACCATCTCGAACGGCCCGCCAATCGAGGACGGACGCACTCTATCCGCAGGCGCCAGCATCATGAGGCCGGCAGTCAGTGCGAACGCACCGGCGACGAATGCGGCCAGAATGACGAGGATACGGACAGAACGGGGCATGGGATTTCCGTCTATTTGTAGGCTCAGAAGCAGTAGGCGATGCCAGCCGCAACCATCTCGAAAAAGAGTTTGGTGCCGAACCAGGCCCACATGATGCCGGCCGCGGCTGCAAGCGCGCCGAAAAGCGCCGCTACGGCGATGACGAGGGGCCGGATTGAAACGATGGCTTTCGTGTCTGCGGGTTTGGCCATGGGCTCTAGCTAGGGTCCATTGCCGGTCACGTCAATAAACCCGGGGACGCAGCGGCGACATGCCTCCATTGTCGTAACGACCGTGGCCACCGCAGTGCACATCGCGGCGCTGGTGACGCTACTGAATCTTGGCTAGCCTTTGGGGACAAGGGCGGGTCGTTGCGGAACTGTCGCAATAGAGAAGAGCCGCCGGAGTAGGATTTGGAAGCAACCCACCCAAGCAGAGTTTCCCATGAAACGCTCAACACTCCTGACCAGTCTCACGATTGCCGCCGCAACCGCGCTCGCCTCACCCGCTTCCGCACAGATCGAAATTCAGTGGTGGCATGCACTCACCGGCGCGAACAACGCCGTGGTGGTCCGTCTCTCCGAAGAGTTCAACCAGTCGCAGAAAGAATATAAGGTCGTACCGAGCTACAAAGGCGGATACGCCGATACGATGAACGCTGGCATCGCCGCGTTCCGTGCCGGCAACGCGCCGCACATCCTGCAAGTCTTCGAAGTCGGCACTGCCACGATGATGGCTGCGAAAGGTGCGATCAAGCCGGTTCACCTCTTGATGAAAGACGCAGGCGAGAAATTCGATCCGAACGCCTATCTTCCCACCATCACCGGATATTATTCGACGCTGAAGGGCGAGATGCTTTCCTTCCCCTTCAACTCGTCAAGCGCGGTGATGTGGTACAACAAGGATGCCTTCAAGAAGGCTGGGCTCGACCCGAACGCGCCGCCGAAGACCTGGCCTGAAGTATTTGCCGCCGCGAAGAAGCTGAAGGCAGCAGGCTACGATACCTGCGGCTTCTCGAATGCGTGGGCGACGTGGGTCAACGTCGAGCAATTCTCCGCATGGCATAATCTTCCGATCGGAACCAAAGGCAACGGCATGGACGGCTTCGACACCGTCCTGACCTTCAACAATCCGGCGCTGCTGCGCCATCTCGAGAATCTCGTCGATCTCCAGAAAGACAAGACCTACGACTACTCGGGCCGCACCAACGCAGGCGAAGGGCGCTTCACGAGCGGCGAATGCCCGATCTTCCTCACGTCTTCGGCGTTTTTCGGCAACGTCGCTGCGAACGCAAAATTCGAATGGGGTAACGCACCGATGCCGTACTATCCCGACATCGCCGGGGCACCGCAGAATTCGATCATCGGCGGGGCCTCGCTCTGGGTGATGGGCGGGAAAAAGGCGGACGAATACAAAGGTGTCGCGAAGTTCTTCACTTTCCTTTCGCAAACCGACAAGCAGATCGAGCTGCACCAGAAATCCGGTTACCTGCCGATCACGAAGGCGGCCTACGAGCAGACCAAGGCGTCCGGCTTCTACAAGGAGCGTCCGCACCTCGAAACGCCGCTGCTCGAATTGACCAATAAGGCGCCGACCGAGAATTCGCGCGGTCTTCGCTTCGGCAACATGGTGCAACTCCGAGACATGTGGAGCGAGGAAATCGAGTCGGCACTTGCCGGTAAGAAGTCCGCGAAGCAGGCGCTCGAAGACGCCGTCAACCGCGGCAACGCACTGTTGCGGCAGTTCGAGAAAACCGTGTCGCGCTAGATCGAGCGGGTAAGACAAGCCAATGCAGAAGCGGGCGATCTTCGGGAGCACGTCGCTACCCTATCTCCTGCTTCTGCCGCAGCTTGCAGTCGTGGCGGTCTTCTTCTACTGGCCTGCGAGCCAAGCGCTTTGGCAATCTTTCCTGCTGGAAGACGCCTTCGGCCTGAGTTCGACCTTCGTCTGGTTCGAAAACTACTCCGAGCTCTTCGCCGACAGCGGTTATTACCGGACCATGATGACGACCGCCGTGTTCGCCGTCATGGTGGCCGGACTTTCGCTTTCGCTCGCGCTCTTACTCGCGGTGCAGGCGGACAAAGCAATCCACGGCGCTGGCATATATAGGACGCTTCTGATCTGGCCTTATGCCGTGGCTCCCGCCGTAGCAGGCGTGCTGTGGATTTTCATGTTCCAGCCTTCGCTCGGCGTGGTCGCGCAGGGTATCCGCTCGCTCGGCATTGCCTGGAATCCGCTGCTCAACGGCAACGACGCCTTGATCCTCGTCGTGCTCGCCTCCACCTGGAAGCAGATAAGCTACAACTTTCTGTTCTTCCTTGCCGGCCTGCAATCGATCCCCCGCGCGGTAATCGAGGCTGCGGCAATTGACGGCGCTTCGGGAACGCGGCGCTTCTGGACGATCATTCTGCCGCTGCTTTCGCCGACCGTCTTCTTCCTCGTCGTCGTGAACATCGTCTATGTGTTCTTCGACACTTTCGGCATCATCGATGCAATGACGCAGGGCGGGCCTTCCAAGGCAACGGAGACGCTCGTCTACAAGGTCTTCTTCGACGGAAGGCTGGGCGGCAATCTCGGCTCGTCGGCCGCGCAGTCGGTAATTCTGATGATTCTTGTCGTCGGACTCACCGCCATTCAGTTCCGCTTCATCGAGCGCAGGGTGGCGTACTGATGGTCGAGCATCGTGGCTTCTCCCGCTTCGTTCCTCACATCGTGCTCTGTATCGGTGTCGCGATCATTGCATTCCCGGTCTATCTTTGTTTCGTCGGCTCGACCCATCCGCAGGATGTCACTTCGAACGGACAGATGCCGCTCACGCCCGGACCCATCTTCTTCGAGACCTATTACAAGACGCTCTTCGTCGGCTCCTCGGGCAGCACACGCGAGCCTGTCGCGACCATGCTGGTCAACAGTTTCATCATGGCCTGCGTGATCGCGCTCGGGAAAATCTCAATCTCGATCATTTCGGCGTTTTCGGTGGTCTATTTCAAGTTTCCCTTCCGCATGGCGGCGTTCTGGCTGATCTTCATCACGCTCATGCTTCCGGTCGAGGTTCGCATCTACCCGACTTACAAGATCGCAGCCGATCTCAACCTGCTCGATAGTTACGCAGGGCTGACCGTGCCACTGATCGCGTCGGCAACGGCAACGCTCTTCTTCCGGCAATTCTTCATGACCATTCCGGACGAACTGGTGGAAGCGTCGAAACTGGACGGCGCGGGGCCGATGCGATTTTTCTGGGACACGGTACTGCCGCTCTCGCGCACCAATATCGCGGCACTTTTCGTCATTCTCTTTATCTATGGCTGGAACCAGTATCTCTGGCCGATTCTGATTACGACCCGCGACGACATGCAGACCATCGTCATCGGCATCAAGAAAATGATCGTGACTGCCGACGCGCTGACGGAATGGAATGTCGTGCTCGCGACCGCGATGCTCGCCATGCTGCCGCCCGTCACGGTTGTGGTGCTGATGCAGCGCTGGTTCGTCAGAGGTCTTGTGGAAACGGAAAAGTGATCTAGCAATCCGGTTCTGAAATTCGTGTCGAGTCTTCTGCTGCCTCCGGGTACGAATGTCAGGACCAAAGGATCACTAGAGTTTTAGGCTGCTAGTGTCCTTACGTATCCGACGTTCGCTCGGGCACGCGGCAGAGTAAAAGAGAACGTCGGGTACGGAACACGAGATGGCAACCGTCGAACTGAGCAGCATCAGAAAAGTCTATCCCGGCGGCGTGGAAGCGGTGCGCGATGTTTCGCTCGTCGTTCCGAACGGTTCCTTTACCGTGTTGCTCGGGCCTTCGGGCTGCGGCAAGTCCACGCTGCTCAGGATGATCGCGGGGCTCGAGACGACCACGTCAGGCGAGTGCAAGATCGGCGAGCGGGTCGTGAACGAGGTCGAGCCCGCCGACCGCGACATCGCGATGGTCTTCCAGAACTACGCGCTCTACCCGCACATGAGTGTCTACGACAACATGGCCTACGGGCTCAGGAACCGCGGCACACCGAAGGCCGAGATCGACAAACGCGTCCGCGAGGCGGCTTCGCTGCTCGCAATCGAAGATTTCCTCAGCCGCAAGCCGCGCGCGCTCTCCGGCGGGCAGCGCCAGCGTGTCGCGATGGGCCGCGCCATCGTTCGTGAACCGCAGGTATTCCTGTTCGACGAACCGCTTTCCAATCTGGACGCAAAGCTGCGCGTGACCATGCGGCTTGAGATCAGGCGGCTTCACAACCGCCTGAACGCCACTTCGATCTTCGTCACCCACGATCAGGTGGAGGCGATGACGCTGGCTGATCAGGTCGTGGTTATGAATGCCGGGCGGATCGAGCAGATCGGAGCGCCCGGCGAAGTTTACAAGCATCCCGCGAGCCGTTTTGTTGCATCTTTCATCGGCGCGCCGGCGATGAACCTGATGCCTGGGAAGATTGCCGAAGCGGGCATCGTCGAAACGCCGGCTGGAAGATTGCCCTACGACAAGAACCGCTTCCATGCCGCGGGCGAGGTCGAGGTCGGCATCAGGCCCGAAGACATCCACGCGGCGGGCGGCGCGGACGGAATTTTATTCACGCCTGAGCTTGCCGAGGAACTGGGTGCCACACGCCTCCTGCACGGAAGCTTTGGGGATACGCCCGTCATCATCGCAATCCCGGCTTCGGGAACCGTTCACGAGAAAAAGGAGATGCGGCTCTCGATCGATCCCGCCGCAGTTCATCTGTTCGATAAAGTCACCGGACGATCGCTCGTGCGTTGAATTCGGGCAGCTGGAGCGGGCGATGGGAATCGAACCCACGACATACAGCTTGGGAAACTTCACGCAACCCCTGCCCGCTCAATGACTTACAAGCATTTAGCACGGATTTAGCACAGCTGCTTTTGGAGAATGTATGTGGTGCTATGAAGCTACCGCGTTTTCGGTCGCGAGAGATAGTGTGGACCGTCGGCATCTTCAGGCACGTTAGTTCTCGCATATTCGAGAAGCATCTGAATATCGCGAGCCATTCTCCATTGCCACTTATCAGCGGCCCCCTGCCAGCCGAAAAAGATGGCTTGGTCCATCAAGTTTTGCGAAAGCGTCTCAAAGTTTGCGGCAAGCTCTTGAAAGTTATTGTGGGCAGGTAGTTTATTGTAAGCACGGCCTATGCCGAACCAACCATTGAACATAGCGGCCTCGTTTTGATGGATAGCGATATGAAACCAGAAGCCTGGATTGCAATTTATGCGGCTATTGTAGCCACAAGCGCACTGTTACTCAATTTTAGAAATTGGCTGGATTCACGCCCAAAGCTGCACCTAAGTTTGATGGTGGACGGTATGACAATCGGTGGAGGTGCCGGAACTGACGAGAAGAACTTGCTTATTCTAACCGTTACCAATCGCGGAAAAGAAACAACCGTCATTACTCATATGGTCGTGTTTCAAATGGAGTCTTGGTATCAGCGATGGCGCATACGTCCGTTGAAGAGCTACTTAATCCCTAATCCGCAATTGAAGGGTTACCCGCACAACATTCCTTCCGACGTGGAGCCTTACAAGAAATGGATTGGTGCAATTCGCGACCGGCAAGATATTTTTGCGCAACTTTACAACGGAACGTACTACGTCGGCGTGTACGCAAGTCATCGCGACCGTCCGTATCTCAAACTCATCCCTCAGAGGAACAGGAAGTTGCCGGAAAATACGGAATCATTGTCGAGCTAGTTTAGTAGTTCTGGGTTCTCGTAAATGTTGCCGATGACTTGGTGCGTCGCATCTACTGTTGGCTTAAGTAAGTCGTTCCCGTACCACCAAGCGAACAAATCCCATCGAACTACTACAGGCCAATGAGGTGCGTTTCCGTCGGGGACGTGTCTGAGAATATCACCATCATAAATCTCTCTACCGGTGCAATCGAATAACCCCGTGAATTGCATGATGTGAACCCAGTTAGTTGCAAGACCTCTTACGGCAAAGACACCTTCTTTTGTGCAAGCAAAAGTTCGTGGGTCAATCCATTCTTTCTTGCGATTATTCCACGCTCGAAACTTTAACTCCCGCATATGTATTCATTGAATCATGGAATTTAACCCGCGCAACTACGCGTGGGGATAACTAGGATTCCATTCATAAAACTTGGCACGTTTTGGCACGGACATGCGTGTCAATAGAACTTCTTTGCAACACGAATTTGGAAAATGAAATTGAGAACAACTTTTCAAAAAGCTGTCGTTCTTGAAATGCTTACGTTGTGCGTAACGTGTTGATAATTTTGAAGAATGGAGCGGGCGGCGGGAATCGAACCCGCATTTTCAGCTTGGGAAGCTGTGCGTCACAATGCAAATACTCCAAGCTTTTCGGCACTTGTTCGCTATTTTCAAAAAGCCCAGGCACCGCATAGGCACCGGAACAGAATTGGAGCGGGCAGAGAGGATTGAACTCTCGACCTTCGGTTTGGGAAACCGACGCTCTACCACTGAGCTATGCCCGCAAAAGCCGTTGGTGGGTTCTTATACGATGGCAATTAGCGCAAACCAAATCGCACTTCTTTATTTCTTTTTTGGCGAGGGCGATGTTTTTCTTGAAATGAAGGCTCGCGATTCCGTATTCTTTCAGTTCACCTGGGCGGTGGTCAAAATCCATCACGTAGTAGGGGTATAACTTCTTGCAGTCGGAGCACGGTTTGTTTTTTTGAGCATGTAGAAACGCCATGTACCGGGCTCGCCTTTCCCGCGAATATTCGAGATAGCGCGGTTTATTTCGCTCGTAGTATCTTTTCTTTGCGGCTCGAAGCCGAGGGTCATTTAGGTCTCGATAGGCCACAAGCGTCCATTGTAGCATCTCAAGTCGCCCCTGCGATTGGGAAGCTACTGCTCTACCATTGAGCTACACCCGCACCAATTGCTCAGTTGTTCCAAGTCCGCCGGTGGCGTCAAGAGAGACGGAGGCGGTATTGGCTTAAGGATGTGCTGTTGCAGCATAAATCTTCTAACCGATTCGATGTATAAACTTACTCGAATCGGGAGGTTCGATGGCTAATTCGGAATTGTCCATAAACGACCAGATAGCTGCTGCGTTGCGCGAAATTAATACCGATTGGCGCGTCCACGATCATGTTTCCAGCGAGAACACGGAAGCTATCCTTAAAAAAAAGGCCCTACGCCCCGACATTTTAATACTAGAGCCGGGCGTCCCACCGATTTGCCTCGAAACAGAGTTTGAACCCGCAAATTCCGTCGAGGCTGATGCCGCAAGTAGGCTTGGCGAGGTAACTACAAAGACCGGGGCAATGATTCAAGTTGTGCTCGCAATCAAAATTCCTGCACGATTCAAAAAAACCTCAGCCACAAAACTTCTGGTGGAGCTGAAAAAAGCAGACGACTTTGAATACTGCGTACTCACAGGCTCCACGAATACGCACTATGAACGATGGCCCGCAAAGGGCTACGTCAGGGGCAATCTGAGAAGCCTCTTCGGCACCATTCAAGGGTCGGCTACACCTCAAAGCGTTATTCAGAAAGGCGCGGACGCTCTAGAGCTGGGCGCTTCAGAGATCGCGGCGACACTGGACTCAATGGCCACGACACATTCGGGTGTCGTAGACAAGGTGGCAGCCGCACTCAAGCAGGAAGCAAATCTTCAGACATTTCGAATGGCCGCAACCATTCTCATCAATGCGTTCGTCTTTCAGGAGAATCTCGCGGGGCGTTCCGACGGTCTGGAAGATGTACAAAGCCTCGACGAGATGAATAGTGGGCCTGAGATGACGAAGGCCATAGTAATTGCCGAGTGGACGAAAATTCTCAAAATCAATTACTGGCCTATCTTTGGAATCGCACGAAGCCTGCTGCAATGCGTTCCCACGAACGTGGCTGGTGATTTGTTGAAGAAAATGCACAAAACAGCGAGCGTTCTCCTTACTCTTAATCTAGGAAAAAGTTCTGATTTGTCAGGCGTTATCTTTCAGCGGTTGATCAGCGACCGACGTTTCCTAGCGACGTTCTACACCACGCCTGCATCGGCGGCGCTTTTGAATGGACTTGTGTTCCGAGAAAGCACTGCTCCAAACGGATTGGCGTGGACAGAAGCCGACGCAACAAAGTTGCGGATTGGCGATTTCGCTTGTGGCACGGGTTCGCTCCTGTGCGGCGCTTATAGTGAAGTAAGGCGGTATCTTGAAACAAATGGTGTTTCTGCGAAAACACTTCATCCCAAATTTATTGAGAACGTAATCGTTGGATGTGATGTGATGCCGTCGGCAACACACATCACAGCCTCAATGCTCTCATCAGCCTTCCCTGAACAACGTTACAAGCGTACTAAAATTTTGACGCTCCCATTTGGTCGCCAGAAAGACGGCTCTGTGAGCCTGGGTGCAATCGAATTTTTATCCACGCAAGGTGCGCTCTCTATTATCGACATTGGAGCGAAAGGCGTAGGTGCGGCTGGCGATACAGAAGAAGACCCATGGGCGGTTCTCGGTGGTAGCGGTGTAGAGGATCAAAGCTTCGATCTCGTAGTGATGAATCCTCCTTTTACTCGTCTCACTGGCGGTGGCGGAAAGACAAGCGACGTTCCTTTACCAATGTTTGCTGCATTTGGAACTGAAGCAGAAGAACAAGAGTTGATGTCCGCTCGGACCAAGAAGCTGACGCAGGGGACCGCTGCACACGGCAATGCTGGAGAAGCCAGCATATTCGTACAAATGAGCCACAACAAAACGAAAGTTGGTGGTTACATTGCACTCGTGCTGCCCATTACGTTTCTATCTGGCGCAGCGTGGGAAGCGTGTCGTGAGTTGATTAGAAAAAATTACAACGAAATTGTTGTGGTGACTATTGCGAGCTCCAGTTCAGGCAGCTTCGCTTTTTCTGCCGACACCGGAACTGGTGAATGCCTCGTTGTTGCCAAAAAGGGCGGTGGGCCTGCGAAACGGGTTAGCAGCATTAGCCTAACGGCGAAACCGTCTGCCCCGTTTGAAGGTACGGAAATTGCGCGCCTTATCCGTGAAGCCGTTGAAAGCGGGACACTTGCAGCGCTTGAGAACGGGCCGATGGGTGGTACACCGCTCGATCTTGGTGACGTGCGTATCGGGGAAATGATCTCGGGTCCTATAGGGCCAAATGATCCGTGGCCGCTGTTTCGGATTGCCGACCACTCCGTAGCTCAGGTCGTGCATCAGCTAGTCGCTAACAACACGATCTGGCTACCAGGTATGCCGAAGTCCGAAGCTCTTCCTGTCGCAATGTGCAAGTTTGAAGAGCTAGGTGAGGTCGGCCCTTATCATCTCGATGTTGACGGCTCCGGGGTTTCTGGTGGCGCTGCGCGCGGGCCGTTCAAGATTAGAGATGTCAAAGCGGGCCATGCCGCAACGTTTCCTGTGCTGAACAGCCACGACATGGACAAGGAGCGCACACTTGAAATTGCATACGATTCAGAAGGCATCCCACGTGTCGGAAAGTCCGCCAAGGAAAAGATCGTTCTAGACGAACGGCGAGAACGCATCTGGGCAACGCGGTCCCGACTGCATCTCAACACGGATTTCCGATTTAATTCGCAGAGCCTTGCATTCGCGATAACTAAAGAGGAAAGCATAGGGGGCCGTGCTTGGCCTTCGTTTAAGATGAACGTATCGGGTCACGACATCATCGCATCGCTGTGGTGTAACAGTACGTTTGGTATCCTGAGCTATTGGTGGGGTGCGAACAAATCACAGGACGGGCGAGGTTCGATAACTACAACGCAAATGGTGAAGCTAGCGATGCTTGATCCGAGGAAGCTCTCAGCCGCCCAACTAAAGGCAGCGAACGCCTTCTTTGAAAAAAACAAAGGCAATCCCTTTCTGCCTGCTCATCAAATCGCGATAGATAGCACAAGGGCGGCCCTCGACGAGTTTGTATTGAGAGAGTTAGTGAAGATTCCAAACCTAGCTACAGCACTTGCAAGAATTGCGGTGTTGCGAAAAAAGCTAGGTGATGAACCATCATTCAATGGCGGGAAAGCATAATCAGGACCGCTAGCAGATACCAGGAGTTTAGGCTTGTGGTCTCGGCCGTAGACTGCTTTTTGGATTGCAAACTAGGTCGAGAGGTTCTTCATAGGCGTTCTGCAAGCCGCCGAATTTATCCATCGCCGTGAGTGTTGTTCCTTTTTTGCTCTGCCGAAATTTGTCTCTGCTCTGCATGTCTTCAATGACGAGCGGCCAGATTTCGGGGTGTGTCATATATATCTATGAATTTCTCAACCTAATCTTTGATAAAGGCAATGCTCGGTGATTTCCCCGAACCCATGCTCGAACCTTCTTTTCCGCTCCGCTCGTCCCCTTCATGTATGGCCCGTAGTTTTCAGCCGTGATTTCGTACCAGTCATCGCCTTCAAACTTGAAAATGCGTGTAATCTTCCCAATCATCCCGTTGTTCATGGGAACAAGAGTATCGTTCACTACCTCTGCGTAAGTGCCAGTAGCGATTTTCACACTCGCGTTTCGCGTCACGCCATCGCCATTGAGCCCGTGACTCTGCATGGACGGCGCGTGGCTTCTTCTACTAATCCGAGACGACGAAGCTCAAAAGTTCGAGGCGTGATGCAGTTGATAGGTACGTGCATGGAAGCCGCGATTTCTGCGTTCGTCATGTCGTGCTCGGCTTTTCTTATTTCAGCGAGTACGGCTTTCTGCCTTTCTCCGAGCGATGGCTTTACTTTCGTGTGCCACGCAAAGAGAGAGGTTTGCTGTACGCCGATAGGGTGAGCACCCTTCATACGCTACTTGTCGCGCTCAATGAGAGCGTGAAGATACTCGGCTTGCGATACTCTTCGACCTTGCTTCTGCGTTTCCCGGAATACACGCGCTCGGAGCTTCGGAAGTGTCTTCTTCCAGATTCGTGCGTTTCGGTATCGCGTGCCGTCTTCTGCTTTAATGTTTGTCATGAAGTTTGTGTTTTTAATGAATAATCGCTTGTAAACCCTGCTGCTGCGGGGTCGGGGATAGGAATGCCTGTGAGCGCGGCAATCTTGTCCAGATATTCGGTGAATTCGAGCTTGTCTAAATCCGTCGTGCTTCTTGGAAGCTTCACTTCCTCGCCCCGGATTGTTTTGAAGACAGGGGCGAGAAGTTTCCGCTTGAAGAACTCGTGCAAGTCGTCGGCGTTATCCCCCGTGTCCCGCGCAATGACTTCGAGATACGTCCAGTAGAACGAATTCTGCGAACGGGAACGGGAGGGCTTATCCTCACTAATGACGATGGAAACACCATCGTGCGTTTCCTTCCACCCCTTCCAGGCGATAGACGCTTTCATCGAAGGGAAGACGACCTCGCCTTTTTCGATTTTCGCATGGAATTCAGTCATACAATTATAATTGAAGCGAACGCGAGTAACTACGGAAGTACAAGCCGATTGAGATTGCATCCAGTCCCTTCATTGAGTGGCCGTGCTTCTGCATCCACTCTACGAAACCTTGCTTGGACGGCTTTTGCTGTTTGGGCTTTGCCATACGCTAGACAATGAACTTCCGCGCTTTTCTCATTCGGGAGAAAAAGCGGACTTACTCAATAAGCCCGATACGCCCCGAGAATACTTTCTGTTTGAATTCTCGCTTCAGGCGCCGGTATGCTCTGCGGGATTGGTAGGTCATAGAATTTTCCCATCTCTCTTCAACCGCGCTTTAATGATGTAGACGGTTGGAGCAGACACTTCGACAAGCTGAACAACTTCGCCAACTGTCTTGCCTTCGATGAGCAATCTTTCGATTTGCTCTGTGTCCTTGTGACCCTTCCTTTGGTGAAATTGGTCTATCTCGTTCTTGAGTTCTTTCCCCTTACTGTCCGCTTTATGCCATTTCCTTTGGCGCGACTGAGGAGCTACCTTAAGAGTAGTTCCCCCGAGTAGCTCCGCTATTTTGCGGTCAATCTCGTCGCGCTGACTTATCAACGCTCTCACCTCGGCGATTTTTTCCTCCAAGCTCATACTAGAAAGGAATGTCGTCCTTAGTTACTCCACCTTCGGCCTGCGCGCCTTCGCCAAAGCGTTGCTGATATTCCTTGCTCGTCTCCATTTTTTCTCGAATGAAGTTTGGCAAGTCGCGGATTTCAATTTGAGAAGCCGTGTTCACGTCAATGGAGCGCGCTTCGTTGACCATATCCGGTGCGGTCATTCCTTTTGGAAGTGGTGACGCTCCTTGGATGTTCGCGCGGATGCCCTTCGGGGAGTCCTTGTGAATAACGTTCAAGAGACACGCTTCGCCAAGAAGCTGTTCGATGTCGAAGATTTCGGCTTCCTTGTCCGTTAGAGCCGTGCCAATTATTCCCTCGACGAGCTTTCGGAGGGTCGCCTTCTCGTTCATTGAGAGTGTGAGTATTGGCGTTGAGATTGCGAGAGGTCGTGGCTCGTCGCCATCCTTAAACGTCTTTTTCTCATTGCAGAGCTCAAAGGTGAGCTGAACCTTGTCGACGAGTTTTGTTTCGCCCTGCCACGTATCCTCAATTGTTCCGATGTGAATAATCTTATAAAGCCGAGCGACGTGATTTCCTTTTGGAACCGGCTCGAACTTTTTTCCAACTGGTGCTGTAAGTGCCATACGAATGTGTGAATGATTAGAATACTTCTCCTTCTGCTAATGCCACCGGCTCATAGTGCCGTGGGCTGTACTCGGTGCCGTGGTCGAGAACGGAAAAATCTCCGTCCTCTCCCTGCAACCGCTCCACTTTTCTCCAAGCAAAGTTTCCGGGCTTTGCTTTCTTTGCGTAGTCCCGAATGAACTCTCGACGACGCTGTTCGCTGTCAGAACGCGGTGCGATGAGAATCATATCGAGAAAAGCTTCCACGGATAAATCGGAAACGCTCCAAGCTTCGACAAGTTGAGCCACGTTGAGAAGTTGGCGAACTGCTGGCGAGAACCGAGCCACTGCGGAGAGCCGTCCTCATTTTTTCCAACGAGAATGAGCCCTGCGATTTTTGCGAACTGAATTGTTTTTGCGGTAGTTTTCATACTACTCATTTTCTTCAGTATCGTTCTCGTCTGCGTCCCCGTTGATATTGTCGGGGTCTGTCGCGGGAACTGGGTAAGACATACCTAAACGAATGATGCTGGTAAAAACGTGAGCAAACCGACCAAAAGGATGCTCCACAATGTAGTGCTCGGCAGAAAGTATGGGTCGATTTGTTCGTCTTCCCATTCCTTCACGCGTTGAGCTCGCTTCGCTTCCGGGGAGCCCTTTGCGTAACTGATGCCGTCAATCACTACTGAATGCTTGAACATAGAGAACGTGAATTGGTTTCTAAAATCGACCGAGAGAAAAGCTCAAAGAGAGGGATACCGATTTTAAGCGAAATTGTTTCTTTCACTTGGGCGATTGCGCGACCGCCTCGCTGGTATTCGGCCTAACCGATATTTCTGCTCCCCCTCTGCGGGCTTTCCTCTCCTGCTATGAATTGAATCATATGCACGCAAACGTGCAAATGCATTGTGGGGATAACTCACATCACCACGAGCGGCCCTTTTTCTTCTTCGGCTCTTCGGGAATGGCGAGCACACGCGCTATCCGTCCCTCCACTTTGTCCCGGGCGCGCGTAGCGCGTACACGGCTATGGCGTCGCGCCTTATCCGCTATTCGTGTGCTGCCGTCCGGTGCCTTGTCGGTATACAGGCGCTGCGGGTCGCTCGGCATTCCCGCGTGAAGAAATCGCCCGATGGCGCGAAAATTTTGCAAATCGAGAAGCTCGTCCGGATTGTTGAGTCCAAGGTGAGATGCAACCGCCTCGGCGTCACGGGCTCCAACGCGGAAAGAAAGAAAAGAACCGCAGTTACCAAACACCGCGCTTGATAGGGGCTGGGGGAGTTGTTCAAGGAACTGGTGGGCGAGCGTGAGCGAGAGCCCATACTTTCGCGCTTCCGAGAGAATGAGCGAGAAGCTGTCAGTGGCGAAGCTGTGAAACTCGTCCACATATAAATGGAACGGTCGCTCATGTGTTCCGCGCGAGAGAGCGGCTTGGCATATTGAAGAAACCATGAGAGCGCCGAGCAAGCGTGCCTGCGCTTCGCCAATTTGGCCTTTCGATGCCTTCACGATGAGTATTTTCCCGGCGTTCATTGAGCGCACAAGGTCAAATGTCGAAGTCGGTTGACCGAATATATTGCGAATGGCTGGCGACGAGACCGCCTGAGACACCTTGTTGAATATCGGTGACAAACCCTCGGCAAGAATTCGCTCGCCGTATGAGGGAAATTCCACTTCCCAAAAGAAGCGGTTCACCGGGTCCGTGACGTAGTGAAGCGCGCGAGCTCGATACTTTTGATTGAGGAAAAGAATTGGAATCGCGAGTAGGTCGCCTTGCGGGTGGTCGAGGAGCGTACGGCAGGCGCTGCGCAGAAAGTGTTCAAGGCGCGGTCCCCAGGAGTCGGAAAACAAGTGCCGAAAGGCGGATGTGATGTCGTCCGCTCTGCGCGCTCGGAGTGCCGGGTCCGGCTCATGGAGAGGATTGAATCCCACGGGACGCTCGGAGTCGGTCGGGTCTATGAGAATAACGTCGGCGATCCGGCTCGGCGGTATAAGGCGCAAGAGGTGCTCGGCCGTTTCACCGTGCGGGTCGATAAAAGCCACACCTTCCCCTCCTTCAAGGTCTTGGCGTGCAAGCTCGACAAGAGTGTTGGACTTACCTGTTCCGGTCTGCCCGACGACGTAGAGGTGTCGCATTCTGTCAGCGCCCGACAGAAACACGGGTTCACGTGAAACGACGTGTGTACCGATAACAAGCGGATGCATACGGACGAATGAGAGCGCAGGGAACTCGGTTCGAGGGCTTGCCCGTCCCCAATCGAGCACAGTCCGCGCCCTCGTCCGACCAAATGGCCGGGCAAGGAACTGCCCGCGTGAATTATCGCATGTCTCAAGGACGCGAGGACTAAAGGACGTATCTTCGTCCTTTAGCCCACAGCGTCAAAAACAGAATGAGCGAGCGAGGGCTACCAAAAGCCCGAGGGAGCGAATTCCTTTGGCGGCGTCCTTTTATAAAGGACACTCGCTGACATCGGGGCGGGATTTGTCTGATAGATTTACTTCACAAGTGCCTGCAATTCAGTTGCAAGCGAGCTGATAAGTTTCGAGGCGTCTTCGCACGAAGCGTATAGCTTCAGCGTATAGGTTCGCTTCAACTCTCGGAGTGTGTTTGAGATACGCGCGGTTGTTTCGTCGAAACTCTTCAGCGTGTTGTGTTTGCCGATTTCTATTTCGAACGTGTTCGGCTTCGACCCTTGGTATATCTCGCGGAGCGAGAAACCGAGGCGCGATAGTATCAGCTCGGTCTTCTTTCGTGTGTCGGCTCTGTGCTGTTCGGCGATGTGTACTTTCCTGCCTGCCTCGACGAACGAAGCGAGTGCTTTCTTTGCTTCGCCTGGTGTACGGGCAAGAATCTCCTTGACCGCCTGCTCTCGCGCCATTGCTCGTTCGGAGCGATAGCGACATGCCATGTTCTCAATATCCTCGTGGATTATGCGCTCCAGTTTGCGCTTCTCCTCACTGGTAAGTTTTGGTGTTGTATTCATGGTGGGTTCTAAGTACCCGCCCCGATGTCAAAGAACATGCACCCCATAGGTGATACCGTGCATTGTATCATGTGGAGCATCTGCTCCATTGTTGTGCGGTGTGGATAGTGTGGTGCCGCCTCACTGTCCGTCTGCCCGTCAAGGGCGACTAAAACCCCTTTAGCTATCGGACATATCGGACACCTATCGCGACGCCGCGAGGACTATCGGACACCTCTGGTGTTCCGATAGCCCGCAGTGGTGTTCGATAGGTGTCCCGGATGGGACGTGGCGGAGCTGAATAGATATGAAGTCAAAGGGGTTTTAGTCGCGCTTGGCGCGCGGACATGTGATGGCGGAATTTGCGCTCTACCCGACGCTATTTTTAGCGTTCGGGGGTATGTGAACAGTATGTACAGCGGTTAGCAGGGCCGTACGCATAGGCATTGAGCCGTTGTGGAAGAAGGGTTCTGTGAGAGAATTGTGAGAAGGACGGCAGCGATGCCCTCATTCACAAAGCCCCCGGTTAGAGGGGCTGTTGTGATTTCGGTTATCCCCAGGTGGTCCCGCTGGGGCGGAAATGTCGAGGTACTATGGTGAGTATGCGGTTGGTAAAGGATAAGGCGCAGAGTGCTTCACTTGGAGCTTTCCGCGCCTTTACCGGCAACGCATCACGATAGCCGTCTCGCAAGAGGCGGCTTTTGTGTTGTCGCATATGCGACTAGTCGCGGGGCGAATGGAAGCTGCGACGATAAGCATGAGCTTCCTAGTACTGGGGACCATCCTGAAATTGGCGACAACTCAACGGCACGGTACTTCCTTTCCCGCCATTGCGGATTATTTCGGCCTCGCGCGCCGCTATAAATCCAAATGCAATGGGGGAAAGGGGGCTGTCTTCAGACAATCTAACGGCACAGTATAGATAAAAGAAAATTACGTTTTTGATGTTTTCGCAAGCAACGTGAGTGACGGGAAGAACGGCTGTGGTCGCATTCCCGTATGGATATGACGAAGAATGAAGTTCTCCTGATTTTCTGTGCGCGCCCAAACAAAACGGCGAGCGCTTGCAACAACATATAAATTTATTGCGGCGACGAGTTTCGCCTTCCTCGCCTTCATGACTTGTTGCATCTGCTCTTCAGTATTCGCCGCCACAAATAAATGGTGTGGACCTATTGGAAGAGCGAGCATACCGCGAGCAAGTTGCAAATCTGCGGGCCAATCAGAAGTCAACAGCTCATAAGGGGACGAGGACACGTCGATCACACGCCAAAGCATGTTGTTTATTCGTTGACCCAATCGCTCGTTGTCCAGGGCTCCTTGAACAAGACGAAGCTGTACGCGCGCAGTCATTCCGGGGCCGAGCGTTTCCAAGTACTCCGCGAAGGTATCAGGAAACCCCTCCGGTTTGGCTCGTGCATACTCTTGCTCGGTGATTGTGTCGGTCTTACCCCAGTCATCGCGAATGCGCTGTTTGACTTCTTTAAGCGGGTCCGGGTGACGGATGTAGAGATTGATAATGAAGCGTGACCACGCGCTCCTAATGTCGGCCGTCCATTGATGGTCTCTCGCGTAGAGTTGCTCTAACGCTTTCGCCGCGAGATTATCAGCGCCGTTGAAGAATTTCGCCTCAAGGACGTGCTGTAGTTCGGGAGGTAGGTCCGGAAAGCTGTATAACAAATGTTCAAATCCAGTGGCCTTAGGTCCGACTGGCTTCGAAATCAGCTTCTCTCTAATCTTGGAGTACTGGATAAGTTTGCCGGTTGCCGGATTAACCCAGCGCTTCAAATAAAAGACCGGAATGTAGTGGTGGTCTTTCGGGTCGCTCATTGACTAAGCGCGTCGGCGGGGCCACGCCATGAAAATTATGAACGCCCACCACACAACGAATGCGGCAATAGCGGCCATCCACACTGGTGTGACTGCATCCCGCGTCCAGCGCATCGAAGCGTCAAAGCCGTCAACAAGCGTGTACTGAATCGGCCGTAAATCTTTATGGCCGCAAGCGGCAACATCCTTTTTTACGCGCGTTCCGAAGGCACGCTGACTGACCCTCTCAATCGTGTAGGTATCAGTGACGCAGTTCGTTTCGTTAACGAAGCGGATGAGCGAGCTGTCCCACTGCGAAATTCGATACGTGTCTGAGTGAAGATATAGGGTGCCAAGAAATACCTCTGCGACCATGAATGCGCACTGCTGCTCACTCCGGATACATTGCACTTTGGCGGTCTGATGGTTCACGGTGTCGCGGTCATCAACCCACGTCCCTGAAGCGGTGACAATGCCCTCATTCCATAGCGGGGTGCTTACTGTGACTCCTGTCGGCAGGCTGACAGGGTAGTTGTAATAGTGAGAAGCAAGAACCAATAACAAAAATAGGGCTACCGTTCCGGCGATGCCGCCAAGAAACCAAGCTAGAACCCTCGCTGCCGTGCGCATAAAGCTATCCTCAAGAAATCCTGCAAGTATCAATGAAATATTGCTCAGAGGGCAATATAGAGCGAAACAGGCGACATTCCGAGAGCTACTCGAACCGTCTCAATATGAAGTTATGGAAAGCTCCGGCCACCGTCATTACCTGAACGATTGAAGGCCATATCTCCGTATCCTTGAGTGTGACGAAAAGCGCCGCCGCAAGAATTGAGAGCGCGAAAATGGCTAAGTAGGTGCCGAAGGTGTCGGTACCGAGATATTTCTTATAGCCCTGAGCGACGAGCGAAACTGCAATACCAAGTATGTATTCCATGTTGTGAGATGGGTTCTGCCCACCGTTTCTCTACTTCTCCGCCGGTTCGGCCAACGGTTCGACCTAAAGAAGAGAAACGCTACGCGGAACTCTTATCCGCCCCCGTAATGATACCTCGGCCGTGAGGTAGGACACCCACACGATGCCCAGTATTGGGGATAAGTGGTGGGGCTATTTCTTTTCTCGAAGCCAGTCGGTGAACTTGTCGAGCTGAACGGTCGCGCGCTCAATCTGTCCGCGTAGCGTTTTGAATTATGCGACTGGCTTTATACCTAGCGCCCTGAGTGCCTCGCGAATGCGTTCAGCGGCGCGGATGATCGCAGGAACATCTTTTTCGGCTCCGGTATCCGCTCCGTAGAACGGTTTGCGCGGGTCGAGGTACATAAGCGGGTCTACTATCGTTCCGTTCACAATGAGCGTGATGTGCGCGTGTCCGCCGTCGAGCGGCTTCCCTATGGTCGGCTCGGGCAGAACGTAGCCGAAGTTTCCGATGTAGCCCATCGTCTCGCCTTCGTGGAACGTGGGCTTGTTTATTGCTTCCGAGAGGTGAATGCAGCCGAGCACGAATACATTGCCGCTTGGGTCTTTGTACTCAACGACGATGCGAGCGCTCGTACCCTTTACCGGGTCGGCTTGCGTGAAGTTGAGGAGCTTCGCGGTAGGAAACGGACAAACAAATGGCGTGCCGAATGTTTCAACAGGCGTTCCCGCGATTGCATCTATCGCCGTGTGTTCCGGGTAGTTGAGACCTTTTGATTTGTAGAACGCCGCGAGTTCTGTGCTGCGGAACGGTTGCGTAACTGAAACAACGCGGTTCGTTGGTATGCGGAATGGGAAGGGGTACATCATAGGATAAGGGATAGAACGGGTCCGAGCTCCTTGAGGCCGATGCCGACGATGAGACCGAACGCGAGAAGAAGCGCCCGCTCGATTTTTGAGAGGCGACCATTGTGTCTCGTCGTCTGCGTGAGAATAAGGTCAAGCTTCTCGTCTATTCCCTCGAAGCGCTTGTCTATCTCGCGATTTGAGTATGGAGTGTCCGGCATATGCTAGAATGCGTGAATGGTAATTATCGCCTGCGTCGCGATTTTCGTTGGCTCGTTTTTGTACTGTGTGTGGAAAGAAGACATATTCGGTTAGGGCTTTTTCTTTTGAAGCTTCCTACCCGTCTTGACGAGTAAATCTCCGACGCGTCCGCTTTTGGCGGCTTTCGAAGCGCCTACGATAAGCAATGCCTTCGGGTCAAAGAGAGTGCTGAACAGCCCGATACTCTCGGTGAGTGAAAGGACGTTATTGCGCTGCTCAACAGGCAACCGTCGAAGTGCCGCGTTTTGAATTGGGATAAGCTCGGAGAGCGCTTTGTTGATTTCCTTCACGCCTTCCGGTGCCGTTCGTTCAATCTCATTCTTGAGAACGTCGTAAAACTCGTTGTAGACACGCTCAATAGCGGAAGCGTCCGGCTCGGGTCGGTTGTATGACCACGCGCCCTTATTTCCTGCACCGCGCTTCACATTTGTTGCTTCAATGAGATCAACACGGCCTTCCGGAGCAACAGCGTCAACTTCGGATTTCAAGCTTTCGAGAACGCGAGCAATTGCGGAGTTATCTCCAAACGCCTTTGATTTGCCCTCCTGAAGTTTAGCGGCCGTCTTCGCGAATACGTCGTTGAGGTCAACCGCAACTTCCGCTCCCGCGAGCTTCTCGCGAAGCTGCTGCGATAGCTCATTCAATTTCGTATGCGTCTTAGCCACTGTCTGCGGAAGAGAGCCGCCAAGGTCGTACTTCGCCACGTTCTCGATTTTGAACCCGTCTTCAATATCGCGCTGGGAAGGGCGAATAACCGTCTGCTGAATTTTCTGTCCGGTCTTTTCGACGCCTCGTCCGGTGATGTCGACGCCTTCCCGCGCGACCGCGCCAGCCTTCTTTGCACCTTGCGCCGCGACCTTTGTTCCTACCTGACCAGCTTTCGCGACAGGGAAGATACTTGCCAAAAGACCAGTCGCTTCAAGGTTCGCGGCTGCTTCAGGGTGTTCTGTTTTGAATTTCTCGTACGAAGCCATCGCCTCTTGAACCGGCTTCGCCTGCGCCAAGCGAGTGGAGAGTTCAGCAATCTTGTCCTCGGCTACGTCCGGCAAGACTGCCTTCAGAGCTTCCGCAGCAACATCACCGATGAACCCAGCGCCCTGGCCTGCGCCCTGAATAAAGCTACTCACACGATTCTGTTCGCCGCGCTCTGCTTTATCGCGTGCGTCAATCGCTTTCTTATTGCGACTTACGAATGCTTCTTTGATGCGCGAGAAGAAGCCCGGCTGCTCGGGCTCGGCCGGAGTTAAGGAAGAGCCCGTCGGTGTCGTGATTCCGAATTCAAGACGATATTTTTCTACTTGGTCGCGGGTAAGCATAGGCTAGATGCGAGTGTTTATGACCTGGATAACGTCTTCCACCGACATGTCAGGGTTTGCCTCGATGAACGCCTTGACGCTCGGATTGAGCTCCATCTTCGTTTGGAGATACTTGCGGTCGATGTCCTGAAGAAGAGTCACTTGCGAGGCATCGTACGTCCCGTACTGGCTTCTGAGCGTGAGGAAGTCAGAGTCGAGCTTATCTTCGAACTGAACCTTTTGGTTCGAGATAGCGTTCTCCACGCGCTTGCGTGTGAGATAGTCGGTCGTGAACCCTCCGACGACAGGAACCGCGGAGACGGCAGTCGCGGCGGCGGATTTTACTGACGACGGAACGAGCTCCTTGAGAATGTCGAGGTCGGGTCCGTTGAGGACTCCGAGGTTATAAAACTCCTTGAGCTGCAAAAGCGCGGTGTTGTACGTCGCTCGGGCTTTCCCTGCTTCAATCGGGTCAGCGATTGGGTTTTGCGGGTTTACCGCCACCTTCTCGTACTCCTTTAGCGCACGCCACGAGGAGAGTGCTTTGTCGATTGCCTTGTATGTATCGTTGGAAGCGATTTCCTTGTTGAGTGCCGAGGCTTCCTTGGTGGTGACACGCGTCTTGTTGCCATCGTTAGAGATACCCAGCTCCTGAAGCGCCGCTGTATCTCCAAGCGCCGCGCGTTCGATAAGTTGATTCACGCGCGCATTAGCGCGGTTCTGTCGCTGGGTGAGAATCTGTTCGCCAAGAAGTTCGGTTTGAAGGTCTGCGTTCGGGTCTCGGATGAAATCACCCGCGAGCGCGATAGCCTCTTCGGGCGTCTTCGCTATTCGTATGCGTTCAAGCGTCGCGTTGTCTGCCTTGTTCGTCGCGGCTGTTTTGAGCACATCGTAAATCTTCGCCTTGGTATCTTTCTGTTCATTCAAAAGGCGTTCACGCTCATTGAGCTGTACAAGCGTTTCTTCCGCTCGACGTTTTTCCTCGGCGTTGAACGTGTTCCAATTCTCCTGAAGCAAGAATTTCGCGTTCTCTATCTTCGCCTGTTCGCCGCCGAATTCAGCTTCAAGGGCACGCTCCACGTTGTCATTTGCGAGATTGATATTGCCCTGGAGGGCTTCGGAGGCGGCTGAGAGCCCGAATACCCGGACGGCACGCTGGCGCTCGATTTGCGCCTGTTCGCCCCGGATGTCGAAAGTAGGCGCGAAGCGGTTCTCCGACTTCTCGGAAGCGGCAAGCGCCTCCGACTGAATCTGTCCTATCTGCTTGGTGATTTCGTTGAGTTGCTTACCGAGCTCGGGAATTCCCTGCTCGACCTCAAGCTCCGACTTTCGAGCGGACTTGGTGGCGAGCTTATCAGTGGACGTTGAAATATCGTTCAAGAGCGACTCACGTTCCGTCGCCAAGCGGTCCTGTGTCGGAGTGTTCCCAATCTTGATGGTGCCGATGTCGGGAACGGTCGGAGCCGGAAGCTGTGGAATGGACACCGTGGGAGGAGCGGACACCGCGCCTATGTCAATCGGCTTCGCCGCGAGCGCGGACGTGATTTGTGCCGCAAGCGATGGGTTCGTCTGCTTGAAGTAATCCAGTCCTTTCTGTGCTTCCGGGTTTAGTGTTGGCATATATCTATGTAAGCGACGCGTAGTGCCACGAGGCGGATGAGTAGTCGTAGACGTACAGCCGCCGCGTTCCGCCGTTCACGTACAGCGCGAACGAATCAATGAGCCGCCCGCGAGGCGTCCATGATGGAGCCGAGCTCACTATCGGAATTCTACCCCATATTTTCTCAAGTGCTGTCTGATTGCTGCTTTGAGGCTGTGTAGAACCGAAGGACTGCTCCTCGAAAGTTTTTTCAACCGCTGGTGATTTGTCTCCTTTCATATCAGTTCGGTACGGATAGCGCGTCACCCCACAATTCGATTGATTTGATTTTGATAATGCCGCTCAGTGCCAACGTGATTTGCACGTGGCTCGCCGCAACCGATGCATAAAGCTCCTTTGACCGGATAGCTCCGTGGGTGGTGTAGCTCGGTGTTCCGAATGTCACTTGCGAGCCATTGTCCGGTGTGAGTTGAACGAGCACGGAATCGCCGGATTCCAAGGGGTCCGCGAATTCAATGACGACGCGTCCTATCTGCCACCACCTTTCAAGGTCTACGAAGACGGTAGAGGCGCTTGCGGACTCGCTTGTGGCGGCTCCGAGCGTTGAAACTCGGTACAGTTTCGGCTGGCTTGTACCAATGAAAATATTGGACGTGTGAACGGACGAGCACACCATCGTTACGCTTCCGGTGAAGCCGGAGAAGGGAACATGGAGCGCGTTCGGAGCTTGCGGGACGATTTTCCCGTAGGACATGACGCGAGCGGAGCCGCCCCACAAAGAAGCTCCATTCAATCGGTCGGCGGCGTATTGCGCTGGATATGACGCGCTCGGCGTGTCTGTGCCTTGTGTAAGCGGAGGCTCAATTGGCTCGGGTGGCAAGTCGAACGAAAAGACGTAGCTCTGAGTCGGCGTGATTGCCTGCATCAGTCCTCGGGCAAGGGGTTTTATCGCAAGAATGGTTGCGTCCGGGATGAGCCATTCGCGCTGCCAAGAGCTTTGGTTTCTGTCCCAAAAGATGAGTTTGGACTGTCCTCCGGCGAATGTGACATCGCCCGTCGTTCGCGTGATACCGCCGACGAGATACGTTCCGTCGTCCGAGATACATGTCGCCCGCCAGGACGGTTCAAGGTCTAGCGCCGTGGACTCTACTGTGAGACCACCCGAGCCGTCGTCATAAGCAGCGCCGATGTAGCGACCATTGCAGAAGAAGTGTCGGTCGAACATGGAATGGACGCCGTGGTGCTTCGTGCTTTGAATGTCCGTCGTGTAGTAATTATTCGCACGAGTGCTCCACGCTTGGTCCGTCTGCCATTGTCCGAGTTGCGTGAGTTGGAAGTAGTAGAGCTTCTTCGTTCCGTCGGAGTGCCGGACGAGAAAGATGCCTGCCGCAGGATTTGAAACCGCCGCGCCGCTCGCCTTGTCGGTCACGATATTCGTCACAAGGTCTATCTCGTAAAGGTGTCCCGCGTCGCCCCACACATAGATTTTCGTCGTCGCACCGGTGAGGTCGGATTCCCAGGCCCAGGGGACATCGACGACCGTGCTTCCCGTCATATCCACGGGCGTTGGCGCTGACTGAAGCAGCCCTATCTTTCCGCTTCCGAGGTTCGGAGTGATGAAGGGATTGATGCCAATCGCCGCGAGCCACAGTCCCTTATTTTGCGCATAGGAATCCGGAGCGATGCCGGTGAGGAATTGTTTGGGACCGATGGAAAGAATTTTTCTCATATATCACATTGTACGCTCCTGATTGACCCAACTCGTCGATGGACGGGACTGGTTGGTGAGTGATGAGGAAGCGGGGCGCGACTGGTTCTCCCATCGATTGCCAAGTACTCGTACGCCTAGAACAGAGAAAACGGCTGAGAGCGGTGATGGCGTGAGCGTTGTGTTGCTGACTACCGATACGGATGCAGACGGCAGGGAAAACTGAGCCGAAAGAGGACTGACTGTGAGTGCGCAGTCGCCAGTTACGGATACAGCCGGGACGGAGAACGAGAGCGAAAGGACGGAAGGTGTCACGAGCGCGTCCGGCAAAAGCACATCGACGGCAGGAATTGAGAAGGTGGCGGAAAGTACTGATGGCGTTACGAGCGCAGAGCCGCTTACTGAGGCGGAGGGAAGCGAGAATGTCGCGGAGAGTGCTGAGGGTGTTTGAGTTGTATTTCTGACTGCGGTTATCGTCGCGGCCGGGAGAGAGAACGTTGCGGAGAGTACTGAAGGTTCGACGGTTACGTTTGTTACTGGTGACTCATATTTATAGGACACCATGTACAAATCTGCGCCGCCTGAGCCGCTCCAGTTGAATGTCATTGACTGACTTCCAGCCGTATCTTTCGCGATATAGCTCCCTTTTAGGAATCGCCCGGTTGAGCTTGTGGCAGTTGCCCCTAGGTCAGTTCCGACATTGCTTGAAATGCTGCTGGCGCCCGAGTGTAAGACAACCCATCCCAAGACAACATCGTTGTTCACTGTTGTAGTGTTACTGCTGCTAACACTTGTTCCGCTTGCATTGGCATTTGCAGAAGTGGCGTCCTTCGACGAGGTTTGCTTGACATCTTTCATTGTGAAGATGATTCCGTACACATTCACGGGTGCCGAGCCGTAGCTGATTACAAGATCATGGTTACCCACATCCGGGTTTGCCAAGAAGAACAGCATGCCGCCGCCCTGCTGTGCCGGTTCTACGGAGACATCTTTTGTCATGGAGACCCCGTTCCATGTCATTGCAGTCGTTGCGGTGTTTCCTCCGTCTTGGTTTGCGACGAGAACGAAAAGCCCTCTATTTGAGTCAGTGTTTGGAACTGTATATGTGGAAATTGTTGTCGAGGTCGTGCCCGATACGCTTTGAGAAAAAGCTACCGTAGTTCCAATTGGTACTGGTGATGCCATAGAGTCGAGCCGTCGCTCGCGCCTGCCCTCAATTTCTTAAGAGCAGAGCGAACGCTGAACGCTAGTTCAGATTGAGGATGCCTTCGGCGTTCCACTGAATCGTGAAATTGCCCGCCGTTGATGTCTTATCGCTTCCGAAGTCGACGTAGGCGATAAGCTTCGAGGTCGATGCGGTGCCGGTTGATTTGTAGATTACTGCCCCTCGTGCCGTGATGGTGGAGCTGCTCCACGTCACGTCGTCGGCATCAAACACACCTTCGTTGTCCGTGTTGTCAGCCGTAACGGCTTTATTGGCGAGTGTCGCGCCGCCGGCGGTGTATCCAGTGCCGGACACTTCGTTCGTGATGTCGTCGAAGTTGTCGTGAGCGTCTTGGTCCGGTGTGTAGCTCGATGTAACGAGCGCCACCTTTATCGTGTCGGTATCGAGGTCAATGCTTCCGTTTTGAATGTCCCGCTTGAAACTGTTGTAAATTACGTCCGCCATATTTATTTGGCTAAGCTTTTAATCTCCTTCTCTACGGCTGCGAGCCGTGCTTTGAGGTCGTCGCGTTTTTCCTTGAGGAACGCGAGACGGCCTCCCTTTCCATCGTTCGCTTCTTTCTTTTTCGACATAGCGTTTGGATGAATGAATAAATTATCGCGAGCTTTCGCTTCGCGTTCTAATAACCGGTCTTTCGTCTCGCGAGCGCTTCGACATGTGCGCTCCGAGCTGCCGCTGCGTCTCGGCAATCTTCACCTCAAGCCTACTAATGAGCGTTACGTTCTCGGCCTTGTTCACGCATACCCAGTCGTATGAGGCGATGAGGGAAAGTAGTCGGTGAAACGGCGCAGGGATGCCCGGCGTCTGCGTCGTGTCGCTCGTTGTGAAGTAGTCCGGCGTGCGGGCGAAGAGAACGCGGATACCACCGGCCTGCGAGTAGTCAGGCACCTTGTCGAGCCAGATTGAATTTGCTCTTTTCTCGTATCTCGTCGGCGTGCCGGTGTTGTTGCTGTTCTGTGCGAATACGGCGTCTGTTCCTGCGTCGCTCTCGGTATCTATCGCTGCGAGCCGCTTCCATTGTCCGTCCGGTCCTTTCACGTAGACGGCCTCGATTTCAAGAATGGAGTTTCCCTGCTCGTCTGACGTGAAGGAATACTCGGCTTGTCCGGACACTAGGTCTGTCGTCGCTATCGGGTTTTTAGTGTGATTGCTGTCGTCCCATTGCCACTTGGCGTCGGACGAAAAGACGATGGGGAGCACCTCGTCGTATGCGCGGTTGAGGAGGCCGGTGAAGCGGGCTTTGAGCGTCGAATCGCCGGAAATGTTTCCGTCACCTAAACCCGTCCAAAATTCACAGTCTTGGAGAAGACCGTCCTTCGTGGTTGTGTTGCTGTATTGCATACCCATAGATGTTTCGAGCTTCACGAGCTCGTGCGACGAGGCGGTCGCGGGACTACCTCGCCACACCAGTCCGCGAGGGCGTGGTGGCTATGCTGATGAATTAGTTTGCTAAACCCTCCCGCCTGCCTTGCGACAAGCGGGAGGGATGAAAGCTACTGTTTCTTTGCTTTCGGCTTCGATGCCCGAGGCTTCGATGCGCCTAGAGAAGCTCCTACAGTCGGAAGCTTCGTTCCGTGCGGAAGACCAGCGGCGAGATTCGCGTCAAGCTGCTTGCGCGCCTCTTCCTTCTGCGCCTTCCATTCCGGAGAACCTTTTTCGTATTGGCTCATGGTGATGATGATTAAGACGATTAAGCCGTGACAACATCGAGCACTTGGTCGAGGTCGTTGTTCCAAATCGTACCGTTGTAGATTTGTGAAGTTGTGATTTCTCGTCCGTGCTTTCCAGATACCGCCTTCTTCTCGAACTCGCCTCCGTCTTCCGGAAGCGCGAGGAAGAGAGAACCTTTGACACCAGCGATGGTGTGGCGTTTGACAGTTGCCCAGGCGTCGGTCCCGTCCGTAAGCGTTTCCGATGTGATGAGCGTGCCACGCGCGGTAACCGTGAGCGTGTTGCCGGATGGCGAGTCAACGGCTGAAACCTGCAAGCGAGATAGCTTGAGGCGGTCTGCGGCGGATACCTCGAAGTATCCAGTTGCCGAGTTTTGACCCGTTGCGGAGCCGTTTATTGCGTTTTGGAGCAATATACGCGTTGCGTCCGCATCCGCGCCAATGTCCACTTCGCCCGGGTTTGCCGGAACGGCCTTGAAGGTGAACGTGACGCCGTTGACGATGACTGTGTCGTTAGCCGTCGGGTTCGTCGCGAGACCAAGCACCTGTGTGTGCGTAAGGTTGTTCGTGACAAAGATGTCGAGACCGGCAAACGGTGTGCCCGTGACAAATCCGTTCTTTATCGCGGCATCGGCTACGTTATAGCCGTTGTTCTGCGAGAAGCCGGAAATGTCCGTGAGCTCGAATGGAGAGATTGCCCAGAAGAGCCCTCTGTCCATTGCTCCGTTTACGAGACCAAGGCGTTCGACGATGGCGTTTGCCGTGTCCTCGATGTTTGAGCTCGAAGACGAGATTGGCGTGCCGTTCGATACGCCCGAGGACATGTAGCCCGCGTCGATGTCCTGCACGGTTGAACCGGCAACGACAGGAAGCGCGAACATGTACTGGTCGATTTTGTCCTTGGCGACGTAGGCGTGGCGCTGAGCGCGGTCCTGTGACAAGTCGTATCGGGACTGAAGCTGTTCAATGTTGTCGATGTGTTCGGCCGCACCCGCGCGACGAGAGACCGTCATGGTGTCGTCGGCGAGAGTGAAGTCAGTGACGGAATAAGAGGTTGCAGCCGCGCCGTCATATCCAGCCGGGTCAAGCCCGTACGGATTGTGAACTACGCGGTCCGGTCCTTTGTAGACCGTCGAGATGCCCATTGATACGAGACGCTTGCGCAATTCTCGCTGGAACTTGGGCATCCAGTGTTGCAGTGTTGTTCCATCAGGTGTCGTGTTGCTCATAGTGGAAAGAGAAAGTGACTAAATCCGCGACTCTTTCCCGCGATGCTTCTCTTACGAGAGAGCTTGTGAGCGACGAGCCAACTCCGCTTGTACCTTCTCGGCAAGTTTCGGGTCTTTCGGCAACTCGCCACCGGCAGCCACCTTATCGGCAAGCTTCGCGATGTTGTTGCTTCCCGAGCCCCCGCTTCCTTTTCTTGGAGGAGGTGTCGCGTCGCGAGTCTTTCGAGCCGCGCGCTTCTCCTCAAGTTCGGCTTTGACGTATTTCCTCTCGGCTGCTTCGGTCGGGTCGATGCCCAGTTCCTTGGCCGCCTTGATGACCAACGTCATGTCGTCGGGATGCGTGATGCCAAGAGAGCGGAGTTCCGCACGCTGGGCTCGCTCTTCCGCTTTCGCGGCGCGCTCCTCTGCGGCGGTAATTCTCTCGTCGTTCTCCTTGCCCTTTTTCGGAGTGGACTTCTCCATCTTCTTACCGGTCTCGGGGTCAAGCCCAGCGTCTATCAAGCGTTGCTTGTAGGACTTGGCTTTACTCTCCGCTTTCGCGGCACGACCTTGCTGGTCTTTGAAACGCTTTTCGGCGTCATCATCGCCCGCATCGTCGTCCCCGTCGTCGGCGTCATCCGATGAATCTCCCGCGTCATCCGCGTTCGACTCTTCGTCTGCGTCGTCGCCGGTATCAGTGTCGTCTTTTTCGTGTTCGTCACTCTCCACGTCGAGCTCTTCGGCGTCTCGATTACCTTGTTCGTCCAGTTGGGACATAAGTGAGTTTGTTACGGCGGCTCGCTACACCGCCAAGTATTAAAACGGGCTCTCGCGAACCCGTGTCTGCCTCCCGTTCGACCACTCCCTTGTGGGAGCCGGTAAGACAGATACGGACTAACGAGCCTCGTTCACCGTTTTTTTAGGCGCAGAAGAATTTGCAATCTGTTCCATCTGCGTGAACGCGGCTTCAACCGTTCTGAGCGCTTCTGCGGTAACTTTAACATGTCTTCCGAACTCAGCGTCGTCGAGATGTGGATTGATGTTGAAAACCCAATGAAGCGAGAGCGCCTTACTGTTTGCGTCCGGATAGATGCCCTGAAGCAAAATCGATTTCACCGCTTTCACAAGCGGCTTGTTTTCAATGAATGACTTGATGAGGTCGCGTTCTTCCTTAGTCATACTGTTGCTTCTTCAGGGGCAATACGCTCGGGCGACCCTTTTGCAATCGGAGTGGGAGTGGCGCTTGTACCGGGAGCGGGCTTCAAGAGAAGCGGAGACACTCCCGCGATTTCCACGATCTGATTGAACAGACGGGCAAGCACGGGGTCTTGGAGAATCGCCGGGTTCTTCGCGACAACGCCAAAGACGTTGAAGAGCGTCTCCATCACGACCGCTTTATTCTTCTGCTCGCCGGTCGTAATCACGTCTACGTTGATGTCATCATCCTCGCCGAAGAAGTCCTTCGGAATAGAGAATTTGCGCTTCTTGCCTCCCCGTTTCATTTCCTCGAATACGGACACCTTGAACGCCTCGAACGCTTCCGGCGTTACGTCCTCGCCGTTGAGGATGCGTTCCTTGAATTCCTTCGCCGCCTCGTGCTCCGCGACTGCCTGGGAGATTGCAGCAAGCTCGTCCTCGGTGAGGTCTCCGACGAGCTCTTTCTCCTTTCGGATTTGCTTCACAAGGAATGGGAGTACCCAGTCCTGATAGATTTCTTGGATGAAAAGACCGGCTTCCTCGCGCCGGTATTCAAACATTGAACCGGCTTCCTGATTGAGCATGGCCGCGAGACGGAACGGTTGACCGGACGGCATCGTCTCTCCGGTTATCGCCGGAGGCGTTGAAGACACGCGCTCCGCCTGTTTATCCCAGTCAGCAAGAAGCTTCTCGAAGGCGACGAATGAGGCCGGAGAATTGTTGACTTGCGTGAGCGGATAGTTCGGAGAGTGGGTGACGACGCTTCCGTTTTCGAGGTCGGTGAGGATGTTCTGCGCCGGGAGATTTTGGTCCGCCGTTTGGAAAATGATTTTCCCTGCGAGGTCGAGCATGTCCTTCTTCTGCTTCTCGCCGTAGTTGGTCCACACTTGTGCTTCGAAGAGGTCTTCGATGACTCCAACTCCGAGCCCGCGTCCGTCTACTTCCTCGTAAGGGAGATACTTGTACGGGTCTTCCTTCTCCTTTCCGGAGTAGAGAGTGATGCCGGTCACGTTGTCTTTATCGCTCTCGTCCAGGACCACAACGTGCATCTGTCGCTCGTATTCGTACTCTTCTGCTTCTTTATCGAGGAACGATTTCTTGAGGACACCATGAACCTCCCACACCTCCACAACGTCTCCGCTTGTCTTGTTCTCCTTCCCGTCCTGCGACGCTTCCGCCTCGCGAGTACTCTTCGCTGCTTCGATTGCTTCCGCGATATTGCTCCACCCAAGGCGCTCGCCTTCAGTCACAAGGTCGGCGGGGGTGTAGTGGTGACGGTAGAGTTTTGCTCCACTCCGGATGTCCACTTGGTCGGTGATTGAATCGCGCCACGGGACGACGTGGAGGCTAAGCTCGTCGTCACTCTCCACCTTCTTAACGAGAACGCCGCCGTATTTGGCGCGCGTGTGGGTCATTTTGTTTAGGAATACGCCGAACATTGCGAAGCGCATCCAGTTCCTATTCTTGAGGTTCAAGAGAAAGGACTGTGCGTACTTACCGGGGCCGCTCTGTATTTGAGCATCCTTCGTGTCGAGGTCGGTCGCTCGTGTCGCGACGTTCACACGGAATTTGCAGATGTTATAGAACGGCTTCTCACGCCCTAGGGAGTCCGTGTTGCTCGTGAGGAAGCGGCTGTTGTGATACAGCTCGATTGTGCGGATTGTTTCGTACTGCGAAAACTCGTAGCCGTCAGTGATTTCAACACTATCGGTGCGATACGAGTCGCGTGCCTTCGCAATGAATTCAAAGATTGACGACATATAGCGTCATTCGGAATTTTTAGTATAGCATCTCTTGAAACGTCAAATGTATACAGGGGGATAAACAGTGAAGCCCGGAACGATTGTTCTCATATGCGTTACGCTCGCGCTCTTCGCCGTGACCGTGCACCATCTCTATTTATTCTTTCGCGACGCGAGCAAATACGGAGAGCTTTTTGGTGGCAAACGAACGCCGTCTTCTCAAAGGGGAGAAAAGCGAGAGTGGTCGGACGGAATGAGATATGCGCACCTCGGCTTCACCATGCTTGGGCTCGGTGCCGCAATCTACAAGGTGACTGATTGGGCAATGTGGTGGTTGCCCGCTTCTTGGCGCTACTCAGCAGAAGGAAGTAACGGCATTGCGGCCTTCATCGCTTTAGCCGGGACAATTTTGGTTGTTCAGCAAATGGCGGTGATTGGAAGCAAGTTGGTTGATACCGAGCTGGAGAATAAGAAGCTGTGGCGCGCGTATGAAGCGCAGAACGAGCTACTAAAGAAGCACAATATTCAGCGCGATTGATTCTTCACGAGCTTCTGACGCGTGACAGAGACACGGACGCGCTGTCTGTCTTTTTGGTGCGGGTCGTACATCGAGTTCTCTCCGGCAAACATCGTAAGTCCATAGCGAGCGGCCGACATCGCATGGTTCGAACATTTAGGGTCTTCAATCCCCCTGTTCTCACCCGTCTTCTTATCGACAAGCCACGCATAGTTCTCGTATTCGCTCTTCAGGTTTTTGGAGCGCTTCGTGTAGCTCACGCGCAAGCCCTGCACGTGTTTGATACCGAAGTTAACGCTGTCCTTGCCCTTGGCGCAGGGAATGACGTTGAGCCCGTACCCGCTCATCTCGGCAATTGATTTCGGTTCGGCGCTGTCGGCGACGATTGGAGCGCTGTAGTCCGGCTGTCCCTTTATCGTGGCGGCAAGGTGCGGATTGGTGAGCTGAGTTTGATACAGCTCCTCGTCGAGAACGACGCCGCCATTGTGCCAGTAGATTGCAACAACAGCCGCAGGGTCTGGGTCGAACCCGAAGTCCAGCCCGCGACCAAGCAACCGGGCCTCGTGAGGCACATCGTCGATTTCATTCCATCCGGAGTAAATCTTTCCGATAACGGTCTCCGGACAAAGCCCCTCAATCATCTGCCAAAAGTAGTCGGGTTTGGTGTGCTTGTAGCTCTCGTACCTCGCGGCCGTATTCGGGTCGATGTTGGCGCTGTTATCTCGGAATGTGCCGGGAATGTAGATAGCGTCCTTCGCCTCGCTCTTGAGCGTCGGACAATAGAAGCCCGGAACGGCAGTCGGGTGCAGGTCGAAAAAGCGCTTGATAATCCAATGGCTCTTCGCCGGAGTATTCAGCGTGAGGATAACCTTGATACTGCCCTTAACGGTTCGAAGAGAGTCGTCCAGCGTCGTGAATTCCTGTTCTCCGATTTCCTCGGCCTCCTCAATCCAAATGAAATTGTAGTTCGCGAGTGACTTGAGACGGGCTGTGTGAGAGCCGCTCGATGCCTTGAAACCATGCGCACGCAGACTGTTCGCTCCGTATTCCGCGAGCATCTCGTTCTCGGTGATGTGTAGGCCGTTTGCCCCGACAATCCCCTGCTCGCTGAGCCTGTCGTTTATCTCGGCCCACGACGATGTGCGAATGTCGGAATGAACGGCGCGCATGAGAGCGCCTCGCGTGTATTCCTCCCCAAAAAGACGGGAAACGGAATAGCGAGATGCGGTACCAGAGCGACCGTTACCTCGCCCGCCCATGAGAAATGCGTAGCGCCAGTTTGTGCGCTCCCATAGCGGGACGTGCGATTCCTGAACCTCGAAGTGTACTTCTGCGTCCATGCGCTACTTGCGCCTGACAGCGATTGTCACTCCCTTGATTTCGATAGGACCGCCGTCAGGTCCGCTAATCGGCTGTGTTGGCTTGCCGAATATCTGCTCACCGAGGAACTTGAGAATGGTGGAGTCGGTCTTTGCTCGCTCCTTAAGCTGCTCCGCAAGAGCTTTCACTTCATCCTCAGTGAAGAACTCGCGAAGCTGGGGCTTGTTGAAAGAGCCTTTTGGTCTACCTGCCCCTGGTCTTGCGCCGCCGTTCTTGCCAGCCATATTGAAAAAAGTGAAAAATAATCGCCCTCTAATTGTAGCACGGCTGGGAGACGTACATGCAGACAGAGCAAGAACTCCATGAGGAATATATGAAGCGTCTCATGGAAGCGAACGATGCCGAGAATGAGATGCGGGAGGCCATGAAGAGAGCAATCGACGCGAAGATCGCCATGCTTATGGCGCAAATCAAAATACTCGAAACAAAAGAATCGGTATGGAAGAAAGCGGCCTCGAAGGAAATAAAGGTGCTCTATGAACGCGTGCGGTTTCTAGGTGGAAATCGGGACAGGTACCTCTCTAACTTCACGAGAGAGCCCCTTGATGACAGTTGGCGCAAGCGCGTTATTGGAATTTGAACTGTTCGCGTATCTCGAAGAACGTGCGCATCATGGAGTTACAGCCCGGCCGCCTGTACGTCGTCTATCGACTTGGCGACAATGTAATCCCCTCCGTTCTTTACGCACTCACGGGCGAAGTCGGCTTGGTGCGGTGATAGTTTTCCGGTCTTGTTCTTGACCTCGATGCCGATGAAGCGCCCGCCCTTTATCAGAATGATGTCGGGAATGCCTCGCATCGAATACTTGGGAAGCGAGAAGTAACGTCCCTCTCGGAACATTCCTCCTGTATTCTGCCGCCAAAAGAAATAACCCTTGAGCGCAAGGTAGTCGCATATGGCGCGCTGAATATCCGTTTCCTTGGTTCTCTCCATCACGCTCCAGCCGAAGCTGAAGCGACACACCGAGGTGCCCTTTCTTCCGAAAGAGCGTGATGCAGGGAACTACGTGTAAGTGTATCAGTAAAAAAGAACTCCCCATTGCTGAGGAGTGTTTATAGCCGCGCTGGTTGGCTCTCGGCGATACGATGCCACTGGTGAGCGAAACGTAGCCCGCTTCGTAGCGAAGCGCCCGGGTGGCTGACGGCTAGTGTGGTTTCGGAAGTTTCTTTTCGTGCTTTGCGATAAATGCTCGCACTCTTTTCAGCAGGTCTTCAGCTTCGCGAAGGAAGTCAGTGAGCTAAACGCGCGAGAACTATATTGGATAAAGACACTAAATACGCTTGCGCCAAATGGATACAACATCCGCATTGGTGGCTCTCGGGGCAAACACAGTGAGGAAACGAAGACGAGATTATCTGAGAGAGTAGTAACTCCCGAGTGGAGAGAAAAAATAAGCAAAGCCCTTCGAGGGAGAAAACAGACGCCGGAGCAGAGAGCGAGAAGCGCGGAACACCTAAGAGGTGTGCGACACCTAATCCCGTCGAAGGCGGGCACGGCAAATGGAAGAGCAAAATTGAACTGGGAAATAGTCCGAGAAGTACGCGCGTTACATGAAAAAGGCGGCGTATCTCAAGAAGAGATAGCCGCCAAGTATGGTGTGAACCAGACCACAATAGGATTTATTGTTCGCGGCGTTCATTGGAAAGAAGTCACCACTCCGACGCCAACATCACCGTGAGTACACGAGTGGTGACTGCCGGATTGGCGGGGTCTTCTGAGCCCGCTTCGAGCGTCTTGTCGTAATAGTCGATTTTCCAGAAGTACTTCTGCCCGGCGATTTCGAATGAACCAAAGTCGTGCTCCTTGTGAGGGTCGTTGTCTTTGGTGAAATGCTTGAACGCGCGCACGCGAGACAAGACTTCTGCCTTCACTTCTTCCCGCAGAGCCGCAATGCCCTCGGTGATAACGACTTGGCCGCCAAGAAACGTAGAGCGAAACACGTCATTCAGGTGCCTAATCCTGTCGGTCGGTTCGGCTTGGAGTGAAAGAGCGGACATTGGATTTCTCCTCTGTTTGTGTCCGCTCCTAATCGTACCACAAAGAAAAACGCTCCCCGTGAGGAGAGCGCTCTAAGTGGTGTTCGAGTTTCTTAGTAGTCGGACGGACCCCATTGTTCCGGCGGTTCGTTCCTCGCGCCGCACCAAAAGCGCGGACACGATGAGTACTTGTATGGAAAGATACTCTCCTTCTTCCATTGCGTGCCGCACTTACGGCACGTGTATGAGTAGCGATATTTTCCCATTGTCTTGTCTCCCCTAGTTTATGGTTCGTGGTGAGTGAGCAACGTGCGGGTCGCTCATTCCCGTTGGTGTAAACGAAAGCGGCGGGCCGCTTAGGTCGTCGATGCCGGTGTTGATACGAAACGAGAAGACCGGCTCGGATACAGTAGGGCACTCGGGAGAGCACATACTGTATGCGTGGAGTTGGTCAGTTGCCGCCGACCACTTGCTTCCGCACCGCGGGCACCTCCACGTGGCTAGATACTCTTTTTTCATGGACTACCCTTTGAGCAAGTATGTCTGCGTTCACGTGAAGTGTGAGCACGCGGGTCGTCTTCGTCGGGTCGCTCGGGTCTGCCGAGATGCCGGTGTCGTCAGGACGCCGGTAGCCGATAGCCCACACGAATGAGAAGCCCGAGAAAATGAACGTACCGCTGTCGTGCTCGTCGTCTTCGTGGTCGGAGAACTTGTTGTAGAGAGCGAGGTATGAGAGAGCGCGGCCACGGATTTGCGGGTCGAGCTCCATTACTTCGGTTGTGAATTGAATACGGCCACCCTGACACTTGGTACGCAGGGCGTCGTTCAATTCGCGGATGCGCTTCAGTGTATGGGAATCCATTTGAGGATTACTCCTACGAGGTACAGATATGCGACTGTGAAGTAGACGTAGCGCATGGCTCCGACGCTACGCGCGGGAGTGGCGACGACAAGATTCGATATGAGGAGCTATGTGAGAGAGCTATGCGCGGTGAGCGCCTAAGACGTATTGTATCAAGTTTTGTTACAAGAAAGAGCCGCCCTTTGTGAGAGCGGCTAGTTGGTCACGCTCGGCGAACGAGCGGGACTACGTTGGACGGGAGAATCCAACGCGGGGGAGCTTCGATAGCGTTCACGTCGCGTACCTTTATGAACCCGGCGATAGAGCCGTCGGGGTTCCGCGAGCACAGGTAAATTGCTTTGCGTTGCGGGTGGTAGCCGTGTCCGAGAAGTTTCGCGTCGTCTTCGCTGATGCCGAGCGTTTGCATTTCCTCGACGTAGACAAGGCGTGCGGCGAACTTTTCAGGGTCGAACTGCACGGCCTTCTCGGTCTTCGCTTCCTGCTTCGGCTTCTGCACTTCCGGCTTCATGTCCGGCTCGGTGAGCCATTCGGCGGCGTCGCGCATTGAGAAGTCGAGAACGTGGGCAACGAGAGCGATGCAATCGCCCCCGAAATCTCCAGCATGACAGAAGAAGACGTTTTTGCTTGGCGTAATTGCGAGCACACGTTCGTTCCCGCTTTTGCATGACGGGCATTCTCCCCGGAGTTGGTTGCCTGACTGCTTGAGCTTGAGGTTGAGACGTTTCGCGGCGTCTTCAATCGACACGCTCTCCTTGATTTTTTGGAAGTCCAAATACTTCGGCATCTCTGCCTCCTGTGAAAGAGCGACTATTCACATTGTCTCATGTGCACTGACAGGCGGTGCTATGATTGGGGATAGAGTGGGGTTCGGGTGTGGGGAGAGAAGCGATGCTGTCTCTCCGTACCCGCACTCCACATTGCTCTTTTTCGTGCGGGAGAAAGAGAGTGCTAAATGGCAAAGGGTTCGAAGCCCGACTATGCCGTGTTCGTCTCCCGTCCCTACAAAGAAGGGAAAGAGGAGAAGAACTTTTACACGCGCATTGGAAGCGCGTGGAAGGTTGCCGAAGACGGCATTTCGATTCAGCTCGATGCGCTTCCGACTGACGGAAAGCTCGTGCTGTTTCCGCCGAAAGAAGGCGAATAGTAATACTGGTCGTCGCGGTTACGCGGCGGCCTTTTCTTTTGATGTGTTTGGATTTGTGAGTGTGAACGGCGTGTTGCCTACCCGATGCCACGGCTCCGTCAGCATGTGCCCGGTCGGCGGCGCGGGTTTTTCATAGGATGTAAACGCAGGAATGTGTTTGAAAAGGAAGCGACGCGCGTGCTGGCCTGGCTTCATGCTTTCGAGCAAGGCCATCATGGATTTCATGCGTGTTTCGTTCGTCGTGATAAACGGCACCATGAATGTGCTTGAACCGAAGTGGGACGCGTAAACACGGTTTTCCATAACATGCAGATACGCGCGGAACTTTTGACGAATTGAGGTTCGGCTCGTGTCGGCCGCATCGAGCGGTTCAGTTGCGCAGTCAGCCTCGAAGCCCGGGAAGAACATGAATTGGTGCTCTGTCGGCTGAAGCACGAAGGGGTCGCCGTCCGCCATGAGGTGATGCACCTCCCCCTCCATGACAAACGGAATCGTCGCTGGGTTCGCTTGCTCCTTAGTGCGCGTCGGCACCTTGTCGCTTGCGAGAATATCGCGCCACTGAATGAGCTTCACGTTCGGGTGCTCGCGCGTGCCTAGCTCAATGGAAGCGGCAATCTCGGACACCATGAGTTCGTGTGCGAAGTTGCGCTTTATTTTCTTCCGGTTTACCGGACAGCCAAGCGAGCGCAAGTGGTCTGCGCCTTTGTCGTCCAACTGATAGACGAGATAGCGATAATTGGCGTCCGCGTTCTTGCGCTGTTGTTCGGGGCGGTCGATGTATCGGTTCGGGCTTCTGTACAAAAGATTTAGACGCGCGCTGAAAGCCCGCTGATTGCCGCCAAGGAATGCACGGAGATAATCGGCGGGAAGCACTGTGTAGCGTTCAAGTAGTTTGAAAAGCTCGACATCCTTTTCGGTGATGCGAGCGACAACGGGCTTTCCGTCTTTGTCGAGAACCGGATCTCGGTCCCAACGGGATTGGACTTCTCGTTTCATTGGAAATTCGTAGCGTGCCGGTAATGAGTGTAAACGGCAGCCACGAGGAAGAATGCGCTATGCAGAAAAACCGCGAAGCGCCGTGAGCAAGCATTGTTATCTTACCACGTACCGCTTGATGTCTCGCCGTCGTCGTCCAGGGCAGGTGCTTGGGATGAGGTCGATGAAGGAGGCGAGGAAGAAGGTTTCGTGGGTGTAGCGGCCAATATAGAGCGATTGCGGGCCACTACGGCTCGGTACTCCTCCTCGGTCATCTTCGGTTCTTTGTCTAAGATGCCGAGCGGTATCGTGAGCGATACGGGACGTTCCGTGAATCCCCGGACATACGTGGCGAAACTTGTCGTGTCGCCGCGCTTTCGTTGGTCGAGAATGAAGTCCGGCTCGCACCGCATATTTCTTCCCATAAAGGAAGCATCTTGAGCTGATACGCCGCCAACGTATCGAATAGACGTATTAGCCGCCACGGTCGCCACGAGCTTTGAGCTCAAGTCGTCGAGCTTTTGGTGAGCAAGCACAACGCCGAGGTTGAACTCGCGGGCCTGTTGCAAGAGCGGCTGGGTCTTGTCTTCGTCTACAAACATCTGCGCTTCGTCGAGCACAAGGAACGCGGGTGTCCACTGACTGCGGTGTACGGCGAGGCGTTCGTACGCGGCGGCGAGTGTCATGGCCGTGATGTATCTGCCGAGAAGTGGCGCGGCCTTTTCTCCGAGGACGGAGGGGGACGCATTGACGAGCAAAATCTTACGCTCTCTCATCACGTCGTACAGGTCGAGCTTCCGCTCTTCGGCCGTGAACATCGCGGCGAAGGCAGGATTTTCGAGAAGCGAATAAATGCGGTTTTGGATTTGCCGCTTCGTCTCGGTGTATTCGGTCGGGTGATAAAACAGGTCAGTGAAGAAGCGCCGGACGATATGCGGTTGCGCTTCGATGTAGCGGAGGAATTGGCTTCTCGGAGGAACGCCGCCGACTTTCGGCACTGGCGGCTCGGAGAGGAGGTCGAGAAGCGTGAACATGGTCGGTGTTGTGTCCATAGAGAACAGAAGCCGCACCGCGTAGCTCAAGCACGTGTTCATCTTCTCGGAGAGTTTGAAGTCCCTCGCGCTGAAAATGTACGAGAAGAGAGAGATAGTGTTGTTCTCGATTTGCCGCCGTAGTTCTTCGTCGTAACCCGCATACCGTTTCGGCACGGAAAACATATTGAGCGCGGGTGGGTGGTGCATGTCTTCGGGGTTTATGAAGACAAGCCGCTCGGAAAGCTCGGCATCAGGTGCGAAACGGGCAAGACGTTGAAGCTCCGATACAAACGTGCCTTTGCCGTCCACGATGATGAGCGCGGGAGAGTTTTCAGCTTCCACGTCTTGAAGAAACTGATGCGTGAGAAGTGTTGTCTTGCCGTGGCCGGAGCCACCTAGAACGTGGGTGTGCTCGAAGCGCACTTGCTCGGGCACAGAGAATGGCGCGGGTGTCATAAGAAGCTCCGCAAAAGGAGTGCCGCCAAGATACAGCTCCACGAGTTCTTCGAGGGGGCGGTTTTTGAAATCGGGAGCAAACCTGAGTTTCGCTTCTAAGTTCGCGGGTGGCTTCTCGGGGTTTATGCCCGATGCCTTGTCGAGATTTGAGATGAGTTTTTTTGCCAGTTCCCTGAATACGCGGGGAAGTTCTGGCCGCCCGTGCATGATGACGTGAGGCGCGTGAATGAGGTCGTGCGGTGTTTCGAGGAGGTGAATGAGCGGAACGCGGAATGGCGATTCTTTTAGTTTCGGCAGATGAGAAAAGTATGCCGCGAATACGCGCGGGAGATGTTCTTCGTAGTAGCCGACAATCGTCTCCGCGTTGAGATAAAATTCTTCCAGCCGCGTGAGGTAGGTGCGTTGGTCGTGCAACGGGTAGCCAGCAGGAAAGACAATCTCGGGCTCAAAGATGCGCTCGTCGCGCATGATTTCTGCAACGACAGTCATAAAGGGTTCAAGGATTTCGTCGGGCAGTTCGCACGGATAGATTTCAAGCGCACGCACGACAATACGTTGCATACAGAGAGCGCATTCCTCCTCGTCGTTGTACCGATACGCTTCGTGAAGACGTTTGACGCGAGCGAAATGTGCGTGCGGGTCGTACGCGTCGGACAGAATCTCGCTCGGCTTTTTTGTGGGCGTGTAGAGGTGAGAGCGTTCGCTTGGCGGGAGGAGACCAGCGTTCATCCACTTGAGAAACTTCTCCTCGTCTTTCATTTACGCCTATCGCGCTCGTAGTGTTCTAAGAAGTTCACTTCTTTTATGAGGTACCCAGCTAAAAAGAGCAGGCCGCCCACGCCGAAGAAGAAAATGTTGATGTAGAAATTAGACCAGCTCGTCCACGGATACCCCAAGCCCCAAAATCCGACAAAGAGCCCTGCGGCTTGGAGGAGCCACGGGTGTTTACGAAAGATGTTTGGGTTGTGGAGATTTTGTTGTACGGCGCGTGTGATGCGTTCTTCGGTTCGTATGTTTTCGGGTGTCGGTGCTTCGCGAGCTTGTGTCTGTACGATGTGAAGTGCTGTGTGCGCGTCGCCGCCGTTTAGTTTCGCGTCAGCAAGTAGATTTTTTGCCAAGCGGAAGTTTGGAAGGTGTTGTAGTGAGCGCTCACAGAGAGAAGCTGCGCTATTGTACAAACCATTATCAAAATCTTCTTTTGCCTCGAAGTACAGCGCGAGCCCGGACAAGCGCGGAATATCTATACGAATGTCGTCGCCTTCGCTGTCGCGGGCTGTGTACGATACGTCGGGGTCTATCTGCTTCGCTTTTTCCAAATAGTTTGCGGCGTCGGAAAGATGATACGTTGAACCAGTTTTTTTGTACTCGTCGATGTGGTCGAAGGCCAGTTGTAAGTACGACAATGCGTCCGACATTATCCCCCCTATGAAAAGGGCGGGGTGTTGGAAACCCCGCCCGGCTTCCAAGTCAGGAAGCATTCCAATCTTCAGTCACTTTCAGACCGTGGGATTCGAAGTAGGCCAGTACGTCCGAAACCTTCCACACCGGATGAGCGTTTCTGTGCTTCCCGAGTTTTCGACACGCCGGAAACCGGCTGTCTTCGTACTGCGGGTCGTACATCAATCGCCAGGTGTGAGCCCTCGAATAGCACCAACCGAGCTTCTTCAACCCCTTCCAGTCCACGATGAGCGGCTTGGACATTGCAAACTCCCTGCTAGGAGAGCGTTGCAACGCCATCCGGTTAATCCACCGGTGGACATCGAGAATGTATGCATAGGAAAGAGGAGCCACAAGATACCCGTGGCTCCTCATTGTTTCTCTTTTAGAATTTGGCGCAGCCGAGCTTCCCATTTCGCAAGTGCGGCACGTTTCTCGTCGAGAAAGTCGTACTTGTTGTAAATCTCGTCGAGGTCGTTTCGGTTGGCACCCGTGACGTGGTTAAGCAATACCTCCGCCACCTCCCTGGATACCTTGAGCTTCGCCATGTTCGTCCGGAATGTCCGACGAATATCGCGGAGCTGCCAGTTCTTCACGCCGGACACGCGGTCGAGCTCACTTTTGAGCTTGCCCCACGAACCGTCGTTGAAGTGCGCGTCGCTGTCCTTGCCGGGGAAGAAATACGGCCCCGCCCCTTTCTGGTCGGAGAGAACCGAGCGAGCGAGTGGAAGAAGCGGAATAACGTGAGCTCTACCGTTTTTCGTCACCTCACCCGGTATCGTGAGCACGCCGTCGTCAAGCCACGCGCGTTTGATGCGTGCCGTCTCGCCGTTCCTCGTCCCCCAAAGGATGAGGAGACGAAAGAGACCGCCATATGCGCCAGTAGCCGCGTGCCAAATCCGAGCAAGTTCTTTGTCGGACAGAACACGAGTGCCCTTTCGGTCTTCTCCTGGCGGTTCGTATCCTTCAAGCGGACTGTGAGCGATGTAGCGGCGTGGTGGCCGCGTACACCATTTCAGCATCGCTCTAACGGCTCGGAAGGCGTGTAGTTGTTCGCTTGGTACTCGTGCGAGTTTCGAAAGAACGCCGCCGACATCGCCGTCAGTGATTTCGGCCACGGGTTTCTTTCCAAACACGGGAATGAAGTGCTTCGTGAGAAGCCGCTCCACTTCATGTTTGGTTCTCGGTCTCTTTCCTCGATAGTTTTGTTCAAGAAAGAGCGAGGTAGCCGAAGAAAAAGATACAGAGGACACTTTTGGCTTTGTGAGCCCTAGGGTCTTCTCGGCGAGAACGCGCCGCGCTTCGGCCCGTGCCTCGGCGAGCGAGATAATTCCAACCTTGCCGAGAGTGCGTCGTCTGCCGCTCCCGATAAGGACGATGTATGTTTTCGCGCCTCCTGCGGAAACGCGGATGCCGATAGGGCTCGCTTTGTCCCATACGGTGTACTGTCCGCTTGAAGGCACCTTAAGAGCCCTCAAGCTGACATCAGTCAGCAGGGCTCTCATTGTCAGGCACCTCTCAGGCACCGATGGATGGGGTGTAGCTGCGTTTTTCAAAGTGCAACTACGATAAGGGTATCACGCAGAAAGCCCCAAAAATCGGGGCTCATCTTCAAGTATGGAGAACTATGAAAATCGCGGCGGCTGATTGGGAAGCTGTCGTTCTACCACTGAACTACGCCCGCAGACTGCGCTTTCCGGAATTTTGGCTCCGTTTTGGCTCCGGGAGATTACTACGGGCGAATCCGGGTTGCACCAGGATTTGCGACCCCTGCCCTGGGCGCAGTTGCAGCCCAAAAATCGAGGCGTATGATTCTAGACAGCTTCCGTCGTGGCGACCGGCACCCATTCCAGAGCTGCCGGTGAACCCCGACGGAGGGCTTGATGCTTGACATACAAGTCAGCGCGTATCCCGCGCGACCACCCTACTCATCCATCGAATTCCTGAGGATCGAGCTTGTGCCGCTCGCAGGCGGTCACGTTGCCGTGCAGATGACGGCGACGACCGTGGACGAGCACGTTCCGCAATTACTCGACCAGGAAGTCGCCAGTGAGAAAGTCAGTTCCATCGACGACGTGCTTTCACTGATCCGAACGCGTGTTGCGTTCGTTCCGCGTCTCAACAGCAAGGAGCAGTAAGATGGCAAAGAGCCAACAGATGGCCTATCGCGCCTTCACGGTCGTGAAGCGCGAAGGATCGGACGACTTCTGGCTTCCTATCGGTGCAGCGTTCCCGCACCAGGACGGCGAAGGATACAATCTCGTGCTCCAGGCGCTGCCTGTAGACGGCCGCGTGGTGCTTCGTACTCCGAAGGATGATGACCAGCCGAGCGGCAATGACCGCCGCAATCGGCAAGGAGAAGGACAAAACAAACCCGGCAATCGTCGCCGGTAGGCGCTCGTATATCGCGAGAACCCTCGAAGCCGCCGGCAGCACCGGCGGCTTTTCATTGCTCTACTGGTGCTTGGTTTTCAGTTTTGTCCGCTCTGGAACTGGAAGAGCCAGTCCCTTGCTAACGATGCAGGCACGTGAACTGCAATAAGTGGAGCCGCACTCGCAAGAATTTTTGAACCCTTCTTCGATCTCAAGTCATAAGAATGCAATTGAAGCGATAGTTTATCTGGTTGTTGGTAGAACGTATCACCGGGATACCCACCAGCCCTATCCGTGCGGCCTTGGAGAAAATTATCTATTGTCCCATCTTCATAAATGTCACGCCGACCACCCGCTTTCGGCCTCATTTTATATACCGTCGCTGTTAGGTCTCTATTATTTCTCAATGCTTCAGCGATTGTAATCAAAAGACCAGTAAACGCTGCGGTATCTCTTGGCTCATCAAAAAGATACTCAGTCAAAATATCTATGATCGCTTGCATCGGTACGTCAGGCGCAATTTCGTGTTGTTGAGCGGTCTCATTTGATGAATATGTCGTATCACGTCTAAATGATTGCGATGCAGTTAGACGTGCGAGCACATCAGTGTTGGATTTTCGTATTGTGGGAGTGAGAAGTGCTCCGCGCTGTTGGGTCCACCCTCCACCTGCTCTAGTTCGAGAATACGGGTCAGAAATCACTGAGCGTCGGCAAGGCTGCAAGCTCGGGTCGAGAATAAGCCGCCTTCGCCAAGTGCGTAGGTCCTCTCCGGAAGCAGCGAGCCTTTTCAGCTCGGCCCTCATTGTTTGTTCATGCTCAATGTAATTCTCAAAAGCCGTTCTCAAATCCTGTTCAAGATAAATTCGACAAAGGCCCAAATAGCGGCGCTTGTATCCAAAAAAACGCGCTCGTTGTTGAATCGAGTCTGCATTCCCGCCACCTACCCCACGAGGCATGTAGGTCACTGACAAGGAGTCGACGGTAAATCCACGATCAACGGCTAAGCCACCAACCAGAATCCATCCTTCAGCGTGTCGCCAATTGATTTCTGGCGTTTTAGGACTGCCGCGGGTATTGAATTCAATCACTGTCGTATTGCGAAGAGCCCGTGGCATTTTCTCAATGATTTGATCGAAGTCAGGCAAGTCTGACGTCGTTATCTTCAGTTCATTATATGCCGCCTCAAATTCTGCCAGGACATCTTTCCGATCAGGATCATTCGCCCCAGCATTGAGTGCGCTCATCCACGAATCTTTCGCTGCGGTTGCCCACCTCGCACTTCGTTGGTGAACAGTTTTTGCAACTCCAGGATGGATTAGCATTGAGCGCCGACCGCTTTTTGCAATGATGCTTGCTGATAGTCCGACAAAAAAGACCCTCAGAGCCCTTAGAAAACTGTCCGGGGGATCGTTGGGGAGAGAATTTCTGGCTGGAATATCGCCCGCCGGAATAGTTTCTACATATGGGCTTTGCGGTCGGAAAAATTCTTCACCACCTACATACGAATTCCCTGGCTCTAGAACATGCACAAAGTCTGGAGACAAGACATTCGATATATTTATGAGCAGAAGTGCTTGAGGCGTAGCGGTGTACTGAAGAAAAGTATGCCAAGGCAATGAATCTCTAAGTTCACGTAGCCTGGTGTATGTTGTGCTCTCTCGATTTTGATTTACGGCAGTGTTTAGACTGGCCTGGTCGGCTTCGTCATCAATAATGAGCGCGGGTACGTCCTTCATATCAAGTTTTCGTAACAATGCCGTCAGCGAGCTCAGCCTGTGATTTTGTTTAAGCACTGTGAGGAGTAGCGTTGGTTTTTCTTCCGCATCACGTGTGCGGTCGCGCCAATTGGCTATTGTTTGTTTTAAGAGTTGTTCGTATCTCCCGCCCTGTTCGCGTGGATTCTTATCCATAATCCATGCTGGGAGGCCGTCGCCACCTTCTACGTCGAGGTCTTTCAATAGCCGTTGATGGGATTGAGCGAGAAGATTTGTCTTATTTCCCGCGACCACAATGACAAGTGGAAACCCGTTGTCGCGAGCGAGGCCGATTACAGTTGTGAAAGAAAGCGTCTTTCCGCTTTGAACATAACCAACTACAAGTCCCGTGCTGGTTGCAGGACCTTTTCGCGGGTCCACACCGGAGCCGAGAATCTCTGCGGCGGATTGAACAAGATTTTTTTGCTCGTCGTCTTCTAGACCGCTTCGTTGGATAATTCCCGTTGTCTGCTCTCGTTGAAACGGTAGCCATTTCACTCCTGGCTTCAGTACCTGGTTTGCGAGAGGTGAAATGCCCGATCCTGAAGCAGCGTTTTTCATGGTTTGGACAATGCCTCTCTTAAAATCTCATTCATATTCCTACGGACTGTTCCAGCCGATTTGACCCCAGCGCGACGCGCCAATTTCTCTCCAATCGCAAGGGCTGCAGCCACCCTTAATAGTGGTTCGATATCTCCGGCCTCAGTTTGAGCGAATGTCACCATGAACGGATGGGCCATAGACAATCGAATATCGATAATGTCCGCGCCGCCTTCAGAATTTTCGGGATCGCTGATTGAAAGCCAATCGCCTTCACCTGGATCGTCTGATAGTTCGATACGAACCAACCAGGGCTCGCCTCGAAAATCGAAAGATAATTCTCGCTTCGCCAGAGTCGGCTGGCTTGGGAGAGGATCAGAAGTAGTTTCCACAGGCGGCTGCTCGGCCACACCTGGCAGAATCTGCGGCATCGTGTCAGCGATGACATCTCCCGTCCTATCAAGTGCCTTGGTTGCCGCCTGTGTGCGATCCTTTTTTGAAGCCAGTGATCTATAGTTCTCGCATTGACGCAGAAGAGCCAGTTCATCGCTGTCAAGATGCTCTTTCAGCAACTCCAGAAAAGGTTCTTCGTTATCGTCCCAGCGAAAACCATCCTTCGTGTGGCTTACCTCAAATCCTTCTAGATGAAGTTCACCAAACAATCTGAGACGCGCGTAGCTGCTGCTTCCAGACGTTCCAAAAATCATCGTCGGCCGGTAACCCTCTTCCCCGCTACCTTCAATGAGCCGCTTCTTGCGGAATAGAGCGAAGCCTGAACGCGAATAATTGCCGGGGTCTCTGAGCGCAGCGAAACCCCGCACAGCGAGACCATCGCCCAGTTCGAAGTTTATTTCCTTGCGCCAAAGTTGGGCTGGTCCGGTCGCATCTTTAAAATATGGAGCGCTAAGAACTGGAGGCTCTTCATAGGTAAGCACCTCCGTTCCAAACCGGAGTTCCAACACACCTTCGCGAATAAAGCATCGATAGATATCTGCTAAGTGTTCCTTGATTTTGCCGAGTGATCGGCCAACTGGGACATGGTGCAGATCATCAAGTGAAATCTCCGTGTAGTGGTCATTCTTATTTGCTGGAGACTCTTGAATATCGAGTTCTTCAATTTCATCCTCTACAATACGGTCGATATCGAACTTCACGGTTCTTTCAACAGAGTCTCCTAGCGCTTTCGTTCGTACCTGCCAACGAGGTGAGAACCAGCACGCTGCACTCTTCATTCCCATGCCGAACTCGGAAAGTCCGCTACGGTCTGGAGGGACTACCGCTGGACGAAAGGCTCTGGGAAATGCTCCTGGAAGGATTCCCGATGCGTTATCCCGTATGACAATTCGGCCGGGTGACGATGTATCAACCTCGACTGTAACCTTTAATTTCCAATCGCTCCCGTGGAGTTTTTGTAATGCTTCTCGATTCTCCACAAAACTCTGAATTGCGTTATCTACAAACTCAGCGAGGGCGAACCAAGGCTTGTAGTTGAGATGGCGGAGAACAGAGAGAATGCTCACGCCGGGCCTGATACTTACTTTCTCTAAGACTGCCGCTGAATTGGATTCCGACATATTATTGCACGCGCGCACTGTCGTGATGGAGCAGACGCTCTGCAATCTCCTTGACCACCGTCACGTTCACTGCGTTGCCGAGCGCTTTGTAAGCTTCGTCTTTTGCTCGCGGAAGATATCTCAGTTTTCCCATGCTCTGCAGTCGGCTGCATTCTCGTGGCGTCATGTAACGCCGTTCCCAACCTATTATCGGGACTTGGCTTGTTGTCATGGCTACAAGAGATGGTGCCGTCGTCGGCTTCTTGATTCTTATGCCTGATGCACGGAAGCGGACGATATAGCTCCAGATGCGCCGCTTGCCGCCCTTCACATTCCATTCAAGCTTTTGGAAACTCGGCGCAAAATCAGTGATCTGATAAAGCCACTTATCGATTAGCTTCTTGTGCTTCTTGTAGAATGCGCGGTTCTTTCGAATAAATTCGACTTTCCAGTCGGGAAATCTTTTTTCTTCGTATCTCGCATATGGTGGAAGCGCGGCACGCACGTCCTCAGGATTTAATCCCTTCAGGGATTTTCCAAATGACCCGCGATAGCGATCGAGCTTTCGATACCCCGTAGAGAACGGTGTTCTATTCTCGAATGGATATGTAGCTCCGAATTCCATCGCCCAAATTGGAAAAGAAGGAAGCTCATCCTTTTTTGGAAATCGATTGAGGAAATCTTGCCACGCATTCAGGTATCCGAGGAATTGAATTGGTAGCTTTCGAGCTCCTGCCGGATTGCGATCAAGTATATCTTTGATTGAAAGTTTTTTTGACGGACTTTTATCAGGCCACTTGAAACCGTTTAGATTCCCTCGTTGACCAATAATAAATGCGCGCTCACGGATTTGCGGAATTCCAAACATATGAGGCGATAGCTTCTCATCGTCCACGTCATATCCAGCTTCTTGCAATCGCTCTTTAATTTTTTTCCAAGTTCGTCCTCTGTTATGGCGTACGAGGTTGGGTACATTCTCGATGATAAAAAACTTCGGCTTGCGATATCGCAAAATCGCAACCACATAGTCGATTAAGTCACCCCACTGGGGGCAACGAAGTCCCTTTTGATCACCTGCTTTGGAAAACGGCTGACACGGGAATCCGGCGCACAGCACGTCATGCTTCGGTATATTACGGAGCTTCACTTTCCGAATATCGCCAGAAGGTTTTAATCCGAAATTTCTCTCGTAGAGAATGGCTAGTTCGGGATCAAGTTCGCTAGCAAAAACGCATCGATGACCCAACTGGGAAAGCGCTAAATGAAAGCCGCCAAGCCCCGCGAAGAGATCAATGAATTTTAATTCGCGCGTCGGCGCTTTTCTTCTCAATCGCTTCGTCCCCTGTCGTTCGGCGCTGCTCGCTCGAAGCGACCCCATGCGGTCGGCACGAACGTTAGCAAACCTTACGCGACCAGGCATCATGTTGGTGATTTGCTCAAAATACATGAGGTTTCGCATCGCAGCAAGAAACTGCGCCGGTATTGCGTGTTCCGTTATGGGGATAACGAATCAGCGAGCGGCGGTCTGATGCTACCATGCGTCCATGCACGACCAGCCGCGTCCGGCCGCGTCCACCGACGAACACTCGTATCTCCTCTCCGTTGAGGAGGCCGCCGACCGGTACGCCGCCGCTGGCCACCCCCGTACGATTCGAGCCATCCAGAAATACTGCGGCCGTGGCGATCTCGAATCTCAGAAAGTCGAGACGACCTACGGCGAGCGCTACCTGATTACTCCCGCCTCTGTTGACCGTCACATTGCAATGATAGCGGAGCGAACAGCCGCGTCCGGCCACGTCCAGCCGCGAACGGACGCGCCTGTCGGCAATCCGGAAAAACTAGAAACGCCCGTCAGCGAGCCGGTCGCGACCATTCGCGAACAGCCGCGAACGGACGCGTACGTTCATCGCTTGGAGAGCGAGAACGAATTTCTTCGCGGCCAGATCACCGTGAAAGATAAAACTATCGACGCGCTGCTAGAACGTGATCGCGAGACAAATCATTTGGTCGCAGGATTGCAACAAATGCTCGCGCCACTTCTCGGCCGACCGAAACACACCGAGACAGGGGATAACATGCAGTAATGAGATGCCAGGGCGTATAATGCAGGCATGGAGTACAACTCCGGCCGTTCCATTGGCGACATTCTCAAAGAGCGACAAAACATAATCCTCAAGGGAGCCGACATCGCTACGCGCGGCGGCTTCACCCAGGTTCCGAACTTTCTCTTAAAATCGAAAGACCTCAGTTCGGGGGATAAGCTCGCCTTCGCGATGCTGCTTAGTTACGCGTGGCAGAACGATCACTGCTTTCCTGGCCAGCGCCGTCTAGCGGAGGACATGGGGCTGCACGAAACGAACGTCCGCAAGCACCTCAAATCGCTCCAGGTCCACGGCCTTCTGGAAATCACGCGCCGAGGCCAGGGAAAGACCAACATCTACACCCTGAATCTCAAGCCTCCGAGGAAGCGCTAGGCTGTGGATAGCTCGGTGCAGACCGAGCGAAAACACTCGGTCAAGACCGAGCAAAACATGCAGTTCTGGACCGAGCGAAAACGCTCTCTCCTCTATTAATGATACGCATTTAATTAGACACATATAAAAATAAGGGGATGCACTTTTAAAAAAGGAAGAATGCAAATACGGCCGCGACTGCGGGCTATAGGACAACGAGTGTCGTCCGATAGTCCTCGACACAGGCGAGTGAGGTACGAACGGGTATACGAACCCGTTTGTACCCACGTGATCGAAACAAGGCCGCATAATTGCTAGAGAATTGCCCCCGCTTTTGTCGGGCTTGCCGCCCGACCCCGGGCCGTCACTTTGTCACAGACAAAGCTGACGGCCGCGCGCTCCTCGCTTTTAGGCTGCGGGGCTTGGGCTGACGGCCCGGGGTCGGCCGGCTGCGCCGTACGGCCGAGCGCCCTTCGGGTATCCCTCGCCGGGGTATCGAACAGGCTTCCAATAGTCCTCGCGAGCTCCGGGCTATTGAACACCCGTCACGATACCCGTCTCGGCGCTCAGCCTCCGACAAAAGCGGGGGCAAGAGAACACCTGCCACACGCCAAGCGCATGTGGTACTATCGACATATGACAGCCAAAGCACTTAAAGACGTGATGCAACGAGTGGAAACCTGGCCGGAGTCGGCTCAGGAGGAACTTGTCCGCATCGCGAAAGAAATCGAGACCGAGATGCAGGGCGGAACGTATCAGGCCACGCCCGCTGAACTCGCGGGCATTGATCGCGGCCTGAAAGCCGCTCGTGAAGGACGGTTCGCAACGAGTGAGCGGGTTGAGGCCGTGTTCTCGAAACATCGAGACGCATGAAGGTCGTCTTTACCGACGAGGCACTCCGTGATCTCGACGACATTCTCACCTACATAACCCTGCACTATCCCGGAGTCCTTCCGGCGTTTGAATTACGACTGCGTGCGGTTTTTGACCGTCTCACTTCATTTCCGGAGAGCGCGCAGGAAGTGTTGCAGCGGCCGGGCGTGCGCATGGTCCCGCTGCTCCGCTATCCGTACAAGATTTTTTATCAGGTCAGTGGCGACCGGATTGAAGTGCTGCACATTCACCACGGCGCGCAGCAGTTCTAATCAAGCGATATACTGAAAGCACGGGTGCGAAATTCCGCACACCGGGACAGCCTCCGCGTACCGCGTCGGCAGAAAACAACAGCCCGACGAGCCGCACTCAAGTCGCACTGGAAGGCATGAGTGCATGACGGCCAAACGCCACGTGCAGCGCACGGGGAATCGCACCGGGGGCTGCCTCGGGCTATGGAACGGCCGCATCAGTATTTCGCTATTAATCGCGCCACAGACGAGGGCGTTTCTTTCACGCGTGAGGAGCGTGAACGTCACGTCTACATTGTGGGGAAGAGCGGGTCAGGAAAAACGACCACGCTGTTTAACATCGCGATGCAGGATATCGACGACGGCGAAGGTGTAACCGTCATTGACCCGCACGGCGACCTCGCGGAAGCGATTATCGACTGCATTCCGGCCGCTCGTACGCATGACGTGTGTTATCTCAACGTCTCCGATGTGGTGCGGCCGGTCGGCTTTAATCCGCTTGCGAGTGTGCCGCTAGAGCGTCGAGCTCTTGCCGCATCCGGTATCGTGTCAGCCTTCCGGCATCTGTGGAGCGATAGCTGGGGGCCGAGAACAGAGCACTTGCTCTATCACGGTGTCCGGACGCTATTGGACGTGCAGCAATCGAGTTTGCTCGACCTGCCTCGCCTCTATACCGACGATAGCTTTCTCCAGCGTGCGTTGAAGTCACTCGCTGATGGTGTGACGCGAAGATTCTGGAGCGACGAGTTTGCTCAGTACCCGCCATCATTCCGGTCGGAAGTGACTGCATCGATTTTGAACAAGGCCGGTCAATTTACGACCTCGCCAAATCTCCGAATGATCCTCGGACAAAAGCATCCGAAGTTCTCGCTCCAGCACGCGATGGACAATCGAAAAATATTCATCGCGAACCTGTCGAAAGGGGCGATAGGGGAGAGTGCGTCGAATGTGCTGGGGTCGCTGCTTGTGTCACATATTCAGCTCGTCGCGATGAGCCGTAGTTCAATACCTCCGGACAACCGAGTACCGCACTTCATTCACGTGGACGAATTTCAATCGTTTACCACGGATGCCTTCGCCTCGATTTTCTCGGAGGCGCGCAAGTTCGCGGCGCATTTCTGCCTGGCAAACCAGTACACCGAACAAGTGCCTTCTCGAATCCGAGCGGCGGTATTAGGGAACGCCGGGTCGATGCTAGTCTTTTGCGTTGGCGCAGCGGACGCTGAAATACTTGCTCCCGAATTCGCTATGCTTCCAAGCGCCTTGTCTCAGCAGCCACCATTTCAAGCCTGGGTAAAACGGGGAAGCGCAGAGACTGCCAGCATCAAGGCTAGTCCTCGCTTAGTAACTGCCCGCAGGCGGCTCGAAACGGTAGTCTGCCAAAGCCGCAGGCACTTTGGCCGTGCAGCAAACATTTGAACGAGTTACACTTACTGTCTTAGGCGATTCCAAGATTTCATTCGTATAGTTGGATTATGGCAAAGACGATTCAGGAAAGCTTCCAGGCGTTACGGTCGAATTTGGAGATCACGAGTCTCCAAGCATCGACCGTTTCCACGCGACAGCAGAATGTTCGGCAAGTTGTCGAAGCTGGTATGACTGTGCTCGATAGCTTTTTAACCGGCTCGTATGCTCGATCAACTATGATTGCTCCACTGTCTGAAGCGGATATCGACGTATTTGTAGTACTCGATGCTAAATACTTTCACCATTACAACAAGCAAAATGGAAATCAGGCGGGACTTCTAGATTTACTGAAACGTACACTACAAAAAACCTACACTCGGACTCCTGACATAAGCAGGAACGGGCAAGCTGTGACTATTCGTTTTGAAGATTTTGTTGTCGATGTTGTCCCTAGTTTTCATCGCATGAACGATGGCTTTTTGATTCCAAACTCAATAACGGGGACGTGGCTTTCTACTGACCCCAAGAAACATGTTGAACTCTTCGCGGCTGCAAACAAAACGCACAATCAAAATCTGGTGCCTTTAATAAAAATGATCAAAGGGTGGAACAAATCGAATGGCTCATATTTTCGCTCCTTCCACCTTGAGGTTCTTGCACTAGTTATTTTGCAAGGCGTTACAATCTCCGACTTTCCCTCAGGCACTAGGTTCTATTTTGATAGAGCTCGTGGGCTAATAAAGCAGCAGGTACTCGACCCAGCTGGTTACGGTGACGATGTAGGGAAGTACATCAACACCAGAGAAAGAATTGAGGAAGGGGAGAGACGATTTCAAACCGCTTATGACCGCGCTCTGAAAGCGGAATCATTAGCGAGCCAAGGCAGGACTGCTGATGCAGTGGCCATTTGGCGACAGGTGTTCGGCGATTATTTTCCCGCTTATGGATAGCATATGACTACAACCGCTGAGCTCCAGCCTTCAAAAACTAAAGAGCAAGTAATCCGAGAAGCAAAACGGATAGAAGAGAGCTTGCTGTATTCTTCAAAAGGGCATCTCGTTTGTTCTCATTTCTGGGGCAATTTCCATTTATGGATTGGGATTCCCATGGTTTTGCTTTCCGCGATTGCGGGTGCTTCTGCATTAGCAAAATTTGATCCCGATCACGTTGTCGCCGGGATGCTTTCAATCGTCGTGGCCGCGCTATCAGGTGTCGCAACTTTCGTGAACCCCAATGAGAGAGTTGCCGCTCATCTCAATGCTGGGAACAGTTACGACGCTTTGTTGAGCAAAGTCCGAATTTTTTGGGCTATTGAATGTTGGCGAGATGATTCTGATCAAGTTCTTACCGAGAAGCTCAAATATTTTTCTGAGCAAAAAGATGAGCTAAATCGCAAATGCCCCCAAATTCCTCGCTGGGCTTATCGTCGTGCGAAAAAGGGTATTGAAGACGGCGAAGCTACTTTTCGAGTAGACGTCGAGAATAATTAATTGGCTCTGTTGAGCCATATTTTCTTGGTCGCACAATATCTGTTTTGCGACACGCAAACGAGATTCTGTCAAGGACGCTGCCTTAGATGATCTTCACAAACAGTATCTCTGATGCTGATTCAAAACTTCCTGATAACAACGTCTGCGTACACTCCCTCCTCACCACCAATCGATGCGCAGCCTAAATACATCGCGTACCAAGTGTAATGCTGTAACTCGAAGCTCTTGGTACCGGTTATGGTGAACCGGCTGTATGGGATAAAGGATGCGTTGCCCCCGGCATCGCCGGTTGCGGTACTGCCACGAGCCAAGAAACCCATCAGCCCGACGGCAACAGTTGTGCCATCGGTGATATTCCGGATTCGAATCTGATCTTGATACGACGCATAGGTTGCGCACCCTGTGCTGACATGTGCGCTAATCTCATACGATCCTGCTGGCAGAGTTACTCGATTGTTCGCAAGCGATGCGCCGGTTATTTCGTTTGTGCTTACAGTATTGAGCGGCCGGGTATACCATGTGTTGGCGGTGCCACTTCCAGGACTCACCCCCGCCGGAAGACGGTGCTGTATGTGCAGAACTTGGCCCGATGACACACTCCTCCAGGAGGAGCCATCGCAGAATTCCATCTGCCTCGTAGTGCTATTGTAGCGCTGCGCCCCTGCCGTTACCGACTGGCATACTTCTCCTCCGTCTCCAATCTTTATGCTTCCAGGTGTCTGAATAGAAACGACAGGCGACAAAATTCCAACACCAAGTTTCGTCTGAATGTACGCGGTCCCAAATACCGCTAATCCTTCGACACCAATAGTGCCGTCCTTTATCTGACTTGTAGTTCCCACATTGATGGGCGCTGCTACATTTCCCTGCGGAGGCGTGTTGGTAGGGCCTACCCAAGCATCTAACCCTGATGCGAGTAGCAGCCCAACAAACGATACAAACAGAATCGAAACGAGCTGAGACAGCGATAGGCCCCGCATACCATTAGTATACAGCAAGCACAAAGCCTGAATTCGCTGGTGTATAATCCAATCAATGCGGAGGTGGCTAAGCGAACGAAGGTTATTTCTCGCTATCCTTGCAGCGCTTCTCATCGTTACTTCTCTTTTCGTATCAAAAGCACTTGGCGCAAGCGGCCTCGACGATGATGTGAAATTGCTTCTGCACGGAGGCGTTGGTGACAACATCGTGACTACGCTTCGAGACAGTTCTTTTTCAGATCACACTGTCACGTTGAATGGCGATGCAAAACGGGCCGTAGACAAATTCAGCCAGTCCGGGTTTTTTGACGGAAGCGGCGATTTTCTTTCAGTCCCCGACAGTGCTGATTTCGATTTTGGCTCGGGTGACTTCACTATCGATTTTTGGGTGCGTGCGACTGAAACGGCGACTCAGCGAACGTTGATAAGTAAGCGCGCAAATCAATCCGTCTGGGCACCGTTTATCGTTACAAAGGGCAATGGCGTTGGAAACAATGGACTCTACACTTTTTATTCCTCAAGCAATGGGTCCTCTGGGGATATTGCGAATGCGGTGACTTTTGGCACTGTAATCGTCAATCAATGGCAGCATGTAGCCATATCCAGAAGTGGTAATAGCATTTACCTGTTCGTAGATGGTGTTTTGGGCAACACTATCAGCACCTCAGCTTCTTTGATGAGTAATTCCGATCTAGTCCGAATTGGCTCCGAGTCCAACGGACTTGGGTTTCTTGGAAGTATTGAGGAAGTCCGCATTTCCAAAGGCGTTGCTCGCTGGACCGCGAATTTCACACCGCCGACCAGCCCCTACACATCCGACGCCAACAGTTCCCTTCTTCTGCATATGGATGGCACACCGGGCTCAACGACGTTCACCGACAGTTCCGGCAGTCCGAAAACAGTAACCGCGAATGGAAACGCACACATTAGTTCGTTCTCAAAGTTCGGTGGTGACGGCGTCAGCTTCGACGGAAGCGGAGACTATCTCTCTATTCCTAGCAACAGCGTCTTTGAATTTGGCACTGGGGACTTCACCGTCGATTTTTGGGTTAAATTCAACGCCCTAAGTGGCCTTCAATATCTATACGACCCTCGCCCCGACTCCACACAAGGAATCTATCCCTCTATTTACGTAGACGGCACGACGCTAAAGTACTGGATGAACAGCGCCGACCGCATCACAGGCGGCACGACACTGGTAATCAATACCTGGTACCACATAGCATTGGCGCGCTCGGGCACGCAGACCAAACTTTTTCTCGATGGTGTGCAACAGGGTTCCACCTACACTGATAGCAATAACTACATCTCAAGCGCAGTACGTTTCGGACGCGGCGCATTCGGTGCACAATTTCTCAACGGTACCCTTGACGAGGTCCGCATTTCTAAAGGCATTGCCCGCTGGACTAGCAACTTCACTCCGCCAACGGAAGCTTACGGTCTAGGTCCCGCAATCACTCTCATTGGTAATGTAAAATTTCTACGCAACATCGCGGTTATCGACAAACTCTCAAAAGGCGCAGGAACGTTTGTAATCGATCATCCGCAGAAGCCGCGCACGCACCTGCTCTATCACTCATTCGTGGAATCGCCGGATGTAAAGAATCTCTACGACGGCATTGCTCAGCTCGACGAGAACGGCGAAGCGATTATTCAGTTGCCGGACTACTTCGAGGCGCTGAACAAAGACTTCCGGTATCAGTACTTCCCTCTCGATCAGTCCATGCCGAATTTGCATGTGAAGGAAGAAGTCAAAAATAATCAGTTCGTGCTGGGCGGCGGAAAACCAAACGGCCGAGTGTCATGGCAAATCACCGGCATCCGCCACGACCCATATATCGAAGCAAATCCCGTCGAAGTGGAAGTTGAGAAAGGACCGGGCGAGCTCGTCGATAAAGGCGAGTGTCTGCACGAGGTAGCGTGCCAGTAAGAAAAAGCCGCGTGAGAGCGCGGCTGAGTTGGCTGATAAGTTTTCGGAGTGAGTATCAGCAAGTAGATTCTAGCACGCCAACACGAGCCCCTAACGCGACACAATGAATAAAGCGGTTTGTCAAACCGGTTCTTAATTGTCCAATCGTACGATTGCGCCTCGTCCGCTAATCCAGCCAGCCGTAACAACATCAGCACTGGAAAGCTCGGCTTCGTGACCGAAAAGAAAGAGATCGCTCCCCTTCCCTTCCGTCACCTCACGCAGCGCATCGAGCATTGTTTCAATGCGCTGTTGCGATGTGGTGACTGTAATGACACGAACCTGCTCGATACCGAACTGCTGCACGTGATGGCGTTGCCGCCAGCCGTGATAGTACGTCGCAAGCTTGTGCTTGAAGTGCGTCCTCGTTCTTTTCTTTCCGTCCACTATTTCCATTGAACTATCGCCATGCCGGCGAACCGGCATTTGGCCTCGATCTATCTCTACCAGAAAGTACGAAGCGGTTTGATCTGGGAACACCAGCGCGAACAAATCATCCGCCACTATCGAGCTCGGCACTTCCCTACCCTTGTCCGGGACACGAGCCGACCATTTCAGCGGCGTTTTCGATGTGCGGGTTTTCTCCGGAGCGTTCGCAATTATGTCGTCGGCGCGAAGAAGCCTAATATCGGAACGATTGCGCACCGCTACTTCAATCGAGCTCATAAATCGCGCTCGGGCTACCTCGTGATCGATGAACCGGGTTCCGGCGCGTTGCGTATTCTCGGACCAATCTACATCAGGGATGAGATGCCCGTTATCGCGCAACAGACGCGCTCCCTTGTTCGAGAGCCCGTATACGATTGGCTGCGGACCGGTTATCGCGGCGGTCATGAGCTGCGCGGCCGGTCGCAGGACGTAGCCGTTCTCCCAGAGACGACGGAGCTCACGTTTCGCGTTTTGCTCGCTGCCACCATCGAGCTTCGCGAGATCATCGGATGCGATTAAGCGATGCTGCGAGACATAGGCGAGGAGTGCCAGGTTTCTTTCCGTCAGTGAGAACTTTGACGCTTTCGAGGGGCGTACAAAGCGCTTCCTCCCCTCTTTCGCCTGTTGCGCATTATGAGGCGGCATAGCGGTATTGTACCTCTCCAATGGAATTGCATCGCGTAAGCGAGCTTGTGGCGCTCTCTCACGCGTCAAGGGTTGCATCGCTTCGCGACGGCTACGCCGCCCTTGACCCGCTCGATGCACGCGCCACGTTTGGCTGCCATGCGATTAATCGGGAGTATTCTCGGCCGTGCGTGAACGGCGGCGGCTGGCCGCGTCCGGCCTCGAACGTCCTCGTTTGGGCTTTGCCGGTGGCGCTTTGGTCCGGAAGGTTTCCGGCTCTACAAAATCCTCAACCTTGAAAGCCTGAAAGAATGAGAGTTCGCGTTCTTTCTGGAGCTCGGCCGCTTTGGGGGCTGAGATGGCCCAGGCGCTTCGAGAAAGGATTTCCTGCCTGAGACGCACATACGCGTCCTTGCTGAGCTTGTGCTGCGTTACAGCAGGGATATGGATCAGCGCTGAGACCATGCCGTATCGGCCCACGTAGCTCGCAACGGCGCGACCTGTCTCCAGTTTCCGCACGAGTAGGCCCGCGAGATAGCGGATATTGTCGCGGCTATGCACCGCGCTCGGGAGCGCGGTCAGGATTGCTTCCAGCGCTTCAGAATGTCCTCGGCTGCTGCCTTGCCCTTCGGTAAAATTCTTACCGATTGCTCTCGAATATTGAAGCACGCGCTGAAACGCTTCGCTCCAATTCTCAATTTCCGTTTCACCGTCGGCATCCGACTCGGACCAGTTGCGCTGGGTATTCGTGCTTTGGTTGTTCGTCACGCCGCGCGCTTTCGCGTCGCTCCACCCTTCATCGCTGGTGCTGCCCATGCCGACAATGTTGGGGCCAAAATATCCTCCGTTGGGATCGAGATTGAGAGAAGCGGAATTCCCGCCCGATCTTCCGGCGGTATTCACTAGCGACTGCACTGTGCCTTGTTGTGAACCATCGCCGTGCGAGAAAGCGTTTGTATGAACGTGCGATTTTGCAATCGATCCGCCTCGTACTTGCGTGTTTCCAAGAGATTCACCGAATGTCTCGATATCAATGTCAGTTACCGAGGATTGCTTGGATTCGCTTGCGTTTTTAAGTTGGATGCGCCGATAGCCTGTCACCGTCGGCTTCACGAGAACTCTCACCGGCGTTTCGAGATTGAACGGTATCACCATCTCGGCAAGTTGCTCTGCCTCCATTGGATCTTTGACGCGAAATACGGTTTTTAGATTGGTGGCATTCAGCACAGCCGCAAGCATGTTCTCGCTCTCGCTGCGAAGCTGCTGGAGCCATTGCGTTGCGAGGATTGCGCCGACCCCGTACTTGCGGCTTTCCGCGAGGATGTTTTCCAGATCGCCGGACAAGTAGCGGTGACATTCGTCCATATAGATAAAGAAGGCTCGTTCTGGATGTTGTCGCCGCTTTGCATGGTGGAACGCAAAGCGCGTAATCAAACGGCCAAGGAGATCAGCGTCTTTTTCATAGACGCGATTGCTGCCGGAGAGATTGCACAGAATGACGTGGCCTTCGTCGAATGCCTTCGCAAAGTCGATCCCAGCAGTCTGACCGACCATCGACGAAATCGCGGCCGGTCGTAGGAATCGAGCCAGGCGATTGATGGGGCCGAGCACTTCGATATCGAAGTCGGCTTTGCGCCGCTCATCGTCGGAGAGCTCGTTCAGGCGTTCGAGCTCGCGCAGGGTGTGAGGGTCTTTGACGTGCTCCAGTGCGTAACGTCGAAGGCTATGCCGATCCGCCCGGTCAAGAAGCAGCGGCGCTTCAGCAAGGCTTAAATCGAGCTCACACAGCGCTGAGAACGTCGTGGTGAGTACACGCTCGATAGTCGGCTTAGTGGACGTATCCTCGCCTCCCCAGGCCCGCGAGAAGGCTTCCAGGGTAACGCCCGCGACAACCGAGATGTCGGTATCGTGGTCTCTTGCGAGTGGATTGAAGCCAACCGAGTACGCCGTCTCGCTTGGATCGATGAGCTGCACCTGACGGCTCTTGTCGTAGCCTCGCTCCTTAATCCAGGAAAGGAGCGAGCGATACAAACTGTCCGGATGCTCGCCGTGCGGGTCCATGACGAGCACGCCACGTCCGGCGGCTATGTCCTGCCGGATACTGAGGTCCATTGCCGTTGTTTTGCCGCTGCCCGTCGTGCCGACATACAGTCCGTGCTCCATCCGCGCCCTTTCGGGTATGACGAGCGTGTGTCCGCTGGATGAGCGGCCAAGGACAATGGATGATCTGTCAGCCGGTAATTGCTCGAAGCGGCGCGTCAGCGCCGGGAACTGCTTTCTCAGTCTCCGGCGAATATCGTCCACGATGCGACCGGCACCGCTATTTGGCACCCATCTTTTCAAGGTCTTCCCTCAACTCTCGCTCGAATTGCTCAGACTCTTCCTCCGCGAACTCGCGCTGCCTTCGATCGTCGTCACCAAGATCGACATTGTGGGATCGAAGTAAAGCGCGGCGCTCTTCCGCTTCCAGTTCGATTTGCAGCAGTTCTACGATTTGCTTCTTGTGATGTAATTCGTGCGTCGTGCCGCCGTACTTAGCTTGCGCCTCGTATTGCTGCTGAGCATCGAGCAGTACCGTGCGCGCGTGCGTGAGCTTCGCTTTTGTTTGCACAACTTCGGTTTCGCCGAGCATGTAGTCTTTCCGGCGACGCTGTTGGTTTAACTCATGCGTGTGTCGGACTTCACATAGTTGATCGAAACGAACGATCCGACGGACCGTTTGTTCGTGGCCGAGTCGTTCCGGCAAATCCTGCAATCGGAACAACTCTTCCTGCCGCCTGATGTATTCGGTAGTTGCCGCCGACTGAGAGCTGTACAGCGCTGCTTCCTTGCGGTTTAAGTCCGTCAACTTATCGACGACCTTACCTGTCCGCATATACCGCTGCTTATCGAAATAAGCCTCGATGCCGTCGAGCGTCCCGTAACTTCTGACTCCAGGCACAGAAGCGCTCACCGATGCTCGCTGCGGCTTTAGTTCTGGCATACGAGGCGGCGGGATGATCTCAATTTCTTTTGGCATTTGTTTTCTCCAGCTTTTTGCGTGAAGCAACAAACTGCTCGATGTCCTGGAGCTCTGCCGACTTCAGTTTGAATTCGCCTTCAGCATCGAGCATTCGCGACTGAGCGCGGTACCAGAATTCTTTCTCAGCCATTTGTTCGGGGGTTAGAGGAAGCCCGCGTTTACGCTCGGCTTCGCGGTAGCGAGCATTCTGGTCCATAACGGACTTGATAAATAGAAATCCGAAGATGCCGATAACCCCGATTGGGATAAGTGCGAGAAGTTTTTCCATGACTACGCTCCTTTCGGTACGCGGAGCGTAGTCTCGCGAAAATTCAGAGTCGAAGAACGAAGATTTGCAAACCGCCTCAAAACGAAAGCGGCGGGATTTTTTGTCCCGCCGCTATTTTTTACTTGAGCACATCCCTATCCCGCCACCGGATCATTTCGTCGCGACGGAAACGTAAGTGACCACGCGGATTGCCCGATGGACGAGAATCCGCCGGGAACAACTCATAACCGGGAATCCCTTTCCTCTTTTTGGTCCGTGTCCGATCAAATGTGGCCACGCTTATTCCAAGAAAGTGGGCTGCTCCTTTTTTATCAAGCGGATAGTCGTCGCTTTCTCTTCTGCCCGCCGGTAGAGAAGGTTGGGTTGGAGGCGACTGGACATTTTCTTTTTCGATTACGTCGCTGTTGTCGCCTGCTCCTCTGGGCGGGCGGTTCCGATAATTAATCATTTGTTCTCACTCCAAATGCCGCATAGCGGCGCGTTCAACGAAAACGGTTTGAAATCGTTGAGGAGTGAGATTCAGTGAGCTGTGATAGAGCCGATCCTTCGAACGACAAAAAACTCTCGAAGGAATTGGAGGACTGTGTCTTGTTCCTGATGTTCTCCGGAAAAATCCCTGCACATCAGGCTCAGCAAAACCAATGTAAAAACTAGCGCCAGCCGTCGCGTTACCTGGCCGGCGAGACATTGTATGCGTGTTCCACACGCCAGTGTCCTTATCCACCCAACTAGGAATTTAACTGCTGTCTCGTGATCTGTTTTTACTGAAAAGCTTCGAGCAATATATGCGCGGGCCGAAAGACCGACCTGGACAGTCGGCCGAGCCGCAACCCTCTGTGCCGCCCAGTAAAGAAAGGCCAATCTGATTGGGCAACTCTGATATTTAACGACCATTCTAGCCATTCGCGATTCGTAATATTGAATCGCTCGAATCTGCAATAGTGCTTACGCGCTGAATCTAATCACCGAAGAAAACAATGTAGAATCAGCAGACTAGCAGCCTTTTTAGGAACGGCTCCCACCTGTCCTCGATGGCGTCCCGCATCTCATCCAGATACAGCGCCCTGTTGTAAACCTCAGCCACTGCCGTGATTACGCCCTGGGCTTTGAGCGTACCTAACTTGTGATTAAGTAGCCTCTCGACGATGTGAGGCGGCACTTTTTGCTCAGCAAGCTTCGTCGCGAATGTCCTACGGAGATCGAGTAGCTGCCAGGGAGCGATATCGCAGAGTTCTTTAAACTCACATTTTGCTTTACCCGCCCCATTCCAGGGCGTGGCCATGTCGCGCCCCGGGAAAAGCAGATCGGTGCTGTTGTAGCGCGGTATGGTCTTGAGGATCGCTTTCGTCATTAAGCCGTACGGAAAGCAATGCTCCGTGCCATTCTTTGTATCTGGCAGCGTTATCGTTTTCTCTCGTTCGTCGATATAAGCGCGGCGAGTTGAGATTGTTTCTCCCCATCGCGTGCCCCAGAGGAGCGAGAGCTGGATGGCGGTACCGAACGGATAGCCAACTTCATCGGCCGCTTCCCATACCTTTGCGATTTCGGTGTTTGTCAACACTCGCTTTCGCGGAACGTATCGTGTCGGCGAGCGCAAGCCTTCCATCGGCGAATGCTTCACGAAACGCGGAACACACCACCTGAAAAATATCCGGGCGTCCTTGAAAGCGTGCCACGCCTCGCTCGGCGTATTCGGCGCAAGCGCGTCAGTAATTGCGCAAATCTCCCGATGAGTAATCTCGTTCAGCCGCTTGTGCTTGAGCTTCGGAACGAAGTGGCGGTCGAGTGCGCGCTTAATCTGATATTGCGACTTCGGCTTAAGCGTTGGCAGATGGATCGAATAGAATTTTTCCAGTGCATCTTTGAAGAACGGGGCTTTCTCCTCGCGCTCTACAGGAGAGCCGAGCAGCACCAGCGCTTTCTTTCTGGCATCGGCAAGCGATATGGCTGGATAGTGGCCGATGCGGGTGCGGGTGCGCTCTCTCCCGCGAACTACGATCCACGTCTTTCGCTTCTTTCCTATTCGGATTCCGAACGCGGGCGTGTGGTCATCGAAGTAGGTGCCCGGCTGTTTGAGCCGCGACACCACGATGTCAGTGAGATGCGCAACCGGCATTTTTTGGCTCCGATTTGGCTCCCAAATCCGCTGCGTAAGAGCGATGCGGGTTGAGGAGCCGAGGTACGTCCTCGGAGTCAAAATTGGGAAATTGCGCTGTCTTTAGTAGAGCTTGCCGTGGGTCGTGAGAAGAAACGATCAGCCGTGAGGAAATAAATTCTTCACTTGGGAAGCTGTCGTTCTACCACTGAACTACGCCCGCAAAATCAGGACTTTTCTGACACTTGAAAATTTCTCAGGCACTTCTCAGGCACCGAGGAAAGGATAATTGCTTGGTTGCACTCCACGCAAGCAATTTAACAAAGAGGTTGAAGCTGATTGAAGCAACCTGGCGCAAGCTCGCAGACCGTAGGTATTACTATAAGGCGAACCACTAACACTAGTTATCTGCTTTTCGATCACTATTTTATTGACGCCTTGACGGTTAGTTGCTCGGCCATGCCAGATGAAAAGAGGTTCCTACGGTCGAACTTACCTTCGGTGCTCATGGGCTCAAGCATCCCAATAATGTGGGTCACCTGATCCCGAGATTCCGAGAAAGGGAGCAATAGGCGCTCATATACGACTGGCATTCCGTCGACCGCCGTAGCGTTAGATGTCGTATAAATTGGTGTCTTCAACTGTACGGCTTGATTGTAAGATTCCAGATTCGCTTGAAGCCCGGATTTGGGAATCACCTCGTCGAGAAATTTTCCTGCGCAGCTCGCTTTACCAAACATTACACCAATTTGTTGGCCATGAGCGAGAATCTGAAATCGAAGTGCGCCATTCAAATGAAAGACCTTGATGAAGTTTAAGCAATCAAAGCAAGATGCAAGATCTGATGCCTGAAGTTTAGACCAATGCGGAATATCAGCGCCAGATCGAGCGCGATCCCATAGTCCGAACAACCAACGCTGCCTTATGGAACGAATGACACCGGCGGGCTTTGAATCGTAAGGCAGCATCTTAAGTTTTTTTGCGCACGGGCTCGGGAAATTCGGATTTTCTATGGATTGCAGGAATCACAGTGCTGCTGCTCACTAGACGACCTACCGTCGAGACGAAAGCGTTTTTCTCGGCAAGTGCACCGAACACAACCCCAGATTTCAAACTTCACTGCCTTTGTTGCTTCGCCGCAGAAATCGCAGGGTAGACCTCGCTCTATATCAACAATGCCCCACCCAACTTCAAGGCATTCTGGGCACTCTGATCTTAGACGGTCGGCCAGCTTGTCTGCGCAAGTTGCAATCATCTTCATTCGTGTAGGGTTAAAATTCGCGCGCATGTCGGTTTGCAAGAGCGCTTTTCCGTCCGAAGAAGCGTCGGCACAGCGCCGGATCAGGCCATGGAGCACCGTCCGCTCACGTATGCCCTTAAATGTCGGCCTGTAATCCAAAGATTCATGAGGGCTTATGACCACAGCATGATCAGGAAACTGTGCGGCGCGAAGAAATTCGGATACATCTTCGTCCGGTGAAACAGCCGCGCTAGAAAAGTTGGTGTCTTCCGTAGTGACGAGTTCATGGACAACTATATGTCTTTCGTCATCGACGAATACAATTAACTCTCTATTTATTCCTAAAAAGGGAATCGATGGATGAGGTCCAAAGCTACCTTCGGATGAGATGCCGAGAGATTGTCGGGAGTGCTTCATTCCGATGCGCGCTTTTTCGATGGCTGTTGCAAGCATGTCCTTTTCGCGGGCGACCTCTCGGGTAAAAGTCCCCAGCACGTCCGTATTTATTCCGCGGTTCACCTCTACTTTAAGCCGCAGTTTATTTTGAAGCGGTGGAGCAATAGCAGCCTCTTTTCGGTGCATTGTAGTCAGAACCGCACGTCTGCCTTGATACTTATTTACTCCAGACATGAGCATCAGAAATGATCTCGACGAATGACCTGCACATCGCTGATCAGCGCAATTCCAATTTGAGCGCGAATAATCTTGTCCACGTCGAACATCACCAAATCCAGTTCTGCTGGGTCGAGAACGCAGACGACGCAGGTCATGCGCCCGGTGTCGCCCACTGCTCCTGACGAATCCCACTGACCTTCGTGTCCGCTGCCGGCCAAGACCGGAAACACTGTGTACCCAACGATTTTTCTCTTCTCGAATGCACGTATGACATTCTTGAGCGCAGGCGCCTCAATAATCAGTTCGATCTTTTTCTTTGGGAACGTTTGCACGATCTCACTCATCGTATGATTTTCTGCGCTAGCCACATGTAGAGAGGGATACCGATTACAAGATTGAACGGAAACGTAAGGCCCAACGAAAGAGTGAGACCGATCGCTGGGTTTGCTTGCGGCATAGCGAGGCGAAGCGCTGCGGGAACGGCGATATAGGAGGCCGAAGCTGCCAGGGTCATAAACAGCGCCGCGCCGCCAACTGACAAACCGATCGCGTAGGATAAAAGTGCTGCGGCAGTCGCTCCGACGAGTGGCATCAGGAATGCGAACAATCCCACTTTTGCGGTCAGGTATCTGCGGCCCTGCTCAAGTCCTCTGCCAACCAGAATTCCAATGTCGAGCAAAAATAGACACAACAGTCCCGGAAACAGGTCAAGAACGAACGGCTTCAACGCTGCGGCTCCCCGTTCACCCGTTATTATTCCAATCAGTAGTGCGCCGATCAAGATCACGACCGATCCGTTGAGGAACGAATGCCGCCACAGGTCGGCTGTGTCAGAAACAACGCCACTAGATGTTCGCTGTGCGATCAAGAGAGCAGCGAGTATTGCTGGCGTCTCCATCGCTGCAGCGACGCCCACCATGAAACCTTCATAGGGAATCGACTGACGACCCAAAGCGCTCGTCGCAGCGATAAAGGTCACGATAGAGATCGAACCGTAATGCGCGGATACGGCGGCTGCATCGAGCGGACGGAAGCTCGAAACCACCCGCAGAAGGCCAAAAGCTGCGAAGGGCGTCAAGAAAGACAGTCCGGCGCCTGCTCCAAGCGCCAGCATGAGGCGCGAATCGATGCCGTAGTGTGCGATCTCAGTGCCACCGCGAAACCCTATGGAGAACAGAAGTGATAGTGCAAGGAATTTAGCAACTGATTCGGGAATCGAGAGGTCAGATCGCAACAACGATGCGACGAGACCCAGCCCGAAAAATAGAATCGCCGGCGAAAGCAGATTTTGTAACGCTGGCTCGAAGAATGACAATTGACACCTGTGACGCTAAGCGCGTCGGTGTACTGTCTCAAACAGCCAATTGGAAATTGAATGTCGCAATCAGACCCATTGATATTTTCAATGGGGGCGCTGTTCGTTTTTTAAAGATCAGTTAGAGTGACCGCCAGCGTTAAAAGGTTAGGGATTGCGCGCGAGCGACGCCTCCAAAGCATGAATGATGACTTCCGAAAACAACTGTGTGGCTCGTTAAGTACTGCCAGTGCCTAGTACAGCGCTAATTCAGCCTCCGAACGGGCTGGAGAGCCACAAAAGTTATCCAGCCCGAAGAGCAGTATGGAAGATAAATCCTAGAATGGAATTGCTTCATCGGGGACAATAACGTGAAGCTTTGTTTCTAGCATTGTTTACAAATTACTGCGGTAATTCGGCTCAATGAGAAAGGAATATCGGTATAGGCGGCTGCGCGATGATGCTCTTCGTTGCGCCACCCAAAACAAAGTCCCGAATGCGGGAGTGCCCAAAAGCTCCCATAACGAGCAGATCAGCGTTTTTTGACTCGACTGAATTTCTCAGGACGTCGCCGATGCTCCGGCCGCCTGCATCTACAGTTTCCAAAACAGCTTCGATGCCATGACATTGCAGATGTTTCTGCAACTCGCTGCCCAAGTGATCTGAATCGAGGTTTTTTTCATTGGTGACAATCAGAATAGATGTCTTCTTGGCCTGCCTTAGGATTGGAAGCGCGTCAGCGACAGCTCTCGCCGCCGGCCGGCTGAAATCCCAAGCAATCAGCACCGCATTAAGCGGGAAACTGCGTTTCTTGGTGTGTGGCATCACCAACGTAGGGCGACCCGAGCCAAAAATTACGGATTCCGCATACCATTGATCGTGCAATCCTTCTTCCGGTACTGGCACGATAGAAAGATCTTTCGTTCGAGCATATTGAGTGAGCAAATTAGGTACTTCGGTAACCAGACAGTGCTCTAGTATCCGCTCCTGAAACACGCCACGTTTCCGGGCTGTCTCTTCAAATACCCTAAGAAGTGCCTCAGCCTGTTGAGCACTTTTCTGTGTTACGGCCGCCGCCATCGTCGAGAACCCCAACAAGGTATCGGCTAAAACATGACCGGGAGCGCGAACTTCAATGGCGCAGGCGATTGCCGAAATTCTAGCATTGAAGGTAGCAGCAAAGTCTGTGCCTTGATCGATCGCAACAAAGGGCGTCGGATCTGGGTAAGTTGATAGTGCAATTAAGACGTCTTTGAACGGCATCGACGGTCTCACAGGTTTTTGGCGGGAACGTGGGGAATTGCTATGCGAGCCCGCAGTATCTTCATTTCTGTGTATCGACTGAAGTAGCGAATTGAAAATTGATTGTAGCAATCCGTGCCATTGAGAACTTCAATGCACTGCTCGTCGGCTACTCTGGTACGCAAGAGGTGTAATCGGCGTCTGAATTTTAAGAGTGCCGCGTGGGCGAAACCTCTAAGGCATGAATGATCACTTCCGAAAGCAACTGCGTCGCCCGCGAAGCGCTGCCGGGTGCTTGGTATAGGGCGATTTCAGCGTCAGGTAGTATCGGCAACCCGTGGTGCGTATCCATCAAGACAAACCCCTCAGGAACCATGTCTTTCGACAGGATCGTGACGCCTAGACCGGCGCGAACCGCAGCCAGAAGTCCTTCGCTACTTGGACTCGTAAAAGCAATTCGCCACGGCCGTTTGACGTTTTCCAATGCTGCCAAAGCGCGCTTTCGATAAATGTCTGGAGCAGGCGCCAAAACCAACGGAATGGGCTGTCCAGGCTGCAGCGCGAATACTGGGCTACCGACCCACACCAGTGTGTCACGCCAAACAGCAATGCCGCCGGTCGGCCCCTGCGGCTCTCGTTTTACGAGCACGATGTCGTATTCACCCTTTGAAAAGCCTTCCAGCAGATTCACACTAAAGTTGCAGTTAACTTCCAGTGTTACGCGCGGATGGGTTCTGGCAAATTTGGCAAGAACGTCAGGAAGATAAACGGTTGCGAAGTCTTCGGGTGTTCCTAGTCGTACAACGCCTTCGACTTCAGGCTCCAGCATCCGAGACCGCGCCTCATCGGCGAGCTGCAATAGCTGACGCGCAAACGTCAACATGATCTCGCCTTCCGCAGTCAACTGTAACTCGCGACCACCTCTCTCGAACAGCGAGGTAGCCAAGTTTTCTTCGAGCTTCTTTATTTGCAGACTGACAGTCGACTGCGTGCGGCCGACACGCGCTGCTGCTCGCGTAAAGCTTCGGTTATCCGCAACGGCCACAAACGAGCGCAACAGGTCGAAATCAAACGGGAGTGATGAGGTCATTGGCTATCGACATACGCTCGGTAGATTATTCCTATACCGAGTATATTCACCGTCGTGGACGATAAGAAGTGCAGAGTTTTCGCCAAGTAATCATTGGACCCGGCCGACTTACGCTGGCCGGGTCCGTGCAGCCTTTTTAGGCGGCTGCCGCCTCGGGGCTTCCCCCAATCGCATCGATGTGCGCTTTCAGCTGAGCCGGGATATCCAGGGCTTTCGCCAGTTTTTCTAGCCATTCATGCTCGCTGGCCGTGTCATTGTCGATAGCGAGACGGGCGGCGGTGTAGATCTCGACGCGTTGTTCGAGTGTCGTTGCAGCTGCCGCAAGATCTTCGATGGTGCATGGATGCATCATGAACTGGCTTAGCAAAAGCTGCTCTTCGCCAGAAAATCCGTTCTTGTGCAAGTGCTCCTGAATTCGATGATATTCAGTCTTATCGAGCCGTCCGTCTGCGGCCGCGGCCGCAACCATTGCCTGTAATAGCAGCATCGCGGTTTCGCCGGAATCGTTGCTGTCTGGTATCCAGCGATCGGCTGCCGCATCCGGTGGTGAATTTCCGGCAGGCGCACGCGCGGCAAGCATATCGGTAATGCCTTGGGGCACAACCGGCTTACCCTGCCGATAGTTTTGAAATGCCTTGTAGGCAAGGCCGCCAACGGCTGCTACCGCGCCGACTTGCAGGACGGTGCCCGCTACTTCGCGCATCTTCTTTGAGCCGAGTAGACTACCAGCTAATCCGCCGGCAGCCGCTCCTACGCCAAGCGCGCCTAACTGATTCAGCAGCCCATCATTGCCAGAGTTGTCATGCGTTGATTGGGTAGACGGCGGCCAAATACGCTGCCGCGATACTTGGTGATTGGTATGGGGTACCGGAACGGGCATTTCCTCAGGCTGGGTTGACGTGGTTGCGCCACCCATCACTTTTGCCAGCACTTGGTTCAAGTCGATCATTTTCAACTCCTGTCAAGCTTAGCGCTTTTTGCGCGATGCTTTCCATGTAGCGGCGTTCTTGCGCGTCGCAGCTGTTTTCACCCACCAAATTTCACCTATGGATTTTATCAATGCTCAAATCGCATTGAGTTTTTCAATGGCTGACAGTGAGAGAACTTGTTTCAAAAAGGCTTGCCGAATTGGCATAAGGCCGCGATCGCGACGGCATTAATTGGCTCGTTTTCGAGAGCGTTTGAGCTGAAAAAGATGCTGGATCCATCAATTGGTCCGCCAATAGGCCAGCGGTTCGGAATACGAGGAATGGAAATGGAATTTCTACTCTACCCGGTAATGGGAAAACCCACATGGATGTGGCTTCTGTTTATCGGGATCGTAATTGCGTTACTCGTTATCGACCTCGGGATACTTCACCGTAAGTCGAAGGCGATCGGAGTTTCCGAAAGCCTCTGGATGAGTTCTTTCTATATCGGTATCGCACTGCTGTTTGGCGTTTGGGTCTGGTACAGCATCGGCGCACAAAGTGCGACGGAGTATGTCACCGGCTTTCTGGTCGAGAAGACGCTCGCGATGGACAATGTGTTCATCATTTCCCTGATCTTCACTTATTTCGCAGTTCCTGCCGCATATCAGCATCGTGTTCTATTCTGGGGGATTCTTGGCGTGATCGTGTTGCGCGCGATCATGATTGGTCTTGGGGCAACGCTAGTCGCCGAATTCAGCTGGGTGCTATACATCTTTGCGGTGTTTCTGGTCGCAACCGGTGTAAAAATGCTGATTATCGGAGACAAGCTCCCCGATATCGAAAACAATCCCCTACTCAAGCTCATGCGCAGAACCATGCGTATCACGCCTACGCTTCAAGGCGAAAAATTCGTCGTTCGAAAGCCACACCCGGTAACTGGAAAGGCGGTAATTTGGGCGACACCGCTTTTCGTCGCGCTTATCATGGTCGAGATCGTCGATCTTATCTTCGCCGTCGATAGCGTTCCTGCAATCTTTGCAATTACTACCGATCCGTTTGTCGTCTATACGTCAAACATCTTTGCAATCCTGGGGCTGCGTGCGCTCTATTTTGCGCTGGCAGCCATTATCGACCGTTTTGCCTATCTGAAGCAGGCGCTAGCACTTGTTCTGATCTTTATAGGCTCGAAGATTTTCGTCGCTGACTTGGCCGGTTGGGACAAGTTCCCATCGAGCATCTCGCTGACTGTCACACTTGGTTTGATCGGTGGAGGCGTCCTCTATTCGCTCTACAAGACACGAGATAGTCAACTGCAGGCCAAGAGCTGAGGTATCCTGTGACTAATACTGAGCCGGCGATTTGGCGTCGAAAACTCCTGACGCTGATCGAGTCGAATGCATTCACGCGCTCGGTAATTGCGCTCATTCTGATCAACGCCGTTATTTTAGGTCTCGAGACCTTCCCTACCATCATGGAGCGCCATGGCGCTCTATTAAAGCTTGTGGACCGCGCGATTCTCGGGATCTTCGCAATTGAAATCATACTCCGGGTCTTAGCGCACGGAAAACGCTTCTTTAGAGATCCTTGGAGCCTGTTTGACACAGCGGTCGTCGCCATTGCCGTCGTCCCAGCCAGCGACGCCTTTTCAGTACTACGCGCCATGCGAGTACTGCGCGTACTTCGGCTCATCTCCGCTTTCCCTCAATTGCGGCGAGTCCTGCAAGGCTTCGTAACTGCATTGCCCGGCCTGGGCTCGATCACCGCGATTCTAGGAATATTCATGTATGTCTTTGCAGTGATGGCAGCGAAGCTTTTTGGCCAACAGTATCCGCAATGGTTTGGCGGACTCTTCGAGTCGACCTTCACCCTCTTCCAGATCATGACTCTGGAAGGCTGGGCGGACATCGTACGAGAAATTGAAAAGACGCATGCATACGCTGGCGTATTCTTTGTAATATTCATTCTCGTTTCGACCTTCACCGTTTTGAACCTATTGATCGCCGTCGTCGTCGACGCGATGCCAAGGTCGGGATCGATCATTTCCGATGGCGTGACTAGCGCAAAGTCCGTTGACGAAAAGCTCGACGAGTTATCCGATAGAATGAACCTGCTAATCGCTAGCAATCGATCGCTAAGCAATACGCTGAAACTGGAGCGAATTGCTCGGCATCGCAGGTCGTACAATTGAGGTCCTCCTCCGTTGCCTTACGGACGCGGCGAAAATGGTTTTTCTCAAACCCAATAAGAAGAGCCGTCCCTAAAGGAACGGCTCTTCTCGTCAGCGTCGTTGTGAGCGCGAACGATCTTTATCATTTCCGCCGCGGCGCGGCCCGGATTCCGAAGCCTGTTCTTCTTCCGTATGATCATCAGCGATTTCCCGGCAGACAATTTTTCCGTCGAGCGGCAAGGCTTGCAACATAATGTTGAAGCCGCTGCCGTCCTTGTGCGGGAACACAAGGCCAAGATTGAGCCAGAAATCATCCTGGCCCTCGCGCCGGATCACGGCATAGGCACGGTGCGTCGGTTGTCGGGGTGCTTCTTTATCCGCCATTGGTTTTCTCCCTTTGTAGCGGGTTGGTTTCCTGCGTGGGCAGGCACGAGCACGCACGGGCTCGCGCCTGCCAGCGAAGAAAGGGATAATGACGGGAACTGCCTTCACGATACTTGCCAACGGCATTCTGTCAAACGCTGCTACATCAAAGAGACGTTTCGGCCTGTTCCATCTTTCCAATCGTGTAGAAGTGGATCGGAGGCATGAAGCTCAGGACGCGCCGCAAAGAAGAATAATGTTGCGCCCGGACTTTGCGGCACCCGCAGATCAGCAAGCGCTTCGCACATAGAATCGATGCGATTCTGGTCTGTGGTAACAGTAAGTACTCGGAACGTTTTCCAACCAAAGTGACGTTCATGCTGGCGCGCGGCATAAGCACTGAGATAGGCGCGCATTTTTCGGTCGAAACTCGTCTGCATCAAATTGGATCGTGTAACGGGCATGGTCCCGCGATCAATCTCGACCATGAAACAACGTCGTGAGTTATCTGGAAACCGCAATCCAAATACAAGATCGGGGACGATGCCTACATTTAGCATCGTGCCATGATGATTGACGCGAGTTTGCAGAGCGAACGGATTGGTGGAACTGAAGACTTGATCGGGGAAAGCAGTGACGAGCTCGTCTGGATGAATAATTGTTACGCCATCTCTGGCAGCCGCAGCGATTTGCAATCCTACGTAGAAATCCATGATTTCCAGTTGATGCTCGATAAATGGGCGTCCCGCCTCACGGTTTTTGCGGCTCCATTCAAGATTGGAGAATGATAGCCCATCGCGCTCGCTTAGGAGTTTTGCTCCTTTATCGCCGAGGGCGTAGACCATCGGCGTCGATCCGCGGTTCGGGTAGTAGTCGAGTTGGGCTCTCGGCCGATCGATATAACCGGCGTGGAAGAGCCGGAGCAGCCTGTCATTCGTGCGGTCTAAGGATCGTCCCGCCAATGCAGCGAGATGCGTTGAGCGCAGAAAGCGATGACGGCCTAGCTGCCAAATAAGATCGATATCGTCTTCGGTCAGACGGAAAGCCGGTGGCTGTTTCGCCCGTTGAAATCGGGGGCGACGAACTGGCTTTGGTTTCTCCGGCATATAAGTGCAGCCATTATAGCAAGCGGTATACGACCGAAGTCTGGAATGGATAATCGAGAGCTACGCGCATCGACCAATTTTGTAACCGGGCGCTATGTGCCGCGACGGCGAGTGTTGCACCGCAATGAGATGCTTTGCGCCAGAAGGATTATTTTACGAGCGCCAGTCGTCTGGTTCCGCCGCGCCGGATGGCGGCGTGGCGGGAACTGTCGCGACCGGTCGCGATTCGTCGGGGTGTGACGCGTAACGCATTCGATTGCGAGCCTTAAGAGCCTCTAGTTCGGCATCGCTTACTTTGGCGGAGTTCTCCAAACTGAAGAAGGGTACGCGCAGGCTCACAGCACTCGGTGTGTGATTGCGAATATAGCAAGCGAATTCTGACCATTGCGGCGCTTTAGCATTGTCTTTCCGTTGTGCCGTGAGGAAATCGGCATTCGTTCGCATGTCGGCGGCGAGTGAACGTGCATCGCGGTCCGAAACTCCGCCCGCCATCTTGATCGACGTATTGGCTGCGACCGACGCACGCAATTTTTGATCGAGCTGATCCAAATATTGATGCGCGAAGACTACGCCTAGATTGAATTTCCTAGCCTGATTGAGCAGCGTTTCCAGACTGTCGTCGAAATATTCCGAAGCTTCGTCGATGATCAGGTAAGCAGCTCTGCGTTCGTGATCGGGGACCGCCACCCGCTCATAGGCCGCGCGCAAAGCTTGCGCGATCATGAAGCGGCCGAACAGGGCAGATGCCTCAGTTTTGAGAAGCGATTTCGAGGTATTCACGAGCACCACCTTGCCGCTCTGCATGGCCTCGAACATATCGATTTTGCTCTTCGGTGCAGACAGCATGCGGTCGAACGCGGGCACTTGCACTACGCCATAGAGCCGCCGCGCCAATTGCTGGCGAGTCTGCGTGAAGGCGGTGTTGTTGTAAAACTGGTTTTCAAAGAAGGCTCGCGCCGTGGGATCAAGCGCCGCAATGGCGTCTGCAAATCGGCTATGGGTGAGCGATTTGGTGTTCTCTTCCATCAATTCCCGCAGCGTGTGGATGGTGGCGCCGGGGATCGACAGCATGAGGCGCGTGACAAAGGCAAAAGCGGTACCTTGTTTGCTGGTGAGATCGGCGGCGAGTGCGCCAAATACATAGTTATAAAGCTCGACGATTCCGGCCTCGACCTGTTCACGAACTAGTCGGGAGTAGCCTTGCAGTCGCGCCGTCGACATATCGAATAGATTCAAAGCGGGCGGATGATCGTCTTCCGGGTCAATGACGACGAGGCGGTCACTGTCCTTAAACAACACCAGCCGCTCAATCTTGCGCAACATCTCGCCCTGGCTGTCGATAATGATGAGCGCTGGCTATTCTGCACTTTGAAGGTCGCTCAAGATCAGGTGCTGCAAAAGCTGAGTTTTGCCGTGACCCGAGCCTGCAACAATCCAATGATGTTCAAAGCGGGCTTTCTGCGGAAAAGCGAACGGCACCCGCGCCTGAAAAATTCTCTCGAATGGCGTTCCGGTGAGATAGGCTTTGCAGGGCTCAGCGAAGGTCCCCTTGAAGTCCTTCGGCATAATCAGATCGCCGGTGTTTCGAGTCTCGGGCGTGAATGGTTCATCGGACAATTCGTGGATGTTGCGATCCAGCGTGTCACGGACCTGTTGAAACAATCCGACATCGCGCCCTGCTTCTCGATAATAGGGGAGTACCATTTCGGTGATGATGGATTTGTCGAGCAAGAAATCGCCGAGTGTCACTTCAAAGGAAGCAGTGGCAGTTTCGAGTTCAGTGAGGGCTAAGCCCTTCGCGATTGGCGGAAGCCGACTAATCAGCGCCTCGAAGCTAAGGCTTAACGTTTCCTCAAATATCGAAACCGCGGCCGACTTTTTGACGGCTCCTATCGTCTGATCTCTATATCGCGCTCGATCCACATCATCCGGATAGGGCGGCGGAACAGGGACTTGGCCGAAGCCTTCGGCGCCAAAGAGATCACCTGCAGCGGCAGTGATTGCCGTCCAAACCGGCGCGGCAGGAGAATTAGTTGGTGCTTGTCCAACAGTTTGAGCAACACGTTCTCCACCACATCGTCTTCGGTGGGTACGGCGCTAATTTGCCGAAGGGTGTCGGCATATAAATTTTCAAGCGGGGCTGGCGGCGGGGGAGTAAAGAAGTATTTCCTGATTGCCCACACGATAAGGGCGACCGCTGCCACCGTAGCCGCAACGACGCCCACTACGATGAAGATAAAAAGTATAGCAACCGTCCCGAATATATAGACGGCTATCTGTTCGCTCGGGTTATTCGTCGGCTTCAAAGCTCGAACGTGTCTTGGGTTTTCACGGGCCCAGAGTTCGCTTCAATCGCGGCTTTCAACGTTGTCAAAGCCTCGCGCAAGCGCTGGTCGTGACGAAGACGGGAAGCTTCGTCCGCGTAAAAGAGTCTCAACCCGCTGTTTTTGACAATCGTATCTACTCGATAGCGGTTGGCTTCTTCACTAAGCTTTGGCTGCTCGGCATCAAAGAAAATATACTCACCTAACCCCGCCCGCTTGATGATGGCCTTTTCAGTTTCGGTGAATTCAATCTTACATTTCAAAACCTTGTATATCGTGAAAAACTCTCTTTTATCGAAGTGTTCGATCGTGATGCGCATCCAGCTCCCCCTATGGATACATTTCAACTCAAGATGAAAAATCGAACCGGGTGTGTCGTCAAGCTCCACTAAGAAACCGCTTGATTCGATGCTCAATTTCGCTGCGGGGACGGCCAAACCGGAGACGGCTTGTGGCCAATAACCGTTCCACGGACGACCTTTTCGATTGGCCGCTATCCAACAGATCGAGCCGGATCGGCGATGTAGGAACGCCATTCCGCAAAAGCCTTCCCCAGGCAGTGAAATTCGGGAGGTCGAGCAAAGCGTCGGCGCCTCCCAAGCCTATCTGTTCAGCAAGAACAGGTGCATCGACGGCTCCAATTCGACAGGCGAGGATCGATCCGACATTGCCAAAGACGGCGGCACGCAATGCATCCGGCAATTGTTCTAAATATTGATGCGCCACGGTCAGTGTGAGCGCATATTTTCGGGCCTCCGATAAAATTAGTGCAAAGCTCTCGGTCGCGAACGACTGAAACTCGTCGGCGTAGAGATGGAAGGGGAGCCTCGCTTCCGCCGCCAAATCGGTTCTTGAAAGTGCAGCCTGCGCAATGGAAGTCACCAGCAATGCGCCGAGCAAATGCGAAGTGCTTTCGCCGATTGCACCCTTGGACAAGTTGCAGATGAGGATCGCACGCTCGTCCATCAACCGGCGCATAGTGATCGTGCTTCTTGGCTGCGCCAGCATATTGCGCAACACGGGCACCATCAGCGCCTTACCGATCTTATTCTGGATTGGGGCGATGGCTTCGACACGTAATTTATCGTTGTAGGCGGCGTATTCGTTCAGCCAGAAACCACGCACGACGGGATCGCGCACGTGATGCGTAACGATGCGCTCTCGATAGCCAGGATCGATCAGAAGTCTTGGCAGCATCAGGAGTGTGGCACCGGGCATATCGAGCAGCGCTCGGGTCGCGTTGGTCAAAATGTAATCGAGCCTTGGTCCCCAGCTATCCGGCCAGACGTGGCGGAAGGATGCGACGATGCCATCGGCCACGACCGGCTTCAGATGGTCCTGCACGTTTGAGAGGGGATTAAAGCCGATGGGATGATCTCGGTCGGCTGGGTCGAGATAGACAAGATCATTGGTGCGATGACGCGGAACAAAATGAAGTGCAGCGCCCGCAAGATCGCCGTGCGGATCGAGCAGTGCCAGTCCCTCACTGTTCTCCAAATCCTGCCGGATCAAATTCAACAACAACGTACTCTTGCCAGTGCCGGTCTGACCGATCAGATACAAATGCCTGCGACGTTCTTCTGCATAGAGTGCGATTAAACCGCTCGCGTGATGCGCGCCGATACTGACCGCTGATGCTTCCGTGTTCATAGCCGGAATGGAGCCGGTGTGCCGTGCACGCCGCAGTCGGGATTTGGCGCGGGCAGCCTGTCTGTCCCGCAGACATGCGCCAGGACCAATTGGCATCGTGCGTGATTGCCGAGTCCTCCGCTCACGTCCGGCTCGTTCCGGCCACGATCCTTTCAGGACGTGGCCGAACCCCGATTGTACCGCATCAGCGGTACTCACTCGGTTCAGCCGCGGGCATCGAATGGATCACGCTGACCTGCGTGGATATGGCGCCGCATCTCCAAAGGACAAAAAGCGGCTCGGTTGACTGCGAATTAATTGACATCGAGAATTCAAGTTTGGGGACGGGTATGAGATTACCTAAAAGCGCCATTCCGCATGCATTCTGTTTGCTGTCTCTTTCCGAGGCAGCGGATGCTCAGGTATTGCCGCCGCCCCCATGCCCGCCCTTTTGCCCGCCTGCCGTAACAGCGGCCCCAAGTGGAGGAACGTCGGCTGGCGCTATCGCCGGTGGGCTTTTCTTCTCTTCGGTGAGCAGCGTGATCCTCCGGGCTTACTGCATTAAGAACAGAGAACTAACGACGGATGAAGCGATACGCGCCGTGATTCCGATTTTAGGCTTCGCGGAAACGCTCGATATTTGCGTACGCGCATCTCGACATCCATCTAGGTAGTTGTCGCAATTGAAGAGAGCAGACTAGGCAATTCGATCGAGGACTTAGTGGCTGCAGATCAGGACAAGACGGAAGACGCTGAAATGGAGTCTCCCTTCAAGTATCGGGCGTTCATTAGCTATAGCCACAAAGACAAAACATGGGGCGAATGGCTGCACCGCTCGTTAGAACGTTACAAAGTACCCGAACAATTGGTCGGCACCCTGAGCCGGGATGGGCCCGTACCGAAATCTCTTTTCCCAATTTTTCGGGATCGGGAAGAATTACCGTCTTCGGCCAATTTGAACGATCAAATTCGAGACGCGCTCGATCAGTCAGCTTATCTTATTGTGGTCTGCTCGCCGAATGCTGTTTTTTCTCGATGGGTGAATGAGGAAATTGCTTTATTCAAAAAGCTTGGCCGCGAGGACAGAATACTTGCTTTCATCGTAGCGGGAGAGCCTAACGCATCAGATAAGTCTGGCTTCTCTGCGGAAGATGAATGCTTCCCACCTGCATTACAATTTCGATTCGACTCTCGCGGGAAACCTACAGCAGAGCGGCTAGAGCCTGTAGCGGCCGATGCAAGGCCGCAAGGGGATGGGAAAGAAAGCGCAAAACTAAAGCTAATCGCAGGTCTGCTTGGGGTAGGATACGACGCGCTAAGGCAGCGTGAAGTTGAAGCCGCCCGCCGCCGTACTCGCTTTTATCGAGCTGTCATGGCTTCGATTGCTTTGCTGGCTAGTAGCGCGGTAGTTGCGACGTACTTTGCGTATACGAATTCCTTGGCAGAAAGAGTTCAGCGGAACAATAAGCTGATTACGCAATCTAAGTTCTTGGCCGATCTAGCCGCACAAAGCACAGCTTCAGGTGATCACGAGCTTGCAATGCTGCTCGCTCTAGAAGCCTTGCCTGACAAAGACGCTAATTTTTTGCGACCTTATGTGCCGGAAGCAGAACGTGCGCTGTTCACCGCACAACAAAAATCACCCGAACTTGCGGAGTTCCAGGTAAAGAACGCGGGCAACGCTATCTTTCTTTCTGACGGAAAACGCATTCTTACTTTTTTTCGCGGGAACATGGTTGTTTTGCATACTGAAAGTGGAAAAGTAGAGAGGTGGCCGTTCAAGGACAAACTCATCAGTATTGCTTTCGATGCCAGCAGTTCGCTTGTCGCGGCTGCTTTTGACGACAAAACAATTCGCATATGGAATAGCGTAACAAATGAGGCGGTAGTCGCTGTAAGGGGCGTAGAGGGGGCAGTTAGGGCGTTAGCAATTAGATCAAATGGACAACGCGTAACTGCTTTGCTGCAGAATACTGGAACTAATTCGGAGTCAGGAACTTCGACAGTTGTCTGGGATGTGAGTAGCGGCAGAAGACTTTTTGCGATTGCTCATCTAGAGAAGTTTGACAATGAAATCTATTTTAGTCCTGACAGCAAATACATCGTGACATATGCAAGTCCCGCACCATTGCCTCATCGAATGTTTACGGCCAGCACAGTTAAAATCATCGATGCCGATACGGGTAAAAAAGTATCTGAATTGACAGGCGTCGATGTGATGCATGCTGCGTTTAGCCCTGATGGACGTACTCTATTCACCGGATCCTCCAGGGGCAAAATTCAACTTTGGAATATCCAAACAGGAAAGCTGATTTCGGCGCTCGAGGAGCACGAGGACCTAGTATATAGCATCCGGTTCAGTTCCGATGGACTGCGATTCCTAACTTCGTCCTTAGATACGGTTCGCGTTTGGGATACCAAGACCGGAAAAACGATATCTTTGCTTCGCGGCCATTTAGGTTACCTGCAAAGCGCCTCGCTGAGTGCTGATGGGAAGCAAGTAGTAACGACATTCTCAGGCGATATCTTGAGAGTTTGGAGGATCAAAACAGATGCATCTCCTCGCATTCTTAGTGGGCATAAAGAGCGCGTCAACGATGCTGCTTTCAATTCAGATGGACGCCGAGTTGTAACTTCTTCTGACGATGGCTCTGCGGCGATTTGGGATGCTGAGTCGGGGAAACTGCTGGTTCGAATTAGCAATGTTATTGGCCAAGTTTATGTTGCGAGGTTCAGCGCGGATGGCCGTCGCCTGATTACATTCTCGAGCACATCGTTAGACCAGGCCCCCTACAAATCAAATTGGATCCAAGTATGGGACGCAGAAACAGGTAAGTTGCTGAAGGCACCTGTAAAGCTAGAAGGTGATATATTCTCTGTTAACTTTAGTCGCGATGGGCGACGCCTAATTGCAAGAACTCTTAGCGAATCAGATCCCCCTCGAATTTTTGATTCTGAATCAGGAAAGTTGGTACTGACTCTACGGGGTCATAAGCATACAGTTATGAGTGCGGAGTTCGACCCAAGCGGAAAGCGTGCGCTCACAACATCTTTGGATGGCACGACCCGGATATGGGACGCTGAATCAGGTGCCGTGATTGCGGTTTTTAGAGACGAAGAGGCACCGCCTGTCATGCGTGCAATATTTGATTCAGATGGGTTGCGAGTCGTCACAATCACGCGCAGCGGAATCATTTCAATCTGGGATGTAACATCCGCCAGAAAAGTTGCGACATTCGATTCGGGAATATCCGGTACCGAAGGTCCGGTTCTATCTGCGAAAGACGCTTTTAGTTTGAAAGGCGCTCGATTGCTGCGAGCTCTTCCTGGTGGAATATTGGAAGTCCGGGATGTAACGACGGGCGAACAGGTCGCTTTGCTTCGTGAGCACCCCAGCCGTGTGTGGAGTACGGCATTCGCACCGAATAGCGAATTTGCTTTAACCGCATCTAGCGACGGAACTGCGCGTATCTGGCAGTTGTTTCCATCGACTGAGGCACTCATTGAGCACGCGAGAAAACTCGTTCCAAGTTGCCTGACAAGAGATCAGCGCGAAAAGGCCTTTCTAGACCTCGACCCACCGAACTGGTGTATTGAAATGGGGAAGTGGCCGTACAATTTAGCCGACTGGAAGTTATGGTTGAAAGATAAGCGCGCTAAGTTGAACCCGCCACGTCCCGATGCGCCAGAATGGAAAAAATGGAACGCTAGAGCCCGGTAGATCGTATTGGCCCCAATGAACAATTTTGAACTTTCGGCCCTTTATCATCACGCTGATAAGGCTTCCAATCGAGCCCAGCGCTCTTTTCATTTTGCGCTAGCAACTAGCCTCATTTCACTGATCCTAATTGCTACGATTTCCGTCCTTGATTTTCAGTCGCGCTGGTTGGCGGCGGCGCAGTTGCTACTTTTACTCTTAAGCCTATCGCTGACAGCTTACCTGGCCGTCAGTCAGCCTCAGCGAACCTGGTTCGGAACGCGAGCATTGGCGGAATCCGTAAAAACCGTTTCATGGCGGTTCGCAATGCGTGCAGAGCCATACAATTCGGGGGATGATATTGCTCGTAAAGCGTTTAGCGAGAACGTCAGAAGAATAATGAAAGAAAATGAAGTATCGCGTTCGGTGCTGGCGGAGACAAATAGCGCGCTGATCACGGAATCGATGAACGCGGTGCGGTCTATGCCGCTTGGTGAACGAGTATCGATCTACCAAAGGGAAAGAGTCGATAACCAGTTAGAATGGTACCAATTGAAAGCAAAGCGCAATACGACGCTTTCGTGGCGCTGGTTTGCCGCAATTATCGTACTGCACGCAATCGCTATTCTCTGCGCGGTAGGGAAGTTAATTGAACCTTTGACGCAGTTTTGGCCAACTGACGCAATTGTAGCGGCAGCAAGTTCTGCTCTTGCGTGGATTCAGGCGCGTAGATTTCAAGACCTCTCCGCCTCTTACAGCCAAACGTTTTTTGAAATAGGTCTACTCAAGGAAACCCTGCCTTTAGTAACGACTGAGGCAGCATTCTCGTCGTTTGTCGGTGATGCTGAAAATGCATTCTCCAGAGAGCATACACAGTGGCGGGCTCGTCGCGACGCGACGTAATCTCGAAGCCCAATCGCCAAAGGATCAGTGGGCAGATGAACCGCAAATTTCTCATCGTTGAATCACTTTTACTGGCTCTATCAACTGGCTTAGCGACGAACGATTTAAGCGCTCAGCAACAATATTTTGACCAGCATTGTCCCGGACGATGGGTTCAAGGGCCTTCCGGTCAAAACTGCATGTGTCCCGATGGCAGCCTCGCAAACTACCAAGGAACTTGGCCGCGCGGCCGGATAGTCTGTCCTTCAGCTCAGGCGCCGCGAGCAGCCAGGAAAGATTGGACGTTCAGCTTCGGACAAGGAACGTTCGAAGCAACGGTTAGAAATGTCGGAGGATCAAGCGTTGTAATCGCATGTGTAGATAGGTTCACAAATAAAGCGCCAAGCTTGACTTTGCACTCGTGGAATTTCCAGTGGCGAGCACGCCAAGAAGCCGCAGTTAATTTCATCATTGACGATACAAGATACTCTATCGCGATTCCGACCGGTGCAGGCGGATTTACTCTCGCATTGGACGATCCGAGTCCAAAAGCACGAAGCGATCTAGAGAAGATAGTTCTCGCTTTGGCCAATAGTAACGAGGCCACTTTTGCTATCGAGTTCCCGCAACACGACTATCGAATTGACGTATTCTCATTGAGTGGAGCTAACGAAGCGCTCGTGATCGGCGGCAAGACGATTGTCGGTGATTGCTAGATGAGGCGACCAGTCAGTCTCTAAGGAAAACTTCGCGCCATTAACTGGCGAAATAGGGAAGGAGCAATCATCCTTTCCTCTGGTGAGACGAGTACGACGTTTCCTCCGGAGCCGACGCTTTAGAATGTGCGCGCCGTCGAAACGGTCAAGGCCGCAATCGCGCCCCGCAGGGGTCGCCTTGACCGGCGCGGAAGCCGGCGCGCGATCATAAAAATTAGCAACGGCTGAAACCTGATTACTCCCACGCGGCAACGATCGTCACCCGTTGGGCCGAGACCGCTTGCGGGCTCGGTCGCGCAGCTAAGCCTGCGCGATAGAGCGTGACCGGCCCCAAGGCCGGGGCCGCAAAAATAAAAGACCCCCCGCAGGGGGTCAGTATTCGTCTGCGCGCATCAGCGTGAGCACACGGACGGTCTTTGCGGGATCGGCCGGTTCTTCCGAACCATGCGCAAGATCGGGTGCGTAATAGTCGATCTTGGCAAAGTAGCGTTCATTGTTGTGTTCGACCGAGACGAAGTCATGCTCTCCGTAAGGATCATTATCTGGATCGAAGCTCACGAAATCACGCACTTTGCGTAACACCGCTTCGCGTTCTGACGGTTCGAGCGCATTAACGCCGGCAGTGAGCAAAACGCGGCCACCGACGAAACTTTTGCGAAAAGCGTCATTCAGTTCGCGAATTCTCGCGCTGTTGTTCATGACAAGTTCTCCGTACAACCGACACCCGACCATCGGGCGCCGGAGCGCGCGGAGAACCGTCTTCAATCATTATACAAAATTCTGAATTTAACTTCGAAGATGTCGCCACTTGACAGAGCGGCATTCGCGTGTCGCAAAAAAGATATTCTGCGACACGAATTTCTTGGTTTGCGGGAGCGGCTTCCTAACCTTGATTAGTTCACCAACATCATCTTGCGGTCCTTGCTCCGAATGATTTGTAGCGGAGCATCACCGGTCAAATGATTGGTTTGGACTAAGAAAAATTCGCCGACGTAACCCGGCGATCCCGATATGAAATTAAATTTGACCATATAGATGTCGCGCAATAATTCGGTCATCTCGTCCGCCGTTTCCGCGCCAAACATATCTTGAATGTCTTCAAGTTCTGCAATTTCTTGTCGCTCGCTTTCACTCAATGCAATCGGTTGGTTTTTCATATTGTGTTTGATTAATGGATTAATTTTACCGCCAAACTGGAATTGCCCAAATTCGTACAGCATTTTCCAACCGCGAAATCGGTGCGCTCAATCGCCCACGATTGAGCGCCCTGTTTGAATTGCCTTTTCGTGCTCCGTCTTGTGACGATTGTTCTTGTCACAGGGTCGCGCGCGTCGGCGCTGCTTTCCGCCGTATAAAGTTTTTGCTTGGCCTTTGTATACAAGCCTATTGGCAAACCCGCCCGACCTCGGGTCTTTCCCGAACGGCATGGTCCACCATGTAGTGAGGGCAAGCTGCTGAGCGACACGCGAAGGCAGCGCCGTCGGCCCGCCCCAGCGGAGCCGAAAAGGCACGAGGTCGGGCGGGTAGCCCGACGCGCGCGACCCGCCATATCAGGATATTTTCGTTGCTCACCCCGCCTTACCGTAAAGGCGGGGTCTAAGGCGCGGTTGGACCACCAAAGCGGCCGCCGTTGAAAGATACGGCTCCAGCCGTGTCCTCTCCCCTTTTCTAAGAAAAATGCATTCCCAATACTGAATCTATTTCTATGAATATATTAGATGCATATTCTTATATTGAATGACCGAGCGATTTTGCCGGTTCAAGAACTGCTGATTTCGCTCGCTCTAGACCGAGCATTTTTGCTCGGTCTAAACCGGCTACAATCTGCGCGGCTTCAAATCCAACTCGTAGATATTGGTCTTGCCCTGCCCTCGCCGCACGATGGCTAGCATGCCATGCGCCTCTAATGATTTGAGATGACGACGCACATTGGTTTCATGCAGGCCCATGTCTTCACCGAGGCGCTTCTGACCGGGAAAGCAGTAGTCGTTCTGCCATGCGTAGGAGAGCAGCATTGCGAATGCGAGCTTGTCGCCGGAACTGAGCCTTTTTGATTTCAGGATAAAATTCGGAACCTGGGTAAAGCCTTGCGCGGTTGCAGCGTCTGCGCCCTTGAGGATGATGGTTTTTTCTTTCAGCAATTCCCCGATGCTGCGCGGTAAATCCATGCCTGCATTATACGTCCCAAAATCGCGCCAGCGCCACTTATCCCCTGCCCTATGACATCTGGCCCGGGCCGGCAGAACCGTTGCGTTCTCCGCCTCGCCCAAGCAGCGGTGTCAGCATCTTCTGTAATCCGCCGATCAAGTGATTAGTTTCCCGCGCGCGTTCGGTGAGGTCTTTGATCTGGTCGTCCTTCACGGAGACTTGCTTGCGCAAGAATTCATTCTCCCCTTCTAGGCGCTCGACGTAGCGCGACGCGGCCGCGTCTTGTCGCGACGGGTCGGGGCTTGTCGGAGCAATCGATTTGGCGGCTTCGCTTGTATCGGCTTGCGCGATAGCAGGTGCGACGTGTCGCGGCATGTCGTGACCTGTCCCGATTGGCCGCACCTCCTCGATGTAAGCAATGTGCGTCGCCACTGATGCTGGCGAGATTAGATACTTCTCACCGAATTGAGTTTCGATACGGCGGCAATCTAGATGGCCCTTCGCACAATAGCGCTGGATCGAACGGGAAGTTCGCGGATGGCCCGCATTCGAATACCGCTCGGCCACCTCCTCAATCGAGAGGGAATATTCGCTGTCGGGACTGGTCGCGGACGGGCGCGACAGGTCGTACTGCATATAGTGGATAGTACCCCGGCTCGACGCACGGCTCGCTGGTTATCCCCAGCCTTTAGAGCAAATGAACCAAACGCTTAGTCCAGAAAGCAATGTCACCGACATCAGAATTAGCAATCACCCTTTTGGGCCGTGAAGCTTTGCAAGCCCATCAAGTGTCATATTCTCTGCAATCGTGTCATGCGGGATTAAAACATAGGTCCAAGGCTTTCCGCCGTGGTTGCGGGCATGGTTACTGGCTTGCTGACACCAGCGTAAAGCGGCGTCCCTCTTCGCTAGAACCTCACCATCCGTCATCTGGTTGGCAGCCTTCGGTTCCAGCATAAAGATTCGATCTTTGGTCTCGGCCACGAAATCCGGTTGATACTCAGGATTATCCGCACCCCATTTGTAGTAAATTTGAAACTGACCTTTGGCGGGCTTGAACCACTTCAAAGCCTCTCGCTCCAGGATGACGGCGAGCTTGCGCTCCGCGTCGGACTGGAATTTCTGGACAGGATAAAGGCATTTCGCAAAACCGCCGAAGATGTACTTCGACATATTGCTCTTGTCGGCGGGGGACTTCCTGAAATCGAGTGGTTGCTCGCCCGCTGCTGCCGTGTAGGCGCTTGGCCGAAGCGCCGTGAACCCTCGCGTTACCACAACCTCGTAGTCGACGTCCGTGGCCTGCCAGAAGTGCTTCTGCATCTGCGCATGAACAAATCGGGCGATCTCTTTTTGGTGAAGGCGGAGAACCTTTCGTGCGTCGTCGGCAGATAGATAGCCGCGAAGATGTGCCACCACTTGCTCGGCCAGGTCATAAAGCAGATCAGCATGCTCATCGTAGGCGACATCGTCGAAATCGATCAGCCCACTGACTACGTAGTCCTCCAGACGCTGTTCATCGACGCTACCACGCCCAAGTCCGATTACATCGACCTGTTCCGTGCGCAAATGTCTGATCCATAGCTCGTCGTCAGGCGTCGGATAATTGATCGTCGATAGGTCCAGGGTGAATGGCTTGAACCCTGACTTTACCTCCCCCTTTGGAACCACAAGAATACGAGGAATATCGATGGTCTGCTGGACCACAATCTCCGTCGTCTTCGCGACCACCGCCGCGAGATCGGGCTGCTTCGTGATGCCGGTCATTTCCAGCTGCGCGGGTCGATATTGGTTCGTCACTTCCTTCAGAACCGCGGCCTGCACCTCCGGCTGTTGGAGGTAAGTGACGCTCGGAAGCTTGTCCGGTTGGGATTCGAACTTCCGAATTACGTCGTATGCGATCTGCGCGATCTTCTGTTCTTCGGTGTTGAAAACGGCCGGCGCTTCGTTGAAGCCCGACACTTGCGTACTCGAAGTGGGATGGTCCGGCTTGAGGCCGAGCTTGGCGGCAAGCTGCGACTGGGAGACAACCGTGACGGTCTTCTGTAGCTGATCGGGATTCAGCACGACCTGCTGCAGACGGATCGTCGAATTGGGATTGTTCGCCTCCTCGACGATCTCCTGAAAACGGTCGTGCGCCACGATGTTTAGTCGATCGACGGCGATAACGCCGGTTCGCTTCCCGTAGGGAAGACGAAGGCCACGGCCGATGGATTGCTCGATGAGCGTGCGCGCATTGGCGGCGCGCAGCGGCACAATGGTGTAGAGGTTGGTGACGTCCCAGCCTTCCTTCAACATGTTGACATGGATGACAATTTCGGTCGGCTCGTCTGTGTGCTCGACCTTAAGCAGCCGCTCGACCATCTCGTCTTCCTCGGCTCCGGTCTTGCTGGAGTCGACCTGGATGACCTTCGCCGCGTAGCGGCCTTCGAAGAAGCCGTCCGACTGTATCAGCTGCATCAGCTGGCTTGCGTGCGTCGTGTCGCGGGCGATGACGAGCAGGAACGGCTTGACGATGGGGTTCATCGTCTCGCGAGCGTAGGTCTCAAGCTCCACCTTGACGCTTTCGTGCAGCCGGACACCGTCTTCGAGCTTCAATCGCTCGATCTGTTCGACCGACATGCCCGCCGGGTTGAAATTCTTGCGTGTGACAACGGCTGGCTCCTTCACGAAGCCGTCCGCCATGGCGCGGCCAAGGGGGTAGTCGAAGATGACGTTCTTGAAGGGCGTCGGCCCCCGGTTCGTTTCGACGAACGGCGTGGCAGTAAGTTCCAGGCCGAGAACCGGTTTCAGCTCGTTGATGGCGCGAATGCCGGCGGAAGCGCGATACCGGTGCGACTCATCCATGATGAGCACGAGATCGTTGAGTCCCGCCAAGTAGTCGAAATAACTCTCGCCGATTTCTTCGCGGAAACTACGGATACGCGGGGCGCGCCCGCCGCGCACTTCGGAATTGATTTTCGAGATGTTGAAGATGTTGATCGTTGTCGGGAACAGCTGCCCACCGCTGGCAATCTGGCGCTCGTAGTTTTCACCGGTGGTGATGACAGGCGGCGAGACCGCAAACTCGGAGATACCCTTCAGTACATATTTGGGCGTGTTCGGGGTGAAGTCTGTTATCAGCTTGTTGTAGATGGTGAGGTTGGGTGCGAGGACGAAGAAGTTGTTCAGCCCGTGCGCGAGATGGAGATAGCCGATGAAGGCGCCCATCAACCTTGTTTTACCGACGCCCGTCGCGAGCGCGAAGCATAGGCTGGGGAACTCACGTTCGAAGTCGGTGACGGTGGGAAACTCGCTACTGATCGCGGCGAGCGCGGCTTCAAGGTCCGCGCCCTTGCTAGGTGGTGCGATCTCGGTAATCCGATCAAGGATTTCTAGGGACTGACGTTGCGGCGCACGAAGGCTCAGGCGGCCAGCGATAGAGTTCACATGACGGTTCATCGGCTGCCTCCATTCTTGGAGCCGAACAGGTCCGGTTGCCCGGCAGCGGGCTCCGCAACGGATGGCGCATCGGGCTCCGGCCTCGGCGGTGCCTTTGGCAGGTTCTCGACGTTCAGGCTGTAATCGTCATGGCTCCATTCGCAGCGCGAGCGGATGTGGTTCGGGATCTTTTTGACCGTGAGATTCGGCCAGCGATCAGCGTTGCTCCGGAATGCCGAACACAGCACGAGTAGCGAACGTTCAGTGCCGACTTCCTCGCTCAATTGCTGGAGTTGCTCGACGCTCAGCGTCTGAGTCGTCACGTAGATGAAATCGCGCTCAGTCGAATGGCCATGCTGCCAATAGACGGCATCGCTCGGCGCATAAGTGAAGCCTTCAATCTTGCACAAGGCTTCGGCGAGCATCTCGGCATTATAGGCCTTGCTGATGACCTCCCGGCCCCACTTGTCGGTTTCGAGCAGCGAAGGCGCCAGTCTGAAATAGCGAAAACCGCCGCCGCCCCGCCAATCGACGGCCTCGGTCACGCCGCCCTTGTCTTCGCCGTCAATGACTTTCTTCAGGCGCGGAATGATATGAGTATGGCAATGCTCACCCAGCTCTACCATGATCCAGCGTCGGCCCATCTTGTGAGCGACAGCACCAGTCGTACCGGAACCAGCAAAGGAGTCGAGGACGAGGTCGCCGGGTGTCGTGGCAAGTTCGATTATGCGCTTAAGTAGTCGCTCGGGTTTTGGCGTATCAAACGCGTTGTCAGCACCAAAGAGTTCAATAATCTCCTTTTTTGCTTCTTGGTTGTGGCCAACTTCTGAATTCGTCCACCATGTCCATGCACTTACGCCTTCTTGTTCACTCAAAAAGGTTTTAACTCTGGGACGAGCAGACCCATCCTTTCCAAACCAGATTCGGTTTTCTGACTTTAATTTCAAGAAAACACTTTCGATGTTTCCCCAACATCTGCCAGGTGGCGGATCAAATACGACGCCAGATGGTGATTTAATTTTGTACATTTGATTGGGGCGCCAACCTTGCGCTGTAAAATCGCTAGACGCCCAAGCCCCCCTCGGATCATCGTCGAGGTTCTTGAAATTCTTGATTTGTTCATCGGAGCGAACAAGTTTGTTAAGGATGAGTTTGGAAGGATTCTTGGAATAGACCAGAACGTCGTCGTGCGCGGTGCCAAGCTGCAACCTAGCTTCTGGTGACGTCCGTTTTTGCCAAACCACGTTGGCGACAAAATTCGCGCGTCCAAAAACCTCATCACAAAGTACTTTAAGGTAATGAGCTTCGTTGTCGTCAATCGTGATCCACAGCGAACCATCGTCGGCTAAGAGATGTCGGATGACGTCCAGTCGGTCACGTAGCAACCCAAGCCAAATTGAATGTTCCAATCCATCATCATAGTGTTCAAAGGCGCTACCAGTATTATAGGGTGGGTCGATGAAGACGCACTTCACCTTTCCCGTGAACTCGTGCTCCAGCGCCTTCAGCGCGAGCAGGTTGTCGCCAAAGATCAGTCGATTGTCGAAGATATCGTTCTCACTGACCCGATGCGTGGCATGATACGACTTCTCGGGATCTTCAAGCAGGATGCGCGGCTCTAAGCGCGGACGGTTGTCTTTGCCCACCCATGTTAGTTCGAGTTTTTGTTTTTTTGTCATGTCTTTGCCTTAAGCGGGCTTTTTAAGAGGATGGAGCCGACGGCTATCGCCACTATTGCGCCAATAGCTGCCGGACTTGTCATTGTTCGGCCAGCCATGATCTGGGTGGGACAAAGCATCAACCAACTGAACGACATGATTCGCGAAACCAATTGCATCCTGATCAAGCAAGTCAAAGGATATAGCTTTGAAATGCGCGCCGAGCGCATTGCGAACCTGCGCGATTCGAGAAAGCTCTTCCAAAATCGGCTTCAAATGAACTATGTTTGTGGACGCAGAGTTTGGGTCGGTTAGGCCATCGCGTATCTCGACCTTTAAAGCATCGCGGAGTTTAGTGCTTACGGCGGGCAGCAAATCACCAATTGTGTAACTATTGCCGTGGCGGCGAGGCACAGCACACTCGTAGCGCTGAGTGAGATAGTCGAGAGCGTATTCGAGAATAACGCCTGCCTTGCTACAAATAGCCTGCGTATCCGGCGGCGATGCAGTAAGTAGGGCTCTAAGCCGCTCGATTTCTGGCAAGCCTCCAACAATGCTCATGCCGTCTTCGATGTTCCAACCGCTTAGTTCAACGAACTGACATGGCTGGTCGGGCTTGAGCGATCCCCAGCGAAAACGCTCTCGCCATGGCCGGTAATGCGTGGTGACAATCGTATGTTGAAATTTTTCACTCACTTCATAGATTACGCCGACGACCCGCTCTACATGCGGCTCATCAACGCTACCGAGTACGTCATCCAAAATCAAAATCTTATCATCGCAACCATCGCGGGATGCAAGCGCCAAAAAAACGCACAACCCGAGTGTGTCCAAATGTGATTGACTGAAATAGGCCTGCGGCGGCACATCACGCCCAGAAAATTTTGCCTCTAACTCGATTGACGCTCGTTTGTTCGGGTCCAATGGTAAGGCAATGGCGTCCAATCCTTCGCCCGGATGAATTTTTTCATAAAGACTGCCGACTTCCTTTGCTATTTCACCGATCATCTCGTTAGTGAAAGCCTGCCGTTGCTCTACGCAGAGTTTGAGCGCTTCTTGCACTCTGGGTAGCAGATCATCGAGTCGGGCCCGAGAGGTATGATTCACATCATATCGTTCGGATGCCGCTTTTAAAGTCGCTGTAAATTTTTTCTCTTCATACCAAGAAGCTTCGATGGCTGGCCAACCTGATGCAACGGTGTCATTGGCATCTAGCCATGACGCGAGCGAAGCCAAATCCGCAGGTGGAGAGCTCGTCGGCAACTGCAACTCACTTTTCCAGGAATGACCATCTTTAGCGGTGGTATACGTCGAAATTGCCTGCGCGTAGTCTAAGTCAAGCTGGGCCAAAGCGGCTCGCGCGGCTTCAAACGCCTTGATGCGCTGATCGAGCGCAAACGCTGCCGCACTTAATGCGGACAAGCGAGTGAGGCGGGCTGCAATCTCATTCGCTAGCCCCGAAACGTTTTCTTCACTGCGGCACAGCGGACACTCGTTCGCATCTGGATGAGCGTGTAAGTATTTGCTACCCGCGTCCAGTACCGCCAATATCTCAGTTGCATCATCACCCGCCGCCGCAGCGGCTGAAGCAAGCGCTGCGTTAGCTTTATCAACTTCTTCGCCGGTCGCGGCAACAGCCGCATGCACGCTCTCTCGTCGCTTCAAAATATTCTTAACTGCATCAAAAGCAGACCGTAGCTTGCCGATAGCAACGATATCTGCATCCAGGTTCCCCGCGGGCTGGGCAAGTTTCTGCTTGGCCCAAATGACAGCGGTCAATCCTGCTGGTTCGTTAGCCGCTTCATAAAATCCTTGCAGTTCAAGTAGACTCTGACTCTCGGCATAGTGCGCGTGGTCACGCTCTTCAGCGAGCGATTTGGAAAGCTGGCGCAGTGCTTCCTCGGACCTCTCAAAATTTGAAATATCGATAAAACGCTTAATCGCATCGTAGCGTTCCTTTGGCTGCGCTTGAATCAAACGAAGAATATGCTGACGACGCAGCAGTTCAATTCGCGGACGCGATGAGGATGGTGTGATCTGTACTTTCTTGTTGACAAGCTTGCCGGAGCAAACCCCGTCTTGCGTTTCCAACGCGACCAACAGATCGTCTGGGCTCTTGCTTGCGCTAGGCCAATATTTCTCTAGGCTCCCACCAAGCCCATAACCTTCGAGCGATGAAATCTTTTCGAGGGCCAAGAATTCGAAGGCATCACAGATCGTCGTCTTGCCGGTACCATTCTCACCATAAAGAAGTGTGAGTTTTCTTTCCTTTTCAAAAGGAAGAATGAATGTCGCACAAGAGCCCCGAAAAGCAGTGAGGTTGAGCGCCTTTAATGGGACAGTAGTCATCGCCGCTCAACCTTGGATTTCGCAATATCAATTTCTAGTTTCCAATCTTCTCCCTTCATACTTCCGGACGAAATCGTAGCGATGAGGTTGTCGCGTTTTTCGGAGCGAACCAGTCCTGATTGGATAAGCCTATCAACGACCACTGCAGATAAAGACTCCGAAGGAGATTTCTTGTCGGTCACTGCAGACTCCAACGAATAGTAAAGAGTGATCTCAAATTTGTATTTTGTTCCAACTTACCTTCAATCTGAGCAATTAGCTGCGCTCTCTGCTTGTCAATTTCGTCTTGCGCCTCGAACAGTGATTTTCGTTTTTCGTTTCGCAAAGCTTCAATCGACTTGATTTGCTTTTGCCCTGCGAGCTTATCTTCTAAAGTCGATGCAGTTGTCGCGGCACGGCGGGCTTCCTTAATTCGACGATCTAGTTCTTTGATTTCGCGCTCTAGACCGACTTTGAGATCATCGGCCCAGCCGTCGAGCTTATCTGCTTCAACCTCAAAAAACCGGGCGTTGCGTTCAGAAATCGTGCGCTGAATTTCCTGTTGCCTAAGCCGAAGATTACCGTTCAAGCGATCTATCGTATTTACTGGCGGGGGCATCTCCGGTCCAACTCTTGCTGCAAGCGTCAATAGACGCAAGGCGGCTTCGTCGCTCAACGAATCTCCTGCATCCGATACACCAGATACCAGGAGATATTCTTCGGTTTGATCTAGGGCTTCAACAGCAAGCTGGGCAGCGACGAACCAACCGGCCTGGCCTTTGTGGGGCTCAAGCGCGGTCACCTTTCCAGGGTGATTGGAGTAATCAAATACCAGCTCTGCCGGGACGAGTTTTTTCGCCTTCGCACGTTCCACGACCGCCTCACCCAAAGGATGGCTAAGTCTATAAAGGTGCGCTTCACCTGTCCGGCGTGGTAACTCGTAGAGCCCGAGAGGAATATCTCCCACCTCAACCCAATCTGGCTTTGATTTCAGACGGAATGACGTGGCATCAATGAAGTCGGCACAATCTTTTAACTCGTGCTGAGTTACGCGCATGAGTAACTGTTCAAACCGATCGAGATAGACCTTGGCATCTTCGTCGCGAATTTTGAGCTTCTCGCGAACCTCATCGTCAAAATTTTCTAAAAGCTTTTGTCGTGTCTGAGCCATAGCCTCGTTTATTTCGAGGCTGAGTTCGAGTTGAAGATTATCGAATGCTGTCTTGATCTCTTCTTTCTGACGGCATCGCTGATAAATGGCACTAATTCTCTTTTCAAAGTCTACGCCAGACTCGATAGCACCCAGTACTTCATCGCTCGCTCCAAATACTCCTTCGAACAGTTTAAATTTCTCCGAGAGAAGTTGATAGACACGCTGATCGGCTTCGTTCTTGCGATTTAGAAAGTTGACGACCACAACGTCGTGCTTTTGGCCATAGCGATGACAGCGGCCAATTCGCTGTTCAATGCGCTGGGGATTCCAAGGAAGGTCGTAGTTCACGACCAGAGAGCAGAATTGAAGATTGATTCCCTCGGCGCCCGCTTCGGTCGCAATCATAATGCGACCCTCATCACGAAAATATTCCACTAAAGCCGATCGCATGTCGGCCGTCTTCGACCCGCTTACCCGATCTGAGCCTTGGTGACGCTCAATCCATTTGGCATAAATTTGCTTTGACCGCTCGTCGGTGTTTGTACCGTTGAAAAGCACAATGCCGTCGGCGTAGGGACTGTCGGCGAGCACCCTTAGTAGGTAGGCCTGTGTCTTTCGTGACTCGGTGAAAATGATAGCTTTTGGTTCGGCGCCAAGCTCCTCGGCCTTGGCAAAGGCGACGCTCAAAGCCTTTAGAAGCGCCTTCCCCTTGGCGTTGTGATCGATCGAAGTGGCGAGCTTAGCAAACTCTTCTAGGTCAGCGATTTCGGACTCGATAGCCTTGCGATCAGTCTCCGTTAGTGTTTCAAGTGGCTCCTCCTCGGTCCATTCTTCGGCAGTTGCATCCATGCTCTCGTAGTCTTGTCCGAGATCATCTTCGAGTGTCGCTTGGACCTCGTGCTTCTTCAACTTAGCTCGCATGCGCTTGGAAATTGAGGAGAGAGCCCCAGCGATTGCAAAGGTTGATGACGCGAGCAGCTTTCGCAGAACTAGCGTCATCAAGGAGCGCTGGCTTGCTGGCAAGGCCTGCAGATTATCCCGTCGCAAATATTCCGAAACGAGTTCGTATAGCCGATCCTCGCCATCGCTTGGCGTGAATTCTTCAACGAGCGGTAAGCGACGCGTATAGGGAACGTATGCGGTCACCTGCCGACGCAAGGTTCGGTGACATATTGGCTTCAATCGCTCCTTCAAAACATTGAACACGCGGTCGTGAGCGAGATTGGCAAACTGCTCGCGGAAGCTCTTTAGATCGCCAAATGTGTGTTCGTCGATAAAACTCACAAGGCCAAATAACTCCATCAGCGAATTTTGAAGTGGAGTCGCTGTCAGAAGTAATTTTTGTTTCTGGGCGAGCGCCTGTTTTAGCGTATTCGCGATCACATTGGATGGTTTGTAGACGTTCCTAAGCCTGTGGGCCTCGTCGATAACGACTAGATCCCATGGCATCGCGTGAATGTCCGCAGCCTTGTTCCGCGCGAACTGGTACGAGCAGATTATGACAGTGTCTTTCACATCGAACGGACGGAAACGCCCTAACTTGATTGCCTCGTTATAAGTTCGCGACTCAAGAATCGTGCACGGCAAGAAAAATTTCTCGCTGAGTTCCTGATGCCACTGCTTTCGGAGGTTCGAGGGCGTAATAATCAAAATACAACGCTTTCGTTCAGCCCAGCGCTGGGAGATGACGAGGCCTGCTTCGATCGTTTTTCCAAGGCCCACTTCGTCAGCTAGTAGGGCGCCCTTCGAGAGGGGGGACGAAAAGGCAAAAAGCGCCGCATCGACTTGATGCGGATTTAGATCAACCTGAGCGCCTGCAACAACACTAGCTAGTCTCTCAGCGCTATCTGACGCGCAGCGTTTGGTTAGATCATGGGCAAAATACTTTGCTTGATAATCAGTAATCATTGCGCTCCAGAAACTGGTGATCGGAATTCATCAGCTCATTTTCATGCTAACTTGCAATCACTGACCTTCGCTAAGTCGTTCGATTGATGACGACCTTGTAAAATTCGACCCCCGGCTTGGACACCGGGGGTCGGCTTCCTCTTTAGGAAGCATTCCAATCTTCGGTCACTTTCAAACCGTGGGACTCGAAGTAGGCGAGTATTTCACTCATGCGCCACACCGGGTGAGCGTTTGGATGCTTACCGAGTTTGCGGCACGCCGGGAATCGGCGGTCGCCATACTCCGGGTCAAACATCAAGCGCCACGTATGGGCTCGTGAGTAACACCAGCCGAGCTTCTTAAGTCCCTTCCAATCGACGATGAGTGGTCGGTTAGACATTGCAAAACTCCCTTTGAAGAAGAGCTTGCAAGCCCCCGGTTCACCACCGATGGATCCCGAGAATGTATGCATAGAAAGGAGGAGCCACAAGATGCTCATGGCTCCTCATTGTTTCTCCTTAAGAATCTGGCGCAGCCGAGATTCCCATTTCGCAAGTGCGTCACGTTTTTCGTCGAGATAGTCGTAACGGTCGTAAATCTCGTCGAGGTCGTTCCTATTTGCTCCGGTGACATGGTTGAGCATGATCTCTGCAATTTCCCGGGGCACTTTCATCTTGGCCAGGTTCGACCGGAACGTGCGGCGAATATCGCGAAGCTGCCAGTTATGGACGCCAGACACTCGATCAAGGTCCGCCTTGAGCTTTCCCCACGAGCCGTCGTTGAAGAACGTATCCGATGACTTCCCGGGAAAGAAGAATGCGCCCTCTGGGCATTCAGAAAGCACTTTCTTAGCGAGAGGAAGAAGCGGAATAGCGTGGGCGCGCTTGTTCTTCGTTACCTCGCCGGGGATCGTGAGAACGTTGTCTTCGATCCACGAGCGTCGGATGCGCGCGGTCTCTCCGTTTCGCGTACCCCAAAGGATGAGGAGCCGGAATAAGCCGCCGTAGCGGCCCGTGGCGACCTTCCAAATCTTCGCGAGTTCGGCGTCAGAGAGTACGCGCGTTCCTTTCCGATCTTCTCCAGGCGGCTCGTATCCTTCGAGCGGGCTGTGCGCGATGTACCGACGCGGGGGCCGCGTACACCATTTCAGCATCGTTCGAAGGGCACGGAACGCATGAAGCTGTTCGCTCGGCGTCTTGGCAAGTTTAGAAAGAACTGCTCCCACGTCCGCATCGGTAATTTCGGAAATCGGCCGCTTACCAAAAACCGGTGTGAAGTGCCGTGCAAGCAAGCGCTTTGCTTCTGCTTTTGTGCGCGGTCTTTTGCCTTTGTAGTTCTCGTCGAGAAAGTAGTTGCAGGCGGTCGCAAACGAAACGCTAGACGGTTTCGGTTTTGCTATGCCCAGCGTCTTCTCGGCGAGGATACGTTTTGCTTCAGCTCTTGCTTCCGCAAGAGTAATAATCCCAAACTTGCCGATAGTTTGGCGCTTCCCACTTCCGACAAGAACGATGAAAGTCTTCGTACCTCCAGCAGAGACACGCACGCCGACCGGGCTGCTCGAATCCCAGACGGTGATCTGACCGTGTGCGGGAGCCTTCAGCGCCCGCACGGAAATATCCGTGAGGACGGCTCTAGGCATTTTCAGGCACCTCTCAGGCACCGAGTGGATGGGTGTAGCTGCGTTTTTCAATGTGCAGCTAGGAATAGGATAACACGCGAAAAGCCCCAAAAATCGGGGCTCGTCATCATCTATGATGAACTATGAAAATTGCTTCGGCTGATTGGGAAGCTGTCGTTCTACCACTGAACTACGCCCGCGTTGCGTGCACGCTACTACATCGGCGCAAAGAGCAAAATGCTGTAGGTCTCGGCGAATCCCGGTATTATAAATCCGCGAAATGGATCGGGATTTGGGTGAGCCGAGTAGATGGATAGCGTACTAAGCTTGGCGGCGGCGAACCTGATTTCGCCCATTGTACTCAGCTTCGTGCTTGGCCTGTTCGCAGCGCTCGCGCGATCCGACCTCAACTTTCCCGAGGCCATCGTTAAAGGCATCTCGCTTTATCTTCTGTTTGCCATCGGCTTCAAAGGCGGCGTCGGAGTCACCGGCCACGGCATCGATCTGCGCCTGTTTGCAGCGTTGCTCACAGGGGTCGCGCTTTCCTTCGCGCTGCCGTTTGTCGCGTATCTGCTGTTACGCTCGATGACCTCGCTGCCTGTGGTCGATGCCGCTGCTATCGCGGGCCACTACGGCTCGATCTCGATCGTGACCTTCGTGGCGGCAAGCACGCTCCTAAGCGGCATGGGCACGCCGGCGGAAGGCTACATGGTCGCTGTCGCGGCGGCGATGGAGGCGCCGGCGATCGTGTCTGCGCTATGGCTCGCAGCGCGCGGCAGCAAAAACGGCGGCAGCATTGACGGCAGGCTCTGGCGGGAAGTTCTCCTGAACGGATCGATTGTCTTGCTGGTCGGCTCCTTCCTCATCGGCTGGATCACCGGCAAGGATGGGCTGGCGCAAATTGAAAGCTTCGTCGTTTCTCCCTTCAAGGGCGTGCTGTGCCTTTTTCTCCTCGATATGGGGATCGTCGCGGGCCGGGGTCTGAAGGATAACCGAGGCTTGCTCTCGCCCGGCGTCGCGGCGTTCGGCATCGTGATGCCGTTGGTGGGCGCTGCGTTCGGGCTTGGCGCCGGTCTTGCGCTCGGACTGTCGCTTGGCGGCTCCGTGCTGATGATGGTGCTCGGCGCGTCTGCCTCCTACATTGCCGTTCCGGCGGCGATGCGGGTGGCATTGCCGCAGGCGAACCCTTCAATTTCGCTGACACTCTCCCTCGGCATCACGTTTCCATTCAATATTACGCTCGGGATACCGCTTTACATGACGATGGCGCAGGCGCTGATGCGCTGAAATCCGGGGTGAGAGCGATGCAGATGCACAAAGCCAAGCGCGTGGAAATCATCATCGAAGCCGTCATGGAAAAGCGGCTGACCGACGCGCTGATCAGCGTCGGCGTGACCGGATTCACGGTCCTGCCCGTAAGCGGCGGCTCGGGAAGGTCGGGCCAGTGGAGCCGCGAAGGCCAGGTGAGCCGCGCGAGCGGCATGGTGGCGGTGATCTGTCTGATCCGGCCGGAGCGCCTCGACAAGCTTCTCGATGCGGCCTTTGCAGTCGTCGAGCGGCATATCGGCGTCGTAAATGTCAGCGATACCTTCGTGCTGCGCGCCGAGAGATTTTAGGTCCCCTTGCCACTTTCAAAGGCCCTGCTCTAATGCAGGTGGAATAGTGGGGGCTTTCTGTGGCGAAGCGTGCAAATCCGAAGCGCCTGATCCGGGCAACCTGGGGCGGCGCGACCATCGATCGTGCCCGGCATTTTCTGGAACATCCGAAAACCGATCGCGTGCTTGCCGCACTCATCATGCTGAACGCGCTGGTGCTCGGCCTCGAGACCAGCGGAACGCTGATGAAGCATTACGGCTGGATCCTGGAGCCGCTCGATCATGTGCTCCTCGGCATTTTCGTCGTCGAGGTTCTGGTCCGCCTGATCGTCACCGGCCGCAGCTTCTTTCGCGATCCGTGGAATGTTTTCGACTTCATCGTCATCACGCTTTCGCTGATGCCGCAGACCGGGCCGCTCTCCGTCTTGCGCGCGCTCCGTATCCTGCGCGTGCTTCGTCTCGTCTCCGCGGTGCCGACGCTCCGGCGCGTGGTTGGCGGCCTGATCGGCTCGATGCCCGGCATCGGCGCGATCGCGTTCCTGCTGACGCTCGTCTATTACTGCTTCGCCGTGATGGCGACGAACATGTTCGGTCCCGACCATCCGGATGCGTTCGGCACCATGGGACGTTCGGCCTATTCGCTCTTTACCGTGATGACGCTCGAGGGCTGGAATGAGCTCGCGAACAACGTGATGAAGACGCATCCCTATGCGTGGCTCTTCTTCATCCCATACATTCTGACGACGACGTTTACGGTGCTGAACCTTTTTATCGCGATCATCGTGACGGCGATGCAGAACGAAGCCGACAAGATCCGCCAAGCCGAGGAGCGCGAGCATCGCGCGGAGCAGCAGGCGCTCGCGGAACTGAGCGACAAGGAAAGCGTGCTGCTTACAGAAATTCGCGCGTTGCGCGCCGAAGTGCGGGCGATCTCCGGCAAGCGGACGCGGACGAAGAAGGCCTAGCGAAGAGTTAAGTGAGCGGCCTGAAGTGCTTCGAAAGCTTCAGGCCCTGCGCCTGATAGTTCGATCCGACCTCGCCGTATAGCTTGTCCGGACGTTCGGTCAGCCGCTCATACACGAGACGCCCGACGATCTGTCCGTCTTCCAGAATGAAGGGTACTTCGCGCGAACGCACTTCCAGCACCGCGCGCGCGCCATGGCCGCCAGCCGCCGCGTGGCCGAAGCCGGGATCGAAGAAGCCCGCATAGTGTACGCGAAATTCGCCGACCAGCGGATCGAACGGCACCATTTCGGCGGCGTGATCCGGCGGCACATGCACCGCTTCCTTCGAAGCGAGAATATAAAAAGCGTCTGGATCGAGCACGAGACGGCGCGACGGATGCGCCGGAATCGGCTCCCAGAAATCCATCACGTCATAGCCCGCGCGCTTGTCGACATCGATGAGGCCGGTATGCCGCTTGGCGCGAAAGCCCGCATAGCCGTTGCCGAAGTCGGAAAGATCGACAGACACGGCGACCCCACCGCCGCGCAGATCGGGTTCGGCTGCGCTGACGAGCTTCTCGCGCGTCTGGAGTGCCGCGAGTTCTTTCATGTCGAGCTTCGCCTCGCCCCGCCGGAAACGGATCTGCGAAAGACGCGAGCCGCGGCGCACCAGAATCGGAAACGTGCGCGGAGAAATTTCCAAATAGAGCGTGCCCTGGTATCCGTTCGGAATGGTATCGAAGGCGGCAACGCGGTCGCCGATCACCCGCGTGAAAACGTCGAGACGCCCGGTCGAGCTTTTCGGGTTGGTCGCGGCGGCAATGTCGGCAGGCAATGCAAGCCGCTCCTCGACCTCGACGATATAGACGCAGCCGGTTTCCAGCACGGTGCCGTCGCCGTTCAGCGAAATCGAATGCAGCGCCAGATCCTCGAGCCGCTCCGAGATGGGCGTCTTCGCGGACGGCAGGAAGCTCGCGCGGATGCGCCAGGCGCGCACGCCGAGGCGCAGATCGAGCGAGGCCGGCTGAACCTGATCCGCGTCAAAGGCGCGATCCGCGACGATCGCCTTCGTGTCTGCAAGCTCGCGGATCGCCCGCGCGGGCAGAATACCTTGGGCCGATTGTGGGAGCCGGTGCACGGAGGCGCTTTCCATCTGAGAGACCTAGAATAGGCCGAACTTGACGCCAAGCGAGCGTTACGCATAATCCCCGCACTTCGTGGTCATTTGAGCCGGCCGGCTTGCAGCCACGTAAAATAAGTCGCTAAAAGGCCGGGGAGACGTGTGTCACCCGGCTTATGGGGCCAAACCCCCGGCCGGGTTTTTGTTTGGAAGGACCACGTCAATGACCGTCAAGACCCCTCGTCCCGTCCCCGATGCAGCCTCGCTGCGGCCGGAAACCCGTCTCATCCATTCGGGCATCATGCGCTCGCAGTTCGGCGAGAACGCGGAGACGCTCTATCTCACCCAGAGCTTCGTCTACGACAGCGCCGAGCAGAGTGCGGCGCGCTTCCGCGGCGAGGACGACGGCTTCATCTATTCGCGTTTTTCGAACCCGACCGTCGGGATGTTCGAGGAGCGCATCCGCGCGGTCGAAGGCGCGGAAGCTTGCCGCGCGACTGCGACCGGCATGGCGGCGGTCACCGCCTCGATGCTCTGCTTTCTGAAAGCGGGCGACCATGTCGTGGCCGCGCATGCGCTGTTCGGCTCGTGCCGCTATGTGATCGAGGAACTGCTGCCGCGCTTCGGCATCACTTCGACGCTGATCGAGGGTACCGACCTGAAGGCGTGGGAGAATGCGGTACGTCCCGAGACCAAAGCCTTCTTCCTCGAAAGCCCGACCAATCCGACGCTCGAAATTCTCGATATCGCGGCGATCGCGAAGGTCGCGAAGCGCGCGAATGCGCTCCTGATCGTGGACAACGTCTTCGCGACTCCGATGCTGCAAAGGCCGCTCGAACTCGGCGCCGACATCGTCTGCTATTCGGCGACCAAGCACATCGACGGCCAAGGCCGCTGCCTCGGCGGCGCGATCCTCGCATCCGAGAAATTCGTCAAAGACCATCTGCATACCTTCATGCGCCAGACCGGCCCGTCCATGTCGCCGTTCAATGCCTGGGTTTTGCTCAAGGGCATCGAGACGCTGCAAATCCGCGTCGAGAAGGCACAGGAGAACGCCGCGAAAATCGCGGACTGGCTCGCCGGCAAGCCGAAGCTGAAAAAAGTGATCTATCCGTTCCGGAAGGATCACCCGCAATACGAACTTGCGAAGAAGCAGATGAAGGGCGGCTCCACGCTCCTCTCTTTCGAGGTCGATGGCAATCAGGCCGGTGCGTTCCGCTTCGCGAACGCGCTCCGGCTCATCCGCATCTCGAACAACCTCGGCGACACCAAGAGCCTGATCACGCACCCGGGAACCACGACGCACCAGCGCTTCACGCCGGAGGCCCGGGCGCAGATGGGCATCGGCGAAGGCCTGTTGCGGCTTTCCGTCGGGCTCGAGCATCCCGACGATTTGATCGAGGACCTCTCGCGCGGACTTGCCGCCGTCTGATACTATCTGCGGCATGTATCGCGCGACGACTCGCAAAGTTCAGATCACGGTGACGCCGGAGTATTCGTCGGAACGCTCGTCCCCGGGCGACGACGAATATTTCTGGGCCTATACGATCGAGATCCTCAATCTCGGCGAGGAAGCCGTGCAGCTCGTCTCGCGGCACTGGAAGATCACCGACGCGAACGGCCGCACCGAGGAAATCAAGGGCGCGGGCGTCGTCGGCAAGCAGCCGGTGCTGCGGCAGGGCGAGCGCTTCGAATATACCAGCGGCGTGCCCCTGAAGACTCCGTCAGGGCTTATGTCCGGCACCTATCAGATGGTGACGGAAGACGGCGACGATTTCGACGCCGAGGTGCCGGCCTTCTCGCTCGACAGCCCGAGCGTGAAGAAGGTGATGCATTAGCATTAGCATCAACATCGTCATTCCGGGCGAGCGGAGCGAGACCCGGAATCCAGTAAACACCAGCGTAGATCATTGGCACTGAAGGTTACTGGATTCCGGATCGCCGCTTGCGCGGCGTCCGGAATGACAGACTCATTTATTCTCCGTCTCAACCTCGCCCGGCTCGAACGGGTAAACCCGCCCGCAGAATTCGCAGGTGACGACGATCTTGTTGTCTTTCACCATGCTCGCGCGGTCTTCCGGCGTGAAGCTCTTCAGCATGTCGTAAACACGGTCTCGCGAGCAGGAGCACTTCGCTTCCACCGGCATCGCATCGAACACGCGCACGCCGCGCTCATTGAACAGACGCCACAACAGCCGCTCGCTGGAGAGCGAGGAGTCGAGCAGCTCGTGGTCCTCGACGGTCGCGACGAGCGACTTCGCCTCGACCCAGGCGTCGTCTTCTTTAACCTCGTGCTTCTCCGTGCCTTCCGGCGCGTCGCCGGCATCGATGTCGCTCTGGCGCGAGCGCGAAGAATCCGACGGCAGGAACTGCACCAGCAAGCCACCGGCGCGCCAATGCATCTTCTCGCCGGCAAGCATTTCCTCGCCGACCGCGAGACGCACGCGGGTCGGGATCTGCTCCGAGTTCTGAAAATAGGTATGCGCGGCTTCTTCGAGCGAGTTGCCATCCAGCGCAACGATGCCCTGATAGCGCTGCGCCTCGTTGCCGGTTTCCATCGTCATCGCCAGATGACCGTTGCCGAGGAGTTGTCCGGTCGTCGCCTTGCCCGCGTCCGCGAGCCGCGCACGGTTGAACCGTGCATAGGCGCGGACCTTTTC